>CAJUFC010000038.1 GCA_910585565.1 uncultured Eggerthellaceae bacterium | reverse complement strand
GCGCGGGTGCCGCTGCGGGCGTCGGCGTGGGCAAGGCGACTCCTCAGGGCGTCTCATACAAGAGCGCCCTCGATGACGAGCCCATCCTCACGCGGGCAGGCGCTCGCGAGGTGGATGCCGCCGAACGCGCCCAGAACGACTCGCTTCACTTCGAGCCAATTGACAACGTGGTGCGTGCGGCTCGCGAGGCCGAGCGTGCGCTGCGCGAGGAGGGCTTCGAGCCCGGCACCGAGCCAGCGGTCGAGATGCCAGCCGTGTCAGAGCCGCTGCCGCGCAAGACGCGCGGGGCAGGCGTCAACGCGCTGTTCGGCGACGATGAATATGTCGACGACGAAGACGACGGCGCAGCCGCCACGGTGAACATTCGTGACGGGCAGGCCGTGGGCGCTGGCGCGGCTGGTGCCGCGCGCTCCGCCAAAGCTGCGCTGCCCGAGGTGTATCTCTACGATGAGACGCGCGACGTGGCGTACCAGCTGACCGGCGACGTTCAGCAGATCGGGCGCGAGTCGGTGAACGAAATCGTCGTGCCGGACATCAACATATCGCGCGTGCATGCCGAGATTCACCGCGAGCAGAACGGCATCTGGGTCATCACCGACTTGGGGTCCACGAACGGACTGTACATAAACGGCCGCAAGGTGAGCGAAGCGCCCCTGCGCGACGCTGACATGATCACGCTGGGCACGACGACGTTGGAATTCCAGCAGCTGGACTAAGGGCTGGCAGCCAGCACGACGAGGCGGCCTGGCGGCCTGAGGGCGCCTAGCACGAGAGCGGCGGCTGACCCAGATACCTCGCCCCTTTGGGTTGTCCCTTTGGGTTGGGCGCGGCGAAGGCAGGAGAGAATGACGCTACGAAGCAACATAGCCCAGCTGACGTCCGGGGCGCTCACCTGGGGGCTGAAACACGTCGTCCACCGGCCGGGGGCGACGCTGCCCGGCAACGTGGCGCTGCGCATCGACCCGGCCATCGTGCGCGAGCTGCGCGGCAAGCTGCGGCGTGGCTCCATCGTGGTGGTGGGAACGAATGGCAAGACGACCGTCACCAACCTCATGGCCAACGTGATCGAGCAATCAGGCCAAAGCGTCTTGTGCAATCGCACGGGGGCCAATCTCAAAAGCGGCATCGCATCGGCGCTGCTGCAGGGGCGCCCGAGCGACTGGGGCGTCATCGAATGCGACGAGCTGTGGCTCGCGCACGTGCTGCCCGACCTGCGGGCAAGGTGGGTGCTGCTGCTCAACCTGTTCCGCGACCAGCTCGATCGCTGTGGCGAGATTGACCGCATCCAGGAGTCGATCGTGGGTGCCTTGGTGGCTTCACCTGAAACCGGGTTGATTTTCAATGCAGACGACCCGCTGTGTGCGTTCGTTGCATCTCGCGCCGCCGAGGAGCGCGCTCGCGCCGGGCTCGCGCCGCTGCGCATGGTGGCGTTTGGCGTGGGAGAGAGCATGCATCTCGCGCAGAATGCCGTCGCCGACGCGACGATGTGCCAGGCGTGCTCGCATATATTCCGCTACGAGTACCGACAGTACGGGCAGCTGGGCTCGTATGTTTGCTCCGAGTGTGGCTTTAGCCGACCGCATCTCGACTATGTCGCGCGCGATATCGACCTCATGCCTGATGGCGTTTCGTTCGAGGTGAACGCCGAGCGCACGCCGAGGTACGCAGCTCCTGCGCTCCATGGGACGGCGCCGGGGGACGGCGCGGACGCAGGTGCGGGCGCGAGTGGCCATGGCGCGGTTCGGCTACATGCGCGCCTCGCGGGCACCTACAACGTGTACAACCTGTTGGCCATCTATGCTTGCGCTGCGACGGTCGGCTGTTCGGCGGATGACGTGCAGCGGGCTGTCGATGCGTTCGACCCGCGCAATGGCCGCCTGCAGCGTTACGTCATCGATGGTCGCCCGACGCTGCTCAACCTAGCGAAGAACCCGACGGGGTTCAACCAAAACCTGCGCATCGTCGCGGCAGAGAAGGCTCCTCATGCCGTGGCGTTCTTCATCAACGACCAGGTGGTCGACGGGCATGATGTCTCGTGGATATGGGACATTGACTTCGAGGAGCTGGTCGCGGGGTCTGCCATGGAGGCGGGCGTTCCCGTGCGCGTGTTCGCGGGTGGCACGCGCCGCAACGACTTGCAGGTGCGTTTGAAGTATGCAGGCGTCACGGCCGAGCTCGTTGACGGCATCGAGGACGTGTTCGCAGCGTTGGCCGCAGGAGCGGCCGACGACGGGTATGCCGCAACCGATGGTGCGGCCGGCGGCGGCCATGCCGCCGCTGCGGGCGAGGTTGCCAACGCCGCTGCCAACGCCGCTGCTGCCGGTGCTGCGGCCGACGACGCGGCAGGCGAGGCTGCCGTCATGCCGGCTGACGCACCCGTATACGCGATAGCCAACTACTCGGCATTGCCTCCCGTCAAGCGCGTGCTTGACGGGCTCGCGGCATCGCAGCCGAATGCCTCTGGCGGCCATGCTGCGAGCGAGACGAAGCCGTCCCCCAGCGCCGCAGCAATTAACGCAAAGCCGTCCCCCAGCGTCATTTCGAGCGACCGAAGGGAGTCGAGAAATCTCGCTGCAACGACGCAAGCCTCCGGAGCGGATTTGCCTGCCCCCGACGCCGCTGCATCGCCAGTGGTGATCGCCCATGTGTTGCCTGAGCTGCTGAACCTTTACGGCGACGGCGGCAACGTGCGCATCCTCGAACAGCGGCTGCGCTGGCGCGGCATTCCGGTTGAGGTGCGCCGCGTCAATCTTGGCGACCCGGTCACGTTTGATGATGTTGACCTCGTGTTCTTGGGGGGTGGTCCCGATCGTGAGCAGACGTTGGCGGCAGAGACGCTGGCGGACGTGCGTGACGACCTGGCCCGCTATATTGACGAGGCAGGACCCGTGCTGGCCATCTGCGGGGGGTACCAGATTCTGGGGCGCACGTGGCTGTTGGGCGACGAAGAAGTGCCTGGCCTCGGGCTCATTGACGTCGAGACGCGCCGCCCCGGCACTTCGGGTGACCGGCTGATCGGCAACATCGCGCTGCGCTCGCCTGTGGCCGACGCGCCTGTCGTCGGCTTCGAAAACCACGCGAGCCGCACCTATCTCGATGCCGACGCGCAGTCGTTCGGCGAGGTCGTCTCGAAGACGGGTGCCGGCAACAACGACGACACAGCGATGCGGGCAGACGGCATCCTGCAAGGCAGCATCCTGGGCACCTACCTACATGGCACACTGCTGGCGAAAAACCCCGAGGTGGCCGATTGGCTGCTTGCGCGCGCCGTCGCGCATCATGCCGAGCGCACGGGGACTGCGGCTTATGAGCTGGCGCCCCTTGATGACGCGGCCGAGCTGGCGGCGAACGCGTTCATGTGCGACAAGATCATCTAGACTCCCGGTGCCCACAATATGATGCACATTACGGTCATAGCGGTTGGCAAGCTGAAAGAGCAGTTCTGGACGGCTGCGTGCGCCGAATACCTCAAGAGGCTGTCGGCCTATGCTGTCGTGGAGGTGCGCGAGCTGCCTGACATCGACCCGGCACGCGCGGGTGGCGAGGCCAAGGCTCGCGCCCAGGAGAGCGCGTCTATCGTTCAAGCGCTAGACGCGCTGCCGAACGTCTACGTTGTCCTCCTCGACATTGGCGGCAAGACCGTCGCGAGCGAGGACATCGCCAGCCGACTGGATGCGCTGGTGCTCGAGGGCACCAACGACGTTGCGCTGGTGATTGGCGGCTCGTGCGGCGTGGATGACCCTGTTCGCCAGCGGGCGAACGTGCGCTGGTCGCTCGGTCGCATCACGCTGCCTCACAACCTGGCGCGTGTCGTCATCCTCGAACAGCTCTACCGCGCCTTCAAGATCAACCGCAACGAGCCCTACCACAAATGACCAGGCGACCTGAGCCAACCCAAAGAACCCAAAGGGACGGGGTAAATGGGTCGCCTGCTGAAACAACGAGCGAGCGGAGGTTCGCATGAGATTCGTATCGTGGAACGTAAACGGCCTGCGCGCCGTCCTCAAGAAGAACTTCTACGAGGTGTTCGACCAGTTTGGCGCTGACGTCTTTGCCATACAGGAGACGAAGTGCCATCCCGACCAGGTGGAGCTTGAGCTGCCCGGCTATCACCAATACTTCAGCTATGCCGAGAAGAAGGGCTATTCGGGCACGGCGGTGTTCACGCGCGAAGAGCCCCTGCGCGTGCTGCATGGGCTGGGCGACGAATATCTCGACCGCGAAGGCCGCATCTGCGCGCTCGAGTTCGACGAGCTGTGGTTCGTGAACGTGTACACACCCAACTCGCAGATGGGTCTTGCGCGCATCGACCACCGGATGCAGTGGGACGACGCGTTCCGCGAGTTCACGAGCGGACTGGTCGAAGGAACGCTGCCGGATGGCTCCTCGGCCCCGGCCAAGCCTGTCGTCATGTGTGGCGACTTCAACGTTGCGCACGAGGATATCGATCTCAAGAACCCGGGTCCCAATCGCGGCGCATCCGGATTCTCCGACGAGGAGCGCGGCAAGCTGGACGAGCTGATTGCCGCTGGCTTCGTCGACACCTATCGCGAGCTGCATCCCGACGAAGGCGGCCACTACACTTGGTGGAGCTATCAGCATCGTGCGCGCCTCACGAACGCTGGCTGGCGCATCGACTATTTCCTTGTCAGCCAGTCGCTGGTCGACCGCATCGAGGCGGCTTCCATCTACGACGAGGTGCTCGGCAGCGACCACTGCCCCATCGGCCTTGCGCTCGACATCTAGTTCATAGCTGCAACCCAAAAGAACCCAAAAGGACAGGGTGACGGGTCGCCTAAACCCAATTGCGAAGTGTAGGTTGAAAACGTTGCAAAGTGTAGGTTAAAAACACTGCAAAGTGCCTAATACAATCAATCTACCAGGCATTATATTGAAAATGACACTTGCACAAAAGTGACGTAAGGAACGCCTCTCATGCGTGAATATCTTCCTCGTATTGTGGATGCCGAGCTGGCGGACAAGCTGACATATGCAGGGGCCGTTGTCGTTCGCGGTCCCAAATGGTGCGGCAAGACGGCAACGGCCCTGCAGCAGGCCGAGAGCACGGTCTTCATGCAGGACCCAGACACCCGCGAGAACAACCTCGCTCTCGCCGAGGCCAAGCCGTCGATGCTGCTGCAGGGCGCACGGCCGCGGCTGATAGATGAGTGGCAGGAGGCTCCACAGCTCTGGGACGCCGTCCGCTTTGCGGTTGATCTCGACGACGAGCCAGGCCAATTCATGCTCACCGGCTCGGCGACGCCCGAGCGTCGACCGCGCCATACGGGCACTGGCCGCATGTCCTTTCTCGATATGCGTCCCATGTCCCTGTACGAGTCGCGGGATTCCACGGGGGACGTGTCCCTTGCGCGGCTCTTCGATAGCCCCGATGCCACGCAAGGGGAATCTGCAGCCGACGTCGAGACGCTGGCATATCTGACCTGTCGGGGAGGCTGGCCGCGTGCGGTGACCGTCGGTAGCCAGCGCGCATCGCTGCGCATGGCACATGACTATCTGACGGCGATTGCCGAAGAGGACATCTCGCGCGTCGATGGCGTCGCGCGCAGCCCGCGATATGCGCGGCTGATTGCTCAGGCATATGCGCGCTGCAGTGCCACGCAGGCCGACATGGGCACAATCCGCAAAGACGTGAAAGAGCGCGGCAGCGAACTTTCACGCGAAACGGTAAACGCCTACGTTGCGGCTCTGCGCAATCTGTATGTAATCGAGGACGCTCCGGCGTGGTCGCCGTCGCTGCATGCAAAATCGCGTATCGTCACGACACCGGCGTGCTACTTCGTTGACCCCTCAATTGCCGCGGCTGCGCTCGGGGCCACGCCGCGACGGCTCTTCGCCGACCTGTCCACATTCGGCATGCTGTTCGAGACGCTATGCGTCCGCGATTTGCGCGTCTACGCAGAGGCCTTGGGCGGCAAGGTGTACCATTACCGCGACAATACTGGCCTTGAGGTCGATATCGTCCTCAAGTTGGAAGACGGACGATACGGGCTATTCGAAGTCAAGCTGGGCTCGGCGCAGGTCGATGCGGCGGCAAAGAGCCTGACCAAGCTGGCTGAGAAAGTGAATCGCAGCATCATGGGCACACCTGCCGTCATGGCAGTGCTGACGCCGGGAGGATATGCCTATCAGCGCGACGATGGCGTGTGTGTGGTGCCGGTGACTTGCCTTGCGCCCTAGGCGGGGAAGGCGACTCAAAGAGACGGGGTGGGTGGGTCGCCAAATGTGGAGATTTGGGGGGAATCGGTTTCGATAACGTTGCTTTTGGGGCGGCGTTGACATATAACCAGTCGCAAAGTGGCGAACGTGTCTACTGATGGAGGGGATTGATGGGACAAGGATGCATACGGTGGGGGCCAAATTTTTTTGGGATAGCAAATTTTATCCATTTGAAATATGAGAGCGATAAAAGTAGATGATTTGGAACGAAAACACTCGGTGTTGGAAAGCGATAAATCGAGAAAGGCGGGTGGCGTAAACATGAGTGGCGTTTCCCGAAAAACAAGAGAACGAGCCGGCGGCACCTCGCTGGTTCCGCGAGGAGTAGGGGCGGGACTTCAGTCTGCTCACCGCCCGCAGGGTGGTTGGATGGCTGCCACCCGCTTTGTCTCCGTCGCGCTGGCGATGCTGCTGGCGGTGACGATGGTGCCGGCGGCCGGGCTGCCGCAGGCGTTCGCCGACGAGCCTGCGGACCGTCCTGCGACGAGCGGCGGGGACGTGGCGCTGCGAGGCGCCAACGGTGACGCAGAGGCTGACGGCGCCGAGGTTGCCGACAATGGCCTGCGCTATGTGGTAGCCGACGGCGCGGCCACGCTTGTCGGGTTCGAGGAGAGTGCTGTGCTCGAGGGCGCGCTCGTCGTTCCCGAGACGGTGGGCGATGGCGCGACGGTGAAGGCCGTCGAGATCGCCGAGGGCCAGGTGGCCGAGGGCGTCACGTCGCTGACGCTGCCGCAGGCGGTGGAGAGCGTGAGGACCGAGGGGCTTGCAGCCGCGTTCCCGGCGCTGGCGTCTGTTGAGGTCGCCTCGGGCGGTGCGGCTGCCGAGGGCGACGGAAGCGTCGCGGATGGCTCCGAGGGCGCGGCTGGCAAGGGCGCCTACTCCTCTGTCGCGGGCATGCTGTTCCGCTCTGCCGAGGGGCAGGCGAGCTCTGACGGCACGGCCTTCGCCGACGACGCCCTCGAGCTCGTGTGGGCGCCTCCCGCCATGGTGGTCGCTCGCATCCCGCTCGAGTGCAAGGCGATAGCGCCTGGCGCGTTCGTCGACGCGGCGGCGCTCGAGACCGTCATGTCGTTTGGCAAGATGGAGTCGATCGCGTCTGCCGAGACGGACGGCGAGGGCAACGTGACCAAGCCCGGCGCGTTCACCGACGAGCAGATCGCAGCGCTCACCGTCGTCGTGCCCGGCACCAACTATGCCGTCACCGGCGAGGGCGCCGAGCGCGTGAGCGGCAGCGTGGCATTGTCCGAGAAGACCGACATGCTCGAGAAGCGCAAGACGTGGTTCCACTATGGGTTCGACACAAGCCAGATCATCATGGGAGCGCCCTTCGGGGAGATCGAGGGCGTGAACGCCGTCTCCGAGGACGGTGCCATGGAAGACAGGTCTCTCGTCACTCCGCTCGAGAATGGCAAGAGCCACCTCGAGCTCACCCCCGAGGAGGCAGCCGAGAAGGCGGCCCGTCGGGGCGAGGACCCGCAGGCCGGGCTCTCCTTCTCCTATCAGGCCAGCATGGACCTCTCGATTCGGTGGGCTGGCGACAAGTCGGCCACGCCCGCACGCGTGGACCTTCCCGCCTACGCCAAGGTGGACGACGTCACCTACCAGGTGACCCAGGTAGAGCCCCGCGCCTTCGAGGGCGCGGTCTTCCTGACCTCCGTCACGATTCCCGAGGGCATAACGGCGATAGGCGAGTCCGCCTTCGCCGGCTGCACCAACCTGAAAGAGGTGAGCCTGCCCTCGACCCTCAAGACCATCGACTACGCCGCCTTCAAGGGCACCGCCCTCGAGAGCGTCGCCATTCCCGAAGGCGCCACCTACATTGGCGGCGAGGCCTTCGCCGACTGCGCGTCGCTAGCAGACGTGCAGTCGGGCTCGGGCACCATGGTCGGCTCCGACGCCTTTGTGGGATCTCTTGTTGGGGCGAAATCACAGACAACGGGGCAGCAGCCGACGGCCGAAGATCCTGCCGTAGGGGAGCAACCCGTTGACGGAGGCGAGGAGGCAATCGCATCTTCGGACGACATAAGCCCTTATGCGGCCGGACATCTTGATTCGCCGATTAATACTCCTACAGACTTAGAAGGATATTCAACTCCGCTTCCAACCACAACCCTGGACTACCATAATAGTAGCGTTCTCTTGAGCAGCTATTATGACGTGTACTATCTGATGGACAGACATGTAGTCGGCGATTCGATAGAATCGTCCCATGCGACTCCTGAGGAAATCGTATCCTCCGGTCAGCTCGTAAGTTCGAGTGATTTCGTCTCGGATTACTATGGTTCATACAACTCTCATGGGAGCACTGCCGTCCTCACGGTTGAGGTAAATGGTCGTCGGTGTGTGTATGCCTCTACTTGCCATACGAGAGGCGTGGCGTCGCCTACGGCAGAGACTACTTACGTCGCGTTTGTTTTTGTTCCTCGGGACGACTATTACATAACCGGGTTTTATAAGTATTTGCCCGCGGGTGATTATCCCCATGATAACGTTTTTACCCAGGGCTTGCCTAATATGTTGAATTCACACATTTCTTACTGGCAATTTACCGGCGGGTATCTCTATGCCACGGCTGCGCCGGCCCACAATGTACTCAGCGTTATTCCGGATGGTGGTTCCTCCGCCGTCATTACCCCTCAAAACGGCAGCTCGTGGGCTGGTAGCGGCACTAAGGCAAAAGTCGGCGACAAATTCACCGTCGCACCCAAAGCAGGCTATACCCTCGGCGAAGTCACGGTAACCGGAGACGGCACATCCTACGACGCGGCCACCAACACGCTCACGATGGGCTGGGGC
>CAJUFC010000037.1 GCA_910585565.1 uncultured Eggerthellaceae bacterium | reverse complement strand
GCCGTCTGACGCGGCCACGAGCTCGACGAGGCCTTCGGTCACGTTGTCCGGCTCGATCGACGAGAGGCGGATGCGGCTGGAAAGCCGCTCGTCCAAGAGGCGCCGCAGGAGCGCCGTGATGTCTGCGCCGCGCGACTGGTAGCGCCCGAGGTTGATGCCCGTCAGCACGATCTCGGGTATGCCGGCTGCATCCATCGCACGAGCGCGAGCGACCACGGCCTCGATGTCCTCGCTCGACTCAGGGCCGCGCGCCACGCGCACGATGCAGTACGAGCACGTGTTCGAGCAGCCGTCTTGCACCTTGAGCCCGAAGCGCTCGCGGCCGGGAAAGAGGGCGAGCGCGGGGGCTGGCGCCGGCTCTGCCTCGCAAAGGGACGCCTCCTGTGCAAGCGCGCGAGCGATCTCGGCGAGACGTGCGCCCATGTGCGCCTTCGGCACCACCTCGACGCGGTCGGACATGCGCGCGAACTCGCCGGCATCGATGGCAGAGGCGCATCCCGTCACGACGACGGTAGCGTCCGGGGCCGTCGCAAGAGCATGCCGCACGGCCTTGCGCGCCTTCTTCTCGGCCACGCCTGTCACCGTGCATGTGTTGACGACCACAAGCCGCGCCGCGGCCAGCTCCGTGCTGGCTAACCCGCAGGAGCCAAGCGCATCATGGAACCCGTCAGATTCGACGCGATTGACCTTGCAGCCCAGATTCACGATGTGAAAGCCCGGCCTCATCACGCCCTGCCACCCTCGTTGCCCAGGCCGCCGAGCTCGTATAGCACCAAAGCGCTGCCGACGACGCCAGCGGTCTCGGTGCGCAGGATGTTGCCGCCGAGCGTCGCGACGCGCGCCTGCGGGCATGCGTCGCAGATCTCGTCGACCTCTTGGGCAGAAAGGCCCCCTTCGGGCCCGACGACGACGGCGACGCTGGCCGGATGACAGGTCTTCCCATCGTACTCCAGGGCCGCGCGTATGCTCAGCGGCGCTTCGCGCTCGCCCGAGGGCGAGCCTTCCCAAAAGACGATGACGCGATCGCATGCGCGCATGAGCTCGCTGGCGTCCTTCGGCGAGCGAGGCGCAAGCACCTGCGGGATGGACGTGCGGCCCGACTGCATGGCCGCGCTCTTCGCGATCGCCTGCCACCGCGCTCGCTTCTTTTCGGCCTTGGCGCCGTCGAGCCTCGAGACGCACCGGCTGAACGCCACGGGGACGAACGAGCCAAGCCCGATCTCGGTCCCATGGCGGACGATGTCATCCAACTTGTCGCCTTTGGGAATGCCTTGGAGCAAGGTGACGTCGCATGCAGCCGGCATGGCGTCGCGGCGTGCGGCGATGCGCACGAGCGGCCGGGCGCCGCGCACATGCGCGACCACCGCGCATTCGAAGTAGTCGCTGTCCGCATCCACGACCGCAATGTGCTCGCCGGCGCGCAGGCGTAGCACGTCGAAGTGCCTGAGGTCGTCAGCAGACAAGCGCAGTTCGAAGGACTCCTCCTTCTCGCAGCCGAGAATCTGCTCTGTGAGGAAAAACGTCTGGAGCGACATGCGAGCGTCCGTGCGCGCCGGCTAGCGAACGTCGCGGATCGGCTGCAGCTTGACGT
>CAJUFC010000036.1 GCA_910585565.1 uncultured Eggerthellaceae bacterium | reverse complement strand
TCCATTGGCTGGACGAGGAGTTCGCCGAGATGTCAGACCCCGAGCGCTATATCGAGAAGCCCTACGAGCGCTATCGGCATCTCAAGCGCGGCAACCAGCTGTCGCGTCGCCAGATGGCCGCCGCTCGCGAGGTGGCGGCGTGGCGCGAGCGCGAGGCGATGGCGCGTGACATCCCGCGCAGGTGGGTGCTGACTGACGAGCAGGTCGTCGAGGCGTGCAAGCGCGAGGCGAAGACGATCGATGACCTGTTCATGGTGCGTGGGGTCAAGCAGACGCTATCGATGCGCGATGCGCGCAAAGTGGTCGAGCTCATGCGACGGGCGCTGGCGTCGGACGAGTCCACCTGGCCGCGCCAGGAGACGCCGCAGTCGTGCGAGCCTAACGTCGACTCGGCCGTTGACCTGATGGAGGCGCTCATGCGGGTGCGGGCCAAGGAGGAAGGCATCGCCATGCAGACTTTGGGATGCCACGGGGATCTGGCCCTCGTCGCTCGCGGTCATCTCGACGAGACGCCGCTCATGCGCGGCTGGCGCAGGAAAACGATCGGAAACGATTTGATGAGGCTGCTTGCCGGAGAGATCACACTGGGGCTTAATGGCAACGAGCTGGTTGTCATCGAGTCGTGACAGGCGATGCGAGCGTGGGCTGTGCCGCGTGTCGCATGTCGTTGACGACAGCGAGAGAATGACCCCTTATATAGCGTACAAATGTATGGTATCATTGTCACCAAAGAAGGAAAGGCGGCAAGATGTTAGATAGCAGCTACTTATTGTTGATTCTCGTGACGCTGGGCATTGGCCTGGGCGCCCAGTTCTACGTGAACGCGAAGCTCAAGCAATACCAGCGCGTGCCCATCTCTAATGGGTTCACGGGCGCCGAATGCGCGCACCAGATGCTTGCCTACTACGGCGTGCGCAACGTCATAGTGCAGCCGGGCGGCCCCGGCCAAGACTTCTTCGACCCGCGGACGAACTCGGTGACGCTGTCTCCGGAGGTATATAGCGGGCGCTCCGTCACGGCTACGGCCACAGCGTGCCACGAGGTGGGGCATGCCTGCCAGTTTGCGGCCGACTACACGCCCATGAAGATACGAGGCGCCCTCGTGCCAGCCGTCAGTGCGGTGTCGAACACGTGGATATTCCTGCTCGTTGCCGGCGTTGTCCTGAACATGGTGGGCCTGGTGTGGATAGCCATCATCATGTATGCGGTCGCCGTGCTGTTCCAAGTCGTCACGCTGCCGGTCGAGTTCAATGCGTCGCGGCGCGCCATGGCCTACATGGGCAGCATCGGGCTGCCTCAAGCCGAGCAGAAGGGTGCCTTCGACGTGCTGCGCGCATGCGCCTTCACCTACCTCGCGGCAGCGCTCACGTCCATCTTGCAGCTTCTGTGGATGCTCGGACAGCAGCGCAGCGAGTAGGCGTGGGGATGTGCGTGCGAGGGGCAGGTGCCTCATGAGCGAGACGAATGCGCTTTCGGTCTCTGCGGCCCTCGGCCTGGCCAAGCGCCAGCTCGAGAGCATCACCGTCAAGGTGGTGGGCGAGGTCTCCGAGGTGGCGGCGAATGCCCGCTACAAGGCCGTCTACTTCACGGTCAAGGACGCCTCGGCTTCGATGCAGTGCATGATGTGGAAGGACCGCTACCGCGCGAGCGGGGTCGAGCTCAAGGTGGGCGACCTCGTCGAGGTGGCTGGCCGCTTCACGCTATATGCCGCAAAGGGCAGGATGAACTTCGACGTGTCCTCCATCGAGCTTGCCGGCGAGGGCAGCCTGCGCATGCAGGTGGCCAACCTCGCGAGGAGGCTCGAGGCAGAAGGGCTCATGTCTCCGTCGAGGAAGCGACCGCTGCCCCAGCTGCCCCAGCGCATCGGGCTGGTCACCTCGCCGCGCGGCGCTGCCGTCTACGACGTCTTGCGCACGCTGCGTCGGCGCTACCCCTTGGCCGAGGTGGTCTTTGCGGGGGTGGGCGTCGAGGGCGCGAAGGCGCCGGGCTGGATCAAGGAGGGCCTTGCCGTCGTTGCGGCGGCTGGCGTC
>CAJUFC010000035.1 GCA_910585565.1 uncultured Eggerthellaceae bacterium | reverse complement strand
CGACGTGGCTCGGTCGCCTCGTCGGGGCAGCCGAGCTCATCGACGAGGACGGCAAGACGGGCGGTCTCAAAGACGTGCGGGACGCCTTGTTCTGCGGCACGGCAAAGGACGGCCGCTCGTTCAAGGACCGTGCCGTGGCCGAGCGTGCTCTGGCGGCGGCAGACGTGTTCGACGCCTACGAAGAGGCGCTTGCGGCGGAGGGCCTGTACGACTACGACGACATGATTCTCGAGGCGATCCAGGCCATCCAGGCGCATCCCGAGCTTCAGCAGCAGCTGCTCGATCGCTACCTCTATGTCCAGGTGGACGAGTTCCAGGACACGAACGGCGCGCAGATGCGCATCCTCGAGCTGCTGGCGAAAGACGCGGCTTCTCCCAACATCATGGCGGTGTGCGACGACGACCAGGCCATCATGCGCTTTCAGGGCGCCACCATCGAGTGCATCCAGCAGTTCCAGGAGCGCTGGCATCCGACGAGCATCGTGCTGAAGACGAACTACCGCTCTACGCCGGCAATCGTCGAGCTGGGAAAGGGAGTGGCATCCCAGATTGAGACGCGCCTGCCCACCAGCGCCACGGACAAGGACATCCAGGCCTTCCGCCCGGCGGGGGAGCAGACGTCGTTTTGCGAGCACGTGTTCGTGTCGAAGGACGCCGAGCGTTACGCCTTGGCCGAGGCCATACGCCAGGCGATCGACGCGGGGTTCATCGAAGGCAGCGAGGATCCCAGCGAGGCCATTGCCGTCATCGCCCCCAAGCATGCCTCTCTCAAGGAGCTCATTCCGTATCTGAATGCGTTCGACGTGCCCTTCAGCTATCGGGAGACCTCCAACGTGTTTCAGATGGAGTCGATGCAGACGCTGCTTGCGCTCATGCGCTACGCGGCGTTTGCGGCGGCCGGGCGCACCGAGCGCGCCGCCGCCCAGCTGCCGCAGATCGTGGCGGCGCGCGAATACGGAAGGTCATCCGAGGCATGCGTCGCCTTTGCCGCACGTGCCAAGCGCGACCATCATGGCGATTGGGCGCGTGCCTTGGCGGAGGAGGGCGGCAAGCTGCATGAGCGCCTGTGCGACTGGGCTGCGGCAGCGGCGTCGGCTCCGGTGCGCGAGCTCATCCACGCCATGGCGAAGGGGATAGCGGCGCATTACGTCGCCGAGGCCGACAGCGACCCGTGGGCGCTGGCAGAGTTCCACGCTGGCATCCGGGCGCTGCTCGCGTTTGCCGAGGCGGAGATCGCATCATCGTCCTCGCTTGGGCGCGCCGTGCGTCTCACCGACGTCGTCGAGCGCATGGACGAGCTCGAGCGCTACAAGGTCTCCGTCGACGCGACGATCGCGCTTGGTCGCGGGGATGCCGTGCGCCTCGTTAGCGCGCACGGGTCCAAGGGGCTCGAGTTTGACCGTGTCTACCTTCTCGATGCCGACGACGACACGTGGCACAAGGGGGCCAGCTCGTCTGCCTTGTTCACGGCCAACATGCTCGTGGGCGCTTCCAAGGACGATGACGATGCCCGGCGCCTCCTGTTCGTGGCGCTCACGCGCGCCAAGCAGGAGATGGAGCTGTTCAGGGCGCAAGGCCGCACGCTACGCGAGCTGCAAGGCGAGATATCCACCGAAGAGGCGGAGCCCACCGCTCAGGAGGCCGCGACGATCATCCAGGTGAGCTGGGAGGCGCGCTATGCCGCCGACACGCCCGAGTTCGCCTCGCTGCTCGTGCCGGATCTCGTGCCGCGCTCGCTGTCTGCCAGCGCCCTCAACGACTTCGTCGAGTATCGCGATGGTGCGGTGAACAGCCTCGAGTATCCCGCCAAACGCATGCTGCGCCTGCCGCGCTCACCCGAGCCGGCGTCCGAGTTCGGCACGATCGTGCATGCCTTCCTGCAAGACCTTGTGGGAAAGTGCGGCAGCGGCGCGTGCCCCGATGGTTGCTGCGACACGGTGGGCCAGCTGGCTGATGCGTATCGCGCGCAGCTGTCTTGGATGGACTTTCGTCCTGATGAGGTCGCCTCGCTGGTCAGGCGGTTCGATCGCGTGGTGGCGTCGTTCGTGCCGTGGCTGCTCGAGCATCTGGAGGGCAGGGTCGCCCTCGAGGCCAAGATGGAGACCGCCACCGAAAGCGGCGTGCCCCTCTTCGGCATCGCCGACCTTCTCATGATCGATGATGCGGCGCAGCGGGTGCGCGTCTTCGACTACAAGACCGGCTTCACCTATCCCGGCAAGACGCCCACCACCGCCTACGAGCGGCAGCTTCAGTTCTACAAGCTTTTGATCGAGGGGTCGCCCGAGTATGCGGGCTACACCGTCTCCGAGGGCATCGACCTCTACGTCGAGCCTGAGCGTGGCACCGAAGGCGAGCTGCATGAGCCGGTCACGTCGCTCGTGGGCGCGGGCGAGCTCGAGCACCTCCAGCGGCTCATCGACGTGGTGTGGCGGCGCATCTCAGACGGGGACTTCGACACGTCGGCCTTCGAGTCGTCGCCTCAGAAGGCAGATGCGGTGGCGCGAAACGTGACCGCCAAGGGCGAGCCGAGAAAGCGCATGGATCACCGCCTCATCCAGGAGGCCTACGAAGACTGGCTCATCGAGCAAGGCTAGCCCTGCCGCTCCAAATTCAAAATCGAAGACGACACCCAGCCGGCTGGCTGCAGCCAAGGCCTCCAACCGCTTACGGTCAAAAGCTATAGGCATAAAGATACAGGTCCGCCCCGGCGGCGCGCTTTAGGTCCGTGAGGCGATTTTGCGCGAGAGACCTCGGCTCGAACCAGAATCGCGTGGACTGAAAACGCGCCGCCGGGGCGGACCCCCAAGCGCTATCAACCAGTAAGCTATTTCACTGATGAAGGATCAATCACCTCGTCGACGATCTCTTCCGCTGCGTCCATGGCCTGGTACTTCTCCAGGTCTCCCAGGTCGTCAGCCGAGAACGCGTCGTGACCCATGCGCACCTCGCGTCCCTCGGCGATCATGCGGCGATACTCGGAGGTGGCCGTGAACAGCACGTCAGACGACGAGTTGAGGGCCGTCTCGCAGGAGTCTTGGATGACGCCGATGATGAATCCGATGCCCACCACCTGCATGGCGATGTCGTTCGAGATGCCGAACAGCGAGCACGCAAGCGGGATGAGCAGAAGTGAGCCGCCCGCAACGCCCGAGGCGCCGCATGCGCTCACTGCAGCCAGCACGCTCAAAAGCACGGCCGTCACCGGGTCGATGGAGATGCCGAGGGTGTGGCAGGCAGCCATGGCCATGACCGTGATGGTGACCGCAGCGCCCCCCATGTTGATCGTGGCGCCCAGCGGAATGGAGACAGAATAGTTGTCCTTGTCCAGTCCCAGCTTGCGGCACAGCTCCATGTTGACCGGGATGTTGGCAGCAGAGCTGCGGGTGAAAAACGCCGTCAGGCCCGAGTCCTTCAGGCACCGCAGCACGAGCGGATAGGGGTTTCTCCGCGTGCAGATGAAGACGATGAGCGGGTTGGTGCCCAAGGCGATGATGAGCATGATGCCGACGAGCAGCAAGATGAGCTGCCCGTACTCGACGAAGATCGAAAGCCCGCTGTCGGCGACAGAGGCGTACACGAGGCCCAGGATGCCGAACGGCGCCAGGTTGATGATCCAGCGCACGACGGTCGCGACCGCATCGGAGATGGCGGTGAACACGTCCTTGACGTTCTGCGAGGCCTTGCGCAGCGCCACGCCCAGCAGCACCGCCCAGGCGAGGATGCCCAGGTAGTTGGCATTGGTCAGCGCGCCTACCGGGTTGGAGACGATGTTGAGGATGAGCGTGGTCAGCACCTCGCCCACGCCCGAGGGGGACGCATTGTCGGTCTCGGGGTTCGGCACGAGCGTGAGCTCTATCGGGAAGATGAACGAGCCGATGACGGCGACCACAGCGGCCACGAACGTGCCGATGATGTACAGCACGATGACGAGCCGCATGGCTCCGGCAGCCTTGGCGTTCTCAAGGGCGCTGATGACGAGGAAGAACACGAGGATGGGCGCCACCGCCTTGAGCGCGTTGACGAATATCGTGCCCAGAAGCGTGATGAACTCGCTGACGCCGCCAAGCACGCCTTCGCTTCCCGCAGGGATAGCTAGCGCCAGCACGGCGCCGATCACCAGCCCGACGAGGATCCTCTTGATCAGGCTGACCTCTGTATACTTTCGCAAAACCTTCGGCATTGCCATGTTGTAACTCCCAATCAGTATGAATACGACAATGAGAGCAATGATAGTCCAAAGACGCCGCCCACCTCGCACAATTAGAGCGAGCGGCACCATGAAGACGCCACGAAGAGGGAAGGGGCAGGAATGCTGAAGAAAAAGCGCCCCCAGCATCAGGCTGGGGGCGCCGGCGGCTGGGCGAAAGAGCGCGACTTGCCTCGTTCACCCAGGGCTGCGCATTATTTTGGCATAATCGTAGAGGGCCTCCGAGTGCTCGTGGATGCGATGCGTGATGTTTTCGGCATATTCTCTGGCGGCGAAGAGGGCGTCGGCCTCAACGCTTCCGATCTCCATGCTTTCTGCGATGCAGGCAAGGGTCGCTGTCAGATGTCTGGTGCTGAATGCGATTTCTTCGGCTTGCGTTGCAAGCTGGAACTCCACAGATGGCATCTGTTTGGACATAATAGAATCTCCTTTGCGTAGTCGTCTTGCTCCGGATTTGCTCCACCTTGCCCAGAAAACAGAACAGGTCAGCTCCTTTATGGGGACTGACCTGGGTCACGAGAATGGTGCGGGCGAAAGGACTTGAACCTTCACGAGTTTCCCCACCAGAACCTAAATCTGGCGCGTCTGCCAATTCCGCCACGCCCGCACGGCTTCGAAATCGCAGCGCCGCTACGGGCGCAAACGAGAGCTTATGATACCATATTGCACCATCTGAATCGCACTGCCGAGCGCTCGCAAGGCGCGGCCGAAGCGGGGCGTGCGGCATACCGGAAATGAAGGAAGAGGAAGCTGTGGAATCATCAGTCGAGATCCTGGATGGCAACAAGACCAAGGTCACCGTCACGGTAGATGCAAAGGCGGTCGACGAGAAGGTCAAGCGCGTCTATCGGGAGTTTGCCGGGAAGTACAATTTCCCGGGGTTCAGGAGGGGCAAAGCTCCACGGGCGGTCATCGACAACGCAGTTGGTCGCGAGACCGTGCTGGCGCAGGTGACCGAGGACGTGATCAACGACGCTTACCCCGAGGCCGTCGAGTGCCAGCGCCTCTTCCCGGTGGGCTCTCCTGACTTCGGCAACCCCGACCCCGTCGTGCCTGGCGAGGCATTCACGTTCGAGTTCACGGTGGGGATGAAGCCGGAAGTCGAGCTGACGTCGTACGAGCCGGTGCAGATCGAGCTGCCGCCGGCGGGTGCCACCGAGGCCGAGGTCGACAACGAGGTCGAGGCTCTCATGCGCCACTACGAGACGTATGACAACGATGATTCGTCCTCGGTGCTGACCGAGGACAAGTATGCCGACCTCAAGATGAAGGCGACCAAGGAAGACGGCAGCGAGATCGCGGCCCTCACCAGCGACGCGCGCTTCTTCGTGCCGGCAGGGGGCCTCTTCTCCGAGGCGTTCGACCGCGAGGTGCTGGGCATGAAGAAGGACGAGACCAAGACGTTCTCGCTCGACATTCCCGAGGGCGAGTCGGCAGTGCTCCTCTCCGACCTGGCTGGACAGACGGTCAACTTCGAGGTCACGTGCAGCGTCGTGAAGACGAAGCATACTCCCGAGCTCACCGACGAGTGGGTCAAGGACACGTTCGGCTTCGATACGGTGGACAGCCTCAAGGGCGACATCGAGAAGAGCATCACGGAGCAGAAGGACGCGGTGATCCCGCGCATCAAGGAGAACGCGTGTGCCGCCAAGCTGGTCGAGCGCGTGGAAGACGACGTGCCTGACGACATGGCCGAGGAGGCCGAGTCGGAGCTGCTGCAGGACTTCTTCCAGCAGCTGCAGCGCCAGGGCGTGTCGTTCGACGCCTATCTGGCCTCGCGCGGCATCGACTCCGACCAGTTCAAGAAGGACATCAAGATGCAGGCGCAGGACGAGGCCAAACAACAGCTCGCGCTGGACGCATGGGCTCGCAAGCATGGCATCGAGGTGACAGACGCTGATGTTTCCCTCGAGTTCGAGCGTGCCGGCGTCGAGAACCCCAAGAAGATGGAAGAGGAGTGGCGCCGGGCTGGGCGTCTCTATCTGCTGCGCGAGGGCATCATGCGCCGCAAGGCGATGGAGGACGTCATGGACAAGGCCGAGGTCACCGAGGTGGATCTCACCTCCCAGGACAAGTAGTATTTTTGTGTCCCGGTCGCGTTTTCGATAAAACAAATGTATGATGCTTCCGAAAACAGTTTCGGAAGCTAAGGAGATCACGTATGAGCCTTCAGAGAGCAAACTACGACATCGCCCGTCCGCAGGGGGCGCTCATTCCCTACGTCATCGAGCAGTCGCCGCGCGGCGAGCGCAGCTACGACATCTACTCTCGCCTGCTGAACGACCGCATCATCTTTCTGGGCGAGCAGATCGACGACCATGTCGCCAACTCGGTGGTAGCCCAGATGCTGCACCTCGAGTCGGCCGACCCTGACAAGGACATCTCGCTCTACATCAACTCGCCGGGCGGCAGCGTGACGGCAGGGCTGGGCATCCTGGACACGATGAACTTCATCAAGTGCGACGTGTCTACCATCTGCATCGGCGAGTGCGCCTCCATGGCTGCGGTGCTGCTGTCGAGCGGCGCCAAGGGCAAGCGCTTCTGCCTGCCCAACTCGATGGTGCTCATCCATCAGCCGCTTGGCGGCGCGCAGGGCCAGCAGACCGAGATCGCCATCGTGGCGGACTTCATGCTCAAGACCCGCAAGCGCCTGAACAAGATTCTCTCCGAGAACACCGGGCAGTCGATCGAGCGCATCCAGGACGACACGGAGCGCGACAACTACATGACGGCAGAAGAGGCCAAGGAGTACGGCCTCGTCGACGAGATCATCTCTCGTCACGGGGAGTAGCCTGCCCTCTCATCGCTTTGCCAGAAAAGGCGGCTCTTGCAGTCGCCTTTTCTCTTATACTTTCACTATTTCGTAACCGAAGAGATCGAAGATGCGCTACATGAGAGACGAAACGTTCATAGAAAACGATGAGATCAACTGCGCGTTTTGCGGCAAGCACTCATCGCAGGCCAACTCGATGATTCAAGGGCCGAACGGCATATATATATGTGACGAGTGCATAGCGGTGTGCGCGGATGCGATGATGCAGGACATGTTCTTGCAGCAGCGAGAGATGCTGAAAGGCGAGGCCGACGGTCGCGCCCCCGAGCCCGAGCACCGCGCGCGCCATGGGCGCGTTCGCGGCGAGGTGGACATCGACGTGACCGAAGACGGCGTCATGGCCGACATCGAGGACGCGCATGACGTGGAGGAGAAGCGGCGCGCTGCGCTCTCAGCGCTGCCGACGCCGCACGAGCTGCATGCGCATCTGTCCGAGCACGTCGTCGGGCAGGAGGCGGCCAAGCGCGCGCTTTCCGTCGCCGTGTACAACCACTACAAGCGCATCATGCTCGACCCGACGAGCGAAGACGACGTCGAGATCGACAAGAGCAACATCATGCTGCTTGGGCCTACCGGCTCGGGCAAGACGCTTCTTGCCCAGACGCTCGCGCGCACGCTGCAGGTGCCGTTCTGCATCGCGGACGCCACCACGCTCACCGAGGCAGGCTATGTCGGCGAGGACGTCGAGAACATCCTGCTCAAGCTGATCACGGCGGCCGACTTCGACCTCGACTCGGCCAGCATCGGCATCGTCTATATCGACGAGATCGACAAGATCGCGCGCAAGGCCGAAAACCTCTCCATCACGCGCGACGTGTCGGGCGAGGGCGTGCAGCAGTCGCTCCTCAAGATCGTCGAGGGCTGCGAGGCCAGCGTGCCGCCGCAGGGCGGCCGCAAGCATCCCGAGCAGGAGCTTCTGCATATCGACACGACGAACATCTTGTTCATCCTGGGTGGCGCGTTCGTCGGACTGGCTGACATCATCGCCCAGCGCGTCGGCTCGAGCAGCTTAGGCTTTGCCTCCGACCTGCCCGAGTCCAAGAAGCAGCGCGAGGCCGAGCTGCTTGCCCAGGTGCTGCCCGAAGACCTCAACAAGTATGGCATGATTCCCGAGTTCGTGGGGCGCATCCCCGTCATCACGTCGCTGGACGAGCTGACCGAAGACGACCTGGTGCGCATCCTCGTGGAGCCCAAGAACGCGCTGCTCAAGCAGTACAGGAAGATGTTCGAGATCGAGGGGTCCGAGCTCGTCATGGGGGAGGACGCGCTGCGCGCGATCGCCCATGAGGCGGTCGAGCATGGCACGGGTGCGCGCGGCTTGCGCTCCATCTGCGAGCGTGTGCTGCAGGGCGTCATGTACGACCTGCCCGAGCACGAGGGCGCCACGGTGGTCGAGATCAGGCCGACGGACATCACGGGCGAGACCTATCCCGAAATCAAGCCCATCGAGGCGGAAGTGAAGCAGACGGCATAGCGCGGCGCGCGCACCGGGCCTGG
>CAJUFC010000034.1 GCA_910585565.1 uncultured Eggerthellaceae bacterium | reverse complement strand
CCCCATCCGGACGCGAGGTCGGAGAAGCGAGAAGCGGCCGGGGCCGACCGCGCCAGGGCGCGCGTCCCGATGCGGAGACCTCTTGCAGGCTCCCGCAGAGGGCACGACGACCCACGCGGCGACCCCAGGCTGGTGCCAAACTCCATTTGAATACTGAGACGTTGTGACATGCGGCCGGTCAGCCCTGTGTGGTTGACTGGCCGCCGTGGCGTTCGCACGAGCGCTATTTCACGAGCCAGGAGATGTCTTGGCTCGTGATGCCCGAGCCGGTGGGCGTGAATATCACGCGCGAGAGCTTTCCTTGGAAGTAGATGTTGCCGGCCACGGACGTGCCGGGGGCGATCTCGCTGGTGCCCAGCTCGCTTTGGGCGTTGGTGTAGTAGCACGGCGACACGTCGTTGCCCGACGAGCTTTGCGCCGTCCAGTCGTACTGGTGGTATGTCTGCGGGGTGGAGCTGAGGTTGGTGTACATGACCGTCACGCACGTGACGGCGGTGCCGTCGTAGTTGACCAGGCCGGGCGTCACGGTGTCGACGCTGACGGCGAGGTCGGCGGCGTATTCTGCGGGCGTGCCGATGGGCAGGTCGGTCAGGTTGTTGCCGATGGCCCAGTCCTCGGTGTTGTCGGTGGCGTCGTCGACGATGACGCCTTGTGTGGAGTCGACGTGCGGCGCGGCGGACGACCATGCGGTGATCTGCGTGCGGTCTGCCGAGCTGAACGCACTCGAGGCGAACGAGGAGCCTTGGCTGTAGGCCGTCTTGCCTGCGCTGCTCGACGAGCCTTGCGCCAGCGACGCTCGCTCTGCTGCCACCTCGGCCGCGACGTCGGTCTCGGGAGCGGCGAACGTCTGGGTGAAGATGGCGACGACGATCGCGATGACCGCCAACGCGAGGCTGGCGATGGACATCCAGCGTCCGCGCGTGTCCTTTTTGAGCGTGCCGATGAGCGCGACGATGCCGAAGGGCATGCTGATGATGGCGACGATGGTGGCCAACATGCTGAAGTCTGGTAGCCACGCAGCCGCAACGGCGATGATGGACAGCACGAGGCCGACCATGGCGACCTCGACGATGACGCTTTGCAGCTTGGATGGCAGTTGCACGCGTGGGTCGGGGCCGGTGTCCTCGAGCCACGCGTCCTTCGCCTCGTCCGTATCAGAGGGATGATCGGCGTCCGGGTCGTGGCCAGCGCCGTCGGCGTTGTTTTCGGGGAAGATGCTGGGCAGCGAGTCGTTCGTCAGCTGCGGGCGCCGGGGCATCGGCGCCAGGGGAGGGCCCCACGGGCCGGGCATGCCCGCGAAGGGCGCCCCAGGTGCGTGCGGTGGCTGGCCGGATTGACCGGGCTGACCTGGTTGGCCGGCCTGTTGCGCCGCATAGGCGCTCGGCGGCAGCTGGTCGGCAGGACCAGGCAAGAGCAGCGGGGTGCTTGCAGCCCAAGGGGGAAGCGACTGCATGGGCATCATCGGGTCGAACGGAGGGCCGCCTGGCCCCCACGGCCCTCCGTCAAGCAGCGGGTCACCGGTGAGTGCGCCGGTACCGGCAGGTACGGGCCCCAAAGCAGGGTCAAATGGCACGTCTCCCGCGCTGCCTGTGCCGCCCGCGCCAGCAACGTCGAGGGGCGGCAGCAGCGGGATGAGCGCCGGATCTTGGTTCGGGTCAAGCGGCTGCTCGGCGTTGGGCAGAGGGCTGGCGCCAAAGAGCGGGTCTGCGGCATATGCAGCCGCAGGCATGGAGGTCCCCATCCCCGCAGCCCCCATGCTCGCAGCGGTCGGGTCCAAAAGCGGATCGCCTGCAAGCGGGAAGCCGGCATCGGGCATGGCGCCCAGCATGGGATCGCCTGCCAGCATCGGGTCAACCGCCATCGTCGGGTCGCCTCCGTAGAGAGGCATCGCCAAAGGATCCAGGCCGGCAGCAGCCGCATCGGACGGCAAAGCGTTGGTTCCCAGCGTTGGGTCTGCGGCGAAGGTGCCATACGCATCGGGCATGCTGCCAGCGCCGAACGTCGGGTCTCCCTCAAAGGGGTTCTGCGGCTGTTCGGGAGGCCAAGATGCCTGATGTTGTTCGTCAATCATCGTCAGATTATAGCAAGATGGCGGGGCGAATTCCGCAGGTGTTACGAGGACGTTCTGCGGGACGTGCCCGCAGAGCCGCAGGGTCGCAGTCTACGCTCCCGTCACGTCGCGTGCGGGGTGACGCTCGGGGGCGCATCGTCTATACTGGTTCGATACTGTTGAGCACGTCCGACGGGGCGGGGCGGCATCATGTCCTGAACCTGGTCAGGTCCGGGAGGAAGCAGCCATAAGGGACCGCTGATGAGCGCCCCTCCCTGCCGGACGTGCTTGATTATGCGAATTGGCCTCCTCTCTTCCGTGTCGGCGTCCAAGCTCTGCGCGGTTGACCGACGCAAAGGGGATACCGTGGGCATCATCGATTTCTTCATCAATCTTTTGCGCGATCCGCGCGGATTCATCGCAGGCTGGATCGTGGCGCTGGGGCCGGTGTGGGTCTACTCGCCGCTCTTCCTCATCGTGTTCGTCGAGACGGGCGTGGTGTTCTTCCCGTTCCTGCCGGGCGACTCGCTGCTGTTCGCGGTCGGCGTGTTCTCGGCCGAGGGCGGTGGCCTCAACCTGGCGGCGTCGCTCATCGTGTTCTACGCCGCGGCGATTCTCGGCAACACGTCGAACTACTGGATCGCCCGCTTCCTGGGGCATCGCATCATCGACTCGGGCAAGGTGAAGGCGCTCACGCCCGAGCGCATGGCCAAGCTCGACCATTTCTTCGCGCGCTATGGCGGCCTGACCATCGTCATCACGCGCTTCATGCCGTTCTTCCGCACGTTCGCGCCGTTCATTGCCGGCACGGGGCACATGAACTTCGGCCGGTTCACGCTGTGGAACTGCATCGGTGGCGTCGCCTGGGTGAGCCTCTTTGTCTTGACGGGCTACTTCTTTGGCGGCGTGCCGTTCGTGCAGGAGCACTTTGAGGTCATCGTGTTGGGCATCGTGGCTGTGTCGGTGGCGCCGGCCATCATCGGCGCTATCAAGGGTGCCCTCAACTCCCGCAAGAAGAAAGCCGCCGGCGCGGCAGGGGATGCCGGCGTCACCGAGGCGCAGGCCGAGCTGGATGCCGCCGTGCAAGAAGAGCTTGAGCTGCGCGACGAGGCCGACGCCGAAGAAATCGAGCGCGACGTCCTCAAACACGCCCAGCACGCTCGCCGAAAATAACTACACAGGCGCAATTTGTGTGCAGTTGGGGCGTTCAGGATGGCGCTCCCAACTGCTGATTTGCCTCACGCTGCGGCGACCAGAGGCGTTCGCTAGGGCTCTTCCACTCCCAGTACCACCAGAACGTAGGCCATGACCTGTGCAAGGGTGTTGTCGTCAAGGGCGCCTACCACCTCGATGCCCCCTTCGCGCTCGCGCGCTCCCAGATCCATGGCGCGCAGGGCTTCGCATTGCACGAACCCGTAGACCGGATTACCTGAAGCAATGGGAACGTGGAGTGGGTAATGATTGTCCGTCGAAGTGATGGGGGCCAGCACGGTCAGGGAAGACATCCGGTTGACCTCCCATGGGCTGAGGACGACCGCGTAATGTCGGCCTGCTGGCTCGTGGCGCTTCGATGGGTCGAAGTTGATGCTGACGATGTCGCCCTGTTCGAGAATCATGCGCGCTCCCAGGAGCCGAACTCGGCGCCTCGCATATGGTCGTCCGGCCATTGTCCGGTGGGGATATGTGCGGGGTCATAGTCGGAGAAGAGCGTCGCATAGCTGATGCCCGGCTGCGGACGAACGCGCCGGTGCTCTTTCTGTGCAGGCGTGATGGCGATGCGCCCCTGGGAGTCGGCGCCGACGTTCACTTTGTCGCCCGCGCGCAACCCGACGGAGCGCAGAATGCTTTTGGGGATGCGGATGGCCTCCGAATTGCCCCAGGAGGATATCGTAGTCGCATAGCTCATGAGGACTCCAATCCATATGTATATTCGATAGTATATACATATATGAAGGCAAGGGCAAGACGGGTGCGCTTCGGTGGTGGGACGGCACTCGATGGACTGCCCAGGCGATGACGATCGAGCCGGCAAGCCAGCATCAATGCTCATCTGCAGGGGGTGATGATGCGTCGCGGTTTGAGCCGGTCGACTCATTGTGAGGGCTAGACGACGAGCGATGAGTGTGCAATTTGGAACGCCCTCATTACACCCATGCAATATACTGAACGCAGATTGTTTTTCGGCCATTGGGGCATGCGTTCGGAAGGTGAGGGATGGCGGAGGCGCTGTATAACAAGTATCGGCCGCAGGTGTTCGAGGACGTCGTGGGTCAGGAGCATATCGAGCGCACGCTGAAGAACGCGATTGCGTCTGACAAGATCAGCCACGCCTATATGTTCACCGGGCCGCGTGGCACGGGCAAGACGACGACGGCGCGTCTCTTGGCCAAGGCGCTCTTGTGCGAGACTGGCCCGACGTCTGACCCGGACGGCACGTGCGAGGACTGCAATCTGGTGGCTGCCGGCGAGCATCCTGACGTGTACGAGCTGGACGCCGCAAGCCGCACGGGCGTCGAGAACGTGCGCGAGGAAATCATCGGCAAGGTGAACTATGCGCCGACGCGCGGGCGCTATAAGGTCTACATCATCGACGAGGTGCACATGCTGTCGACGGCGGCGTTCAACGCGCTGCTGAAGACGTTGGAGGAGCCGCCGTCGCATGTCGTGTTCGTGTTGTGCACCACCGACCCGCAGAAGGTGCCCGAGACCATCCAGTCGCGCTGCCAGCGGTTCGACTTCCGCCGCATCTCTTCCGAGGAGCTGATATCGCGCCTAGGCGCCATTTGCGAGCTTGAGGGGGTGCCCTATGAGGGGGACGCCCTCGACCTGATCGCGCATCGCGCCAACGGCGGCATGCGCGACGCGCTGACGTCGCTCGACCAGCTGATTGCCTTCGGCGAGGGCGAGGTCACCGCCGCGGTGGCCGAGCGCCTGTTGGGGTCGATTGATTCCAGCGACCTGGCGGACATCGTGCGCTCAATTGGCATACGCGATGCGGCTGCGTGCTTCCGCTGGACGAGCGAGTATATGGAAACGGGCGCCGATTTGGTGCAGTTCGTGCAGGACCTGACGACGCATATGCGCGACATGTACGTGATGTCGCTTGCTGGCGCCGATGTGGCGCTCGAGCTGACTGAGGCCGCGCGGCGCGAGCTGGAGGCCGAGCTGGGCTGGTATGGCTCTGACCGCCTGGCGCGCGTGCTGGGCGTTTTGGGAGACTTGGCGACCGAGCTCAAGACGTCGACGAACCAGCGCCTGTCGTTTGAGATTGCCCTGACGCGCCTCGTGCGCCCCGAGTCTGACCTTACCGTGGCGTCTTTGGCCGAGCGCATCGAGTCGCTTGAGCGGGCGCTAGCGAGCGGGGGCGCTGCGGCGCTTTCGACTGGTGCCATGCCGAGCGCGCATGCTGAGGCGGGAGGCGCGGCTCCGGCGGCGCAAGCAGCAGCGGTAGCGGGGTTGGCGGCTGTGGCGCCTGTTGCGGTGGCTGCCGAGCCGGTGACGCAGGCGTTCTCGGCGCCAGAGAACGTGCGGGTCGAGGCTGCTGCGGCAGCGAGCGCGTCGGCGCACGCAGCGGAAGCGTCGGCATGTGCGCCTCGGCCCGCGGCGGCCAGCGAGGCCAGCGCGGGTGCCACAGCCGGTGCGGGCGCTACAGCCGGTGTGGCCAGCATGTCTGGCATGTCTGGCGCGGATGCAGGGCGCCTTTGGGAAAGCGTCTTGGCGCATCTGAAGAAGATCGGCCCTGCTTACGGGGTCGTGTTCATGAACACCACGCCCTCGATTGCGGATGGCAAGCTGACGATTGCCTTTAATCCCGAGAGCGACTTCTCGTTCAAGGCGTCCCAGAAAGAGGACGCGCGCAACGCACTTGAGCAGGCGCTTGCGCGAGCGGGTGCCGAAGGCATGCCGTACCAGATCGTGCGGGGCGATGCGCCGGCGCAGCCTATGTCGGCAGTTTCGGCGCAGCCAACGCAGTCCACCCCGTTCGCGCAAGCCGCTCAATCTGCGCAGGCCGTCTCGCAGGCGCAAGCCGTCGAGCCCCTGCCGACCGCTCAGGTTGCGCAGGCGCAGCAGCCCGCAGCTCAGGCCGCGGTGCTGCCAACAGAGCCTCAGCCGGCAGCTTCGGCATCAGCTCCTTTGTCGGAGTTTACTCCGCCGGCAGAGCCGCTGCCCGAGCCCGATGTGGTGACGCAAGCCACCATGATGGCAGACCCCGTTGCCGAGCCGCAGCCTGCCTCAGAGATGCAGCCCATTGACGAGGCACAGCCGATGGACATGGCGCAGCCGGCAGCGGAGCCAATGCCCATGGCGCAGCCCGCAGCGGCACAGCCTATGGCGGCGCAGCCGGCAGCAGAGCCGCTGGCCCAAGCAGCCACCTCGGCCGGGGCAGAGCCGCTGGACGACCCAGATTTCTCAGACTTTCTCACCGCCGCCTTTGGCGAGAGCATCGTGATAGAAGAGATCAAAGAGTAGGAGCACGCCATGGTTGACATGAAAAAGATGATGAAGCAGGCCCAGAAGATGCAGCGCGATGCCGCTGCGGCCCAGGAGGAAGTGGCCGCGATGGAGTTCACCGCAGCTGCGGGCGGCGGCGTGGTTGAGGCGATTGTCATGGGCGATAGCACCGTGAAGTCGATCAAGATTGACCCTGACGCGGTTGACCCCGAGGACGTTGAGATGCTGGAGGACATGATCGTGGCCGCCGTGAACGAGGCCATGCGCATGGCAGCGGAGGAGTCTGCCGCCCGCATGAACTCGGTGATGGGCGGGCTCGGCAACATGAACCTCCCGTTCTAACGTGCACGCTGCCCCTTCCATACAAAAACTGACAGACGAGCTGGAGCGTTTGCCTGGCATCGGGCCGAAGTCGGCTCAGCGCATCGTCTACTACCTCCTGAACACCGAGGCTGACTCGGCCTTGCGGCTGGCATCAGCCATCGAGGAGGTCAAGCGCACGGTGCATTTTTGCACGCAGTGCTTCAACTATGCCGAGTCGGACACCTGCGAGATCTGCAGCAGCCTGCGGCGCGACCATTCGATCATCTGCGTTGTGAGCGAGCCGCGCGACATCCCGCCCATCGAGCGCACGGGCGTCTTCGACGGCGTGTACCACGTGCTCGGCGGTGCCCTGTCGCCCATCGACGGCATTGGCCCTGAGGACCTGCACGTGTCCGAGCTCATGGCGCGCCTTGCGTCCAGCGAGGTGGCCGAGGTGGTGGTTGCCACCAACCCCAACATCGAGGGCGAAACGACGGCGACGTATCTCGCGCGGCTGATAGCGCCCCTGGGCATTCGCGTCACGCGCCCGGCGAGCGGGCTGCCGGTTGGCGGTGACCTCGAGTTCGCCGACGAGCTGACGCTGGGGCGGGCAATCGAAACGAGAAGGGACATATAGATGGTTCAGATACCAAGTCCGGCGATTGCTGTGGTGGGGCGCCACAATTCCGGCAAAACGACGCTGGTGGTGAAGGTGATTGCCGAGCTGGCTGCGCGCGGGCTGGATGTGGGGTCGGTCAAGCATCATACGCACGGCGACTTCGAGATCGACTATCCAGGCAAGGACTCGTTCCGCCATCGCGAGGCGGGCGCGTCCGAAACGGTGATTGCCTCGCCGGTCAAGATGGCGCGGGTGAAGACGCTCGAGCACGAGGAAGAGTGCTCGGACATCGTGCGCTCGATGCCGGGCCACGACATCATCATCGTGGAGGGCTACCGCAAGAGCGGCCTGCCGACCATCGAGGTGATGCGCGGCCGCAACGACCGAGACGCTGCCGTCGCCAAGGCGTTTGCCGAGCGCGTGCGCACCGGTGATAGGCACCTGACCACGTCGAGCCCCTATGTGGACGACCTCGACCAGAAGATGCCGGGTGCCGAGACCGTTGCCGTGGTGACCGACATCGACATGGCGGCAGAGGCTGCCGCCTCGCTGGGGCTGCCCGTATTCGACCTTGATGACGTGTCTGCCATCTGCGACTTTCTGGTCGAGCGCTATACGCGGCCGCGCGTAAGCGTCGTCATCCAGGCGGGCGGCGAGAGCAGGCGCATGGGGCAGTCGAAGGCGCTCGTGCCGTTTTGCGGGCGTCCGCTCATCTGTCGCATGGTCGAGCGCCTGCGCGACGTGGCGGACGAGCTCGTCATCACGACCAACGAGGGCGACAAGCTCGCGTTCCTGCTGCAGAAGTATCCCGAGCTGAACCTCAGGCTGGTGCCCGACCGCTGGGACTTCCGCGGCGCGCTACCGGGGCTGGGGACGGCCCTGTCTGCCGCGACGAACGACATCGTGGCCATCGTCGCCTGCGACATGGTGTTCGCGAGCGCCGAGCTGGTCGTCGCCGAGACGAACGAGATGGCGCGCACGGGCGCTGACGTGGTGGTGCCGGTCAACAAGCACGGCTTCGAGCCGTTTCATGCCGCCTATCGCAAGTCGGTCTGCCTGCCGGCGATCGAGCGCGCGGTCGAGGCTGGCTCTCGTCGCGCCCAGCAGCTCTTCGAAGACGAGGCGGTGCGCGTGCTAGAGTTCCCGCAGTGGCGCGTGCTGGAGGTCGAGCCGCGCGGTGGCTGCTTCGTCAACACCAACACGCCCGAGGAGCTGGCCCGCATCGAAGAGAACATGCTGCTGAGCTGACATGCCATCGATCAACGACATGATGGAGGTCGTCGACCTGCTCAAGGTCAAGGCGATCGACGTCGACGAGCTGAAGTGCGTTGCGGTGCGCAACCGCAACTCCCGGTGCCGGAAGTGCGTGGATGCGTGCATCGCTGACGCCATCACGTGCGACCATAACGAGATCGCGGTCGACGCGGCGGCGTGCGTGAACTGCGGCTGCTGCGTGGCGGTCTGCCCCGACCATGCGCTGTTCGCGCTGGAGCCGCGCGCATCCTCGGTCGACGCGGCGGTGGACAAGACCGCCGACCGCGCGAGCGGCATGGCAGTTATTGCCTGCGCCCGCAAGGCGGCGCGGCGTGAGGGAGATCCGGCCAAGCATGCGACCGTGCCGTGCCTGGGGCATATCGACGAGGAGCAGCTGGTTGCGTATGCGGCTGGCGGGCTGGGCGACATCGTGCTGGTGGACGGGGAGTGTGCCACCTGCAAGTATGGCGCGGCCTCGCCGCTCATCGACGTGGTGGTCGACGAGGCCGCCAAGCTCATCGAGGCCGCAGGCGCTGACGCCATCGTCACGCGCACGTCTGCGTTTCCTCCCGAGGTCATCGACCACTCTGCTGCCGACCCGCGCGGACGCGACCGCCGGGGCCTCATGCGCCAGACGGGCAGCTACATGAAGACGGTCGCGGGCAACGTCGCCAAGAAGACGATTGACGACAAGCTGGGCTCGGGCACGAAGGAACCGCTCAAGCTGCGGGACCGCCTGCGTGCCGGCAAGAGCGGAAAGATTCCCCCGTTCGAGCCTGCGGGAAACTATGCGCTCCTGGACGCGCTGGCACAGTTGGGGGCCGAGGGGCGCGAGGACGTTCTCGACACGCGCCACTTCGGCAACGTGCGGATTGAGGCCGAGAAGTGCTCGGGTTGCGGCATGTGCGTCCTCTTCTGTCCGACCGAAGCGCTCAAATACGCCAAGTACGACGAGCCTGCCGACGAGGAACGGATGTATCTCGAGTTCCAGGCGGCTGACTGTACCCAGTGCATGCTGTGCAAGGACGTGTGCCTGCGCTCCTGCATCGAGGTGGACCGCCATGTCTCGCTCGCAGAACTGTTCGACTTCGAGCCGCGTCTCGTCGAGATAGCGCGCCCGGAGAACAGGACCGACCTTCTGGGGCTGCGCACGCGCAACCGCAAGGGGTGACGCGCCTCTTCCCTATGACAGGGCGTCCAGGCTGAGGCTGCGGGCGCGCGCTATGAGGTGCGGCTCTGTCTCCGGCTCGTCGCCGAGCGCATTCGCCAAGAGCTGCATGCGGCTCTCCACGTCCTCGATGATCTGCGAGCACGCCTTGAGCTCGGGCCCGACGTCGACTCCTTCGACGGCCATGACGCTCTTGTATTTCAAATCGTGCTCGAGGCTTGCCCAGAAGTCCATGGCAATGGTGCGTATCTGTATCTCGACGGGGATGTCTTGCCGGCCCTTGAGGAAGAACACCGGTATGCGCACGATGAGGTGCAGGCTGCGATACCCATTGGGCTTGGGGTTGGCGATGTAGTCCTTGACGGCCACCACCTTGAGGTCGTCTTGCAGCTCGAGGCATTCGAGGATGTCGTAGGCGTCTTGCACGTACGACACGATGACGCGCAAGCCCGCGATGTCCATGATGTGCTCTTCCATCGCATCAAGCGTCTGCTCTTTGCCGTATCGCTCGAGCTTTTCGAAGATGGACTGGATGGATTTCATGCGCGACTCGATGTGGTGGATGGGGTTGCGCGACTGCTTGAGCTTGAGGTCTTGGTCAAGCGTCTCGAGCCGTGTCTTCATCTGGCGCATGGCCGCATGGTATTTCTGCAGGCTGTCTTGCGCCGCGAACTCGAGCAGCGTCAGCATCTCGATGTCGTTGTTCGTGAGCGTGTGGTTTTGCATCCTTGAGGGCCTCTCTGCGGTCGTGCCACCCATTGTACATAATTTGATTTGGCCGTCCGGCGGCGGCTCAGGTAGGTAGTGGCTGAGAATCGTCGCAAGATGTGCCTCAAACGCGCATACAAGATGTTGTGCGTTAATTCTGTCAAGACACAACTTGTAAAAACCGCAAGAGGAAAATTTGGCAATTCTCGCTGCATACGGGCATTTTTGCATTAGTATCTTGTTCACTTGTTAACGCCGCATTACACTACAAACTCACTTTCGCGAGCGAACATTTGAAGGACGCTGACACGCCCTCGGGGCGTTGTCTGCCCAAGAGAAAGAGATGAAAAATATGGCAGCACCTACCATGACACCGGAACAGCGCGCAGCAGCACTGGAGAAGGCACGCGTCGTCCGCGCCGCACGCTCTGAGATCACCAACAAGCTTTCGATGGGCATCATGTCTCCCGAAGAGGCGCTGAAGAAGGCTGACGATCCGGTGGTGGGCCGCATGAAGGTCAAGTCGTTCATCAACGCGCTTCCCGGCTATGGCAAGGTCAAGACGGAGAAGCTCATGGAGGAGCTGGGCATTCCCGAGGGTCGTCGCATCCAGGGCCTGGGCTCCAAGCAGATGGAGAACCTCAAGGCTGCCCTCAAGTAGCTTTCGGGGTTGAAGGGGTACGTTAGAGAACGTATAATGACGAGACTAGGTGGCATGCCGTTGCTGCGGCGGCCACCCCGGTTTTTCAAGTTTATGGCTTGTTGAGGTGGCCGTCCCTTTAACGGGGGCGGCTATTTCATTTTCTGGCCCGTAAGGTCAAATCGATAACCGCTATCACAACCAAGCAAAACGTTAGTAATTGCATCCAGGTAACCATAGGCCCTCCTCCGTAATGAGGGATGGCCTTGCCACCTAGCTCTTCGCCATCATATCACGGCAAAGGGCTAGGTGGCGGCGTGGCGCTTTATACGTAGAACTCCCAGGCGAGGGTGTCGCCGTCGGCGAGGGTGCGGTCGCCGGCCGACTCGGAGACGTACTCGCCGTTGATCGTGTAGGTCCAGCCGCTCTGGGCGCCAGCCGAGCCGTTGGCGAGGCCGTTGATGCTGCTGACGAACGCGCCGTAGGGGCCATCTTCTACGACCACGTCGGCAGCGGCTGCCTTGAGTCCGTCGAGGGCGGACGACCCTGCGGAAAGCTCTACTGCTGCCTCAAGGGGCGCGAAGCCGTCGTCGGTCTTGGGCGAGGCGACGGTGACCGTGACCGTCATGTCGGCTGCCTCTGGCGCATCTGATGCGGCAGAGCTCGCTTGCGAGCCGGCGGAAGCTGCCTGAGACGCGGCAGAAGACGCGGCGTCGGATGACGACGTTGCCGATGACGTGCAGGCAGGGAGCGCTGTCAGCGAGGCGACGAGCGTAAGGGCGAGCAGGGCGCTCGCGAGACGTGCTTTGACCATGATGATCTCCTTTGTCCAGGGCTCTCGGTCAAGCGGATTGGTATTCCGACTTATGCGGGCCCAAGGGCGCGTCAGCGTTCTCGCATCGGCATTCTCGAGCGCAGCAATTACGGTTCCTGGCAGAGCGCGGGAGTCTCACCCGCATTTCCCAAAGCATGATGCCTTGCGCCACGAGGCGCAATCCAGAAGAGCCAATTTCGCCCCCTAAGATAGCACGAAACCCATGCGGCGGAGGCGGCGTGGGCCCGCGGCGCTATAATCGTTGCAAAACAGGACGAGAGCAGGGGGTTTGCATGCGAGTAATGCTGGTCAACGGGTCGCCGCACAAAAACGGGGCGACGTCGCGGGCGCTCGACGAGGTGGCGAGTGCGTTGGAGGCCGACGGCATCGAGGTGGGACGGTTCTGGGTGGGCGACAAGCCGATTTCTGGCTGCTTGGGGTGCGGATACTGCGCCAAGCATGCCGGCGAGTGCGTCTGCCACGACGTCGTCAACGAGTTCAACGCCCTGGCGTCTGGCTACGATGGCTTCATCTTCGGCACGTCGATACATTATGCGGCGTCAACTGGCGCCATCAAGTCGTTCATGGACCGCTCGTTCTATTCGCAGGCGTGCGGCGGCGTCAACATCTACCCGTTCAAGCCGGCAGCGGGCATCTACGTGGCGCGACGCGCGGGCTGCACGAGCGCCATGGACGAGCTGAACAAGTATTTCACCATCGTGCAGATGCCGGTCGTATCGGCGACCTATTGGAACATGTGCTTCGGCACCTCGCGCGAGGAGGTCGAGCAAGATGCCGAGGGCCTGCGCACGATGCGCGTGCTTGCTCACAACATGGCATACTTCCTGCGCTGCCAGGAGGCCGCCACGGCTGCGGGCATCGAGCGTCCCGCGCCCGAGCCGCCGGCACGCACGAGCTTCATACGATAGGGGGCGCACGTGATCAATCAACAGATGTATGCGCTGGGGGCCGCGCCCAACAAGATTCGCGAGCTGTTCATGTACGGCCTCGGCCGCAAGGCCGAGATTGGCGCCGAGAACGTGTACGATTACAGCATCGGCAACCCGAGCGTGCCCGCGCCCGATGCGGTGCGCGAGGCATTCCTTGCGCTGTTGGAGGACGATCCGGTCTCGGTGCACGAGTATACGCCGTCGCCCGGAGACCCGGCCGTGCGCGCTGCCATCGCCGAGCACATCTCGCGCCGCTTCGGCGTCGAGGCCGCTGCGGCGAACGTCTATGTCACCTCGGGCGCCTCGTCGGCCATCGCGATCACGTTTTGCGCCGTCTGCCAGCCGGGCGACGAGATCATCACGCCGTCGCCCTACTTTCCCGAGTACAAGACCTGGGCGCACACGGCGCAGTGCAAGCTGGTGGAGGTGCCGGTGCTCGAGCCGTCGTTCCAGCTTGACATCGATGCCATCGAGCGCGCCATCACGCCGCGCACGAGCGCGATCATCATCAACACGCCCAACAACCCGGTCGGTGCTGTGTATCCGGCCGAGGCGCTTGAACGGCTTGCCGAGGTGTTGCGCCGCAAGGGCGACGAGTTTGGGCGCACGATCTATCTCGTGAGCGACGAGCCGTATCGCGAGATCGTCTATGGCGCCGAGGTGCCCTATATCCCGGCCATCTACACCGACACCATCGTGTGCTACACCTGGTCGAAGTCGCTGTCGCTGCCGGGCGAGCGCATCGGGTACATCCATGTCAACGACGCTATCGGCAACGCCGCCGAGATATCGACGGCGGTGTCGGGCGCGGGCCGTGCGCTCGGCTACATCTGTGCGCCCGTGTTGCTGCAGCGCGTCGTTGCTCGGTGCCTCGATGTGCCTGCCGACGTTGCGGAATACGCCAAGAACCGTGCCATCCTGACCGAGATGCTGCGCGAGATCGGGTACGAGTTCGTCGAGCCAGACGGTGCGTTTTACCTGTGGATGCGCGCGCTCGAGCCTGACGCTCAGGCGTTCAGCGATCGCGCCAAGGAGCATGAGCTGCTGTTGGTGCCGTCTGACAGCTTTGGGTGCGCAGGTTGGGTGCGCCTGTCTTACTGCATCGCCGAGAGCACCATTCGCGCCAGTCGCGGCGTGCTCCAGGCGCTGTGGGACAGCTATCACGCACCCACTCTTACATGCGGGTAACGACGCTCTTACGAAAGAGAACAATTGGCCCGCACCGCCCGTGTCGGCGCGTGCAGTGGGTATTATTCAAGCCATGAGAACAAGCCCGCGACTAAAGGGAGAAGGTAATAATCATGGTTGATTTCAAAGACGAAGATGCCCGCAAGGACCTGGAGCGCATCGAGCAGGAAGTCGTAGCCGAGGCTGAGGCATCGGTCGAGGACTTCGATGCCATGGGCGACGAGCAGGCTGCAGCAGAGGCCGCTGAGACCGCCTTTACGTTCGAAGAGGCGCAGCAGTAAGAGTCGCGTAAGCCATCGCAGGCGCCGAGGGAATAGGACCTTGCTCGCCTGCGCAAAGACGATATGTCTCGCAGCATATCGAACCACATCAAAGAGCCGGCCTGCCACTCGCCGGCTCTTTTGTTTTGCCTTGCCTCGGGTCGGACCAACGGTTTTTTATCTATAATCACCTAGACCAAAAGACAACTAGGCCGAAAGACGGGGCCAAGCGAAAGGAGCGCTCATGGACGCAAAGATCTACGACCTTCTGAACGACCAGATCAACAAAGAGCTGTATTCCGCCTATCTGTATCTGTCGATGGCGGATTTCTATAAGGATGCCGGGCTGGACGGCTATGCCAACTTCTACGAGATTCAGGCCGCCGAGGAGCGCGACCATGCGCTCATCTTCCGCAAGTACCTG
>CAJUFC010000033.1 GCA_910585565.1 uncultured Eggerthellaceae bacterium | reverse complement strand
TGTCACCGCGCGAGCTTTTCCCGAGCTTCGTAAGGCCGTGCCCCTTCACGCGGATGACGTCGCCGAACTGAGAGCCCGACGGGATGCGGCACTTGACGATTTCGTCTTCCATGATGCCGTCGACCTCGATGTCTGCGCCCAGCGCCGCCTTCACCATGGGGATGGACACGCTCACGTGCAGGTTGTCCCCGTCGCGCTCGAAGAGCTCGTGCGGCTGCACGCGCACCGTCGCGATGAGGTCGCCCGATGGCGCGCCTTGGATGCCCGCCTCGCCGAAGTCGGGAACGCGCAGCTGCTGGCCGTCGCGGATGCCAGCCGGGATGTCGATGGACACGCGCTGGCGGTCAGGCAGCCGTCCCTGGCCGCCGCACTCCTCGCATGCGCCCTCGATGATCTTGCCCGTGCCGTTGCAGGCGCCGCACGCCTGGGACGACTGCATGTCGCCGAGGAACGTGCGCTGCACGGTGACGACGCGCCCTGAGCCGCCGCATTCGCCACAGGTGGCCTCATGTCCGCCCTCGCCGATGCCTGTGCCGTCGCAGTCAGGGCACGGGGCCAATCGGTCGTACACGATCTCGCGCTTGGTGCCGCTTGCCACCTCTTCCAGCGTGACGTCAAGCCCGATGCCCATGTCGCGCCCGTCGGTGCGCGCCTGCCGCGCGCCATGGCCGCCGCCTCCGAAGAACGTGGAGAAGATGTCGCCCATGCCGCCGAATCCGCCGAACAGGTCCTCGAAGTCGACGTAGCCCGGACCGCCGCCTGCCCCGGGAATCGTGCCGAAGCGGTCGTACTGCGCCCGCTTGTTCGCGTCCGAGAGCACGTCGTACGCCTCGTTCAGCTCCTTGAACTCGTCTTCGGCGTTCGGCGACTTGTTGACGTCGGGATGAAGGTCGCGCGCTCTATGGCGAAACGCCTTCTTGATCTCGGCTTCGGTGGCGTCTCGCCCGACGCCAAGGACCTCGTACAGGTCCCGTGTTGCTGTTGGCATAGTAGCGCTCCCCCTACATGTTCTGGTTCAGAATGCTCTGCGCGGCGCGGACTGCGCCGATGACGTTGCCGTATTCCATGCGCTTCGGCCCGATGACAGCCACCACGCCGCGCGCGTCGCCGTGGCCATACACCCCCGCCACCACCGAGACGCACACAAGGCTCGAGTCCTCGTTCTCGCGCCCGATCTTCACGGCAAACCCGTCGGTGCTCGAGGCAGCCTCGTCGAATACCTTGAAGTAGACGGTGTCGTCCTCGAGTATCTCCATCAACGGAAGGAGCGCCGAGGACTCTTGGAACTCGGGCTTGCGCATGAGGGCGGTCAGCCCCAGTCGCTCGCGCCGGGCCAGCTTGGACGTCTCGCCGCCGCAGCCATCCATACAACCCACGATGGACAGGCAGTCGGTAAGGCGCGCCAGCTCCTCTGAGGTGCGGCGCATGAGCTCGTCGAGCGCATCGGCATGCGCGCGTATCTGCGCGGCCATCTCGTCTTGGATGCTGCCGGCACACCCCGCGTCCGACGCCAGAAGGTCGTCGACGAACTCGCGATAGCCCGCATCCGTCGGGATGCGCCCGGCGGACGTGTGAGGCTGGGCGATGTATCCCGCCTCCTCGAGCGCCGACAGGTCGTTGCGAACGGTGGCAGAGCTGACGCCGAGGTCATACTGCTCGGCCAGCGTGCGTGACCCGACGGGAATGGCATGAGAGACGTACTCTTCGATGAGGGCACGCAGTATCCGTTGTCTTCGATCAGAAAGCACGAACCCCTCCTTCTTGCGTTCGCCTCGCACTCGTCTGTCGCTGGTTGCAGCCAGGTGCCCGCAACCATGATGCAGCCATTCTAGCAGCCTCGACCAAAGAGTGCTAACAAGATTGAGTCAGCGGCAAACTACATCCACATCCGTCCCTTTGGGTCTCGGCTGCATCCCACAAACGACAAGGCGCGGACAGCAAGAGCCATCCGCGCCAGCAATGTTTCAAATGGAGTTTGGCACCAGCCTGGGGCCAGGCGCATGGGTGCGGGAGCGCCGCGCACTATTAAGCGGCGCTCCCGAGCGTCTGGCTAAGACCGCAAATCAACCATCTGGGGAACCTGTGGGCGCCATCACGATCTCATGCTGCCTTCCCCGCATTCGTGATATATTGTCATACAGTATGACATACAGTGAAAGGAGCCGCGATGGACCCCATGGTCTCTGCGCGTGTGCCGGCGGGATTGCGCAATCAGGTCAACGAGGGATTGCAACGCATAGGCTCTACCCCCACCGAGCTGATCAATCGTGCCTACGAATACTTCGTGGCAACGGGCGACCTACCCGGCAAAAG
>CAJUFC010000032.1 GCA_910585565.1 uncultured Eggerthellaceae bacterium | reverse complement strand
GGCCCGCCGGCGTGGATGCAAAGCGAATCTGCGGTCATGCGGTGCCCCCCGCCACGTGGGCCTCCGCCGCCGTCACGACGTGACGCAGCAGCACCGCCGTGCTGACGCTGCCGATGCCGCGCGGCACTGGCGTGATGCGCGCGCATGCCTCGATGGCGGCATCGAAGTCGACGTCTCCTGCCAGCCCGCCTGCGCCGTCATCGTTGATGCCGACATCGAGCACGGTCTGCCCTTCCCGGATGAACGCGCCGTCGAAGAAGCGCGCACGCCCGATGGCAGCCACGAGGATGTCAGCCGACCGCGTCACCGCAGGCAGATCAGCCGTCTTGGAGTGGCACAGCGTGACCGTCGCGTTGCGCGCGAGCAGCATCATGGCCACGGGACGGCCGATGACGAGGCTGCGCCCCACGACAGCGACGTGCGCGCCCTCGATGGGCACGTCATAGAAGTCGAGCATCTCCACGCATGCCTCGGCGGTTGCCGGCGCGAACCCCGCGCCGTATCCCGCGAACACGCCAGCCAACGACGCTGCGCCCACCCCATCGACATCCTTGCCCGGCGCGATGGCATTGCAGACAGCCACCTCGTCGATGTGCGCCGGCAGCGGCCGGAACAAGAGGCAGCCGTCTATGCGCACATCATCGTTGATGTCTTCGATGGCATCTGCGAGCTCGTCGGTGGTCACGCTGGTCGCGAACTGCTGGGGCACCACCTCGATGCCGCACGTCGCCGACGCGCGCACGAGCGAGCTCTCATAGGCCACGTCCTCGGCGCGCATGCCAACCCGCAGCGTCGCCAAGCGCACGGCCTTCCCCGCATCAGCCAGAAGCGACGTGCGCCGCGCAACATCGGCCCTGATCGCGTCAGCTGCCGGCTTGCCCAAGAGCACCTGAGCGCTCATATGCGGCCTCCTATTTCGGACGCGACGTAGCCGTAGATGTCATCAGCACGCACGGTCGCCTCGTCGATGAGGGCATCTGCCTCCGAACGCACGCTGTCGCGCTGGGCGGCGTCAGCCATCGCGTCTGCGTTGATGTACACATTGAGGCTCGCCGCGATGGCGGCGGCCTTCGCCAGCACCGCGCAGGCGCCCGCGTCCGACATCGCCAGGCGCGAGCCGTGGCGTGCCACGAAGTCGCACTCGTGCAAGACGTCGATGCAGGCGCGCATGATGCCAAGCGGCGGCTCGCACGCCCCCATCAACGCCCCCTGCATGGCGCGCTCTTTGGCCTCGCGCTCGCCATTGGTAGACGACGGCAGCCGATAGGCGTGCGCCAGAGGGGCAAACGCCTCGGCATCCTCGTCGACGAGCGCGACGAGGCGCGAGCGCAGCACGGCCAGCCTTCCGAGCGCGCCTCTCATCTCTGCCTCGACGTCGGCATAGCGCTTCTTGCCGACGGTCAGCTCGCCTACCATCGACGCCAAGGCAGCAGCGACCGCGCCCACACAAGCAGCGGCTCCCCCTCCGCCAGAAGTGGGAGCCGCTGATGCCAGTTCATCTATGAATGTCGTATCCATGGGAATCATGCCCTCGTACGTCAACGAACCTCTTCCGCCGCAGCGTGCCTCTGCGACGATTGGCACCCGGCGAGTCGCGGCGGGGACGGCAGCGCCCCCGCGCGCCCGCGCTGGACGATCAGCTAGACGCGCTTGATGAAGCGAGCGTCGCGCGTGTCGATCTGCAGGACGTCGCCGATCTCGATGAACGTCGGCACCTGCAGCTCAACGCCGGTCTCGAGCGTTGCCGGCTTGGTGGTGTTGGTGGCCGTGTCGCCCTTGAAGCCGGGCTCGGTATGGGTGACCTCCAGCTCGACGAACATGGGCGGCTCGATGGAGATGAGCTCGTCGCCTGCGTACAGAAGCGACGCCTCGTCGTTCTCCTTCAGCCATTTTGCGGCCTCGCCCACGATGGCGGCCGGAATCGGCGTCTGCTCGTAGGTATCGTTGTCCATGAAGTAGTAGTCCTCGCCATCGTTGTAGAGGTACTGCATCTTCGTGGTCTCGAGGCGCACCGAGTCGAACTTCGTGCCCGAGTTGAACGTATAGTCAACGACGCGCCCCGTCTTGATGTCGCGCAGCTTCGTGCGCACGAATGCGCCGCCCTTGCCGGGCTTGACGTGCTGGAACTCGACGATGGTGCACATCTTGCCGTTGTTGACGATGCACATGCCGTTCTTGAAATCCGCTGTAGAAATCGTTGCCATCTTTACTGCCTCTCTTTGACGTATCCGCTTAAGCGCAAATGCCTGACACCAGGCACGTTGTGTGCGCCAGTCGTCGTGCGGCATGCTAGTATGGATGTTCGCGAAACCCACGGACGCGCAGCAGCCATCCTGTTCGCGCGGTCATGTATTCCGAGTTCACGATTATAGGAGAAGTGGAGCTTGTTCTCAACGTCTGACATCGTGGCGAACACCAATTCCAAGTCGTTCCAACGCGGAAGCCTCATCGCCGAGAAGGAAGGCAGCGTCGTTGCGCGGCGCTTCACCGAAGGCAAGCGCACCAACGATGTCAGCGCATGCGTGAAGTCGCAAAGCGGCATCGCCGAGCGATTCGACTCGTCGCTCGTGCTGGATGCCGACTGCTCGCGCATCGTGGACTACTCCTGCGACTGCCCCGCCGTGCGCAAGTTCGGCGTGATGTGCAAGCACTGCGTGGCGCTGGCCTCGACGTTCAGGCGCGACCCGGAAAGCTTTGCCGGCTACGTCGAGAGCCACGTGCCGCGCTCGAGCACCTCCATCTTGGGGTTCATGGACGAGGCCCCCGCCATGACCGGCACGCGCGTCATGCCCGGATCGGTGCACCTCGCGCTCGAGCTCGCGCAGGGCTTTGGCGCATGGACGGCCCAGTTCAGCGTCACGGCCTCCGGCATGACCTACGTCATGGCAGACATAGCGGCGTTCACCCAGGCGCTCGCCGGCGAGCGCTTCTTGTCCTACGGGAAGATGCTCGCCTTCGTCCATACCTACGACGCGCTCGACGAGCCCTCGAGGCGCCTTGCGCTCGTCATGGGAGACATCATCGACCACCAGGGCTCCGCCCGCCCGACGAAGCGCACGCTCCAGCTCACCGAGCAAGACGTCGTGCGGCTCATCGATGCCGTGGGAGACGAGTCGTTCTCGTTTGCCAACCAGGAGACGGATGCTGATGCCCAAGTCATGCATGCCGTTGATGCCAACCCCGACCTCGCGCTGCGCATCATCCGCGCCAGCGACGAATACTACGAGATCGTGCGCGACGAGGACATCAAGGTGGCTCTCGGCTGCGACCATGCCGTCGTCATCTTAGACGGCGTCGCCTACCGCTGCTCGCGCTCGTTTGCCCACGCAGCGGCATTTTTGAGCAGCGTCTACCTGTCGCCTGACGACGAGCTGCTCATCGCCACCGAAGACCTTGCGCGCTTCTGCCGATATGCGCTGCCCGTGCTGGAAGATGCGATGGAGCTGCACGTGCCCGCCGAGCTCGAAGCCCTGCGCCCCACCGCTGCCCGCTTCTCGTTCTACCTCGACTGCGTCGGCAAGGGCAAAGACACCGCCATCACGATGGACCTCAGCGCCTCCTACAAGGGGCGCACGCATGCGCTTTTGTCCTCCGCTCGCGCCGACGAGACGCCTCACGGCCAGCGCGTCCAGCAGCTCGCCGCCGCTGGCGATGGCGTGAGCGCTGGTGCCGCCGTCGAAGAGGGCGCACCTGATGCGAGCGCCCATAGCGTCGACGCTCAAACCTATCGCGACGAGGCGGCCGAGCAGGCCGCCGTCGATCTTGCATTCAAGTACTTCGACGCCACGATGCGCATACCGCTTGACGACGTCGACGCGGCAGGGCTGCTCCTCTACGAGGGCATCGCCGAGATGCAAGCAGCCGGAGACGTGTTCACGACCCCTGACTTCGACCGACTCATCAACGACAAGCGGATGCGCGTCCAGATCGGGCTATCCATCAGCGGCAACCTCATCAACCTCGACGTCCAGCCCACCGACGTCTCGAAGGACGAGCTCGCGCGCGTCCTGGCGTCCTATCAGAAGCACCGGCGCTTCCACAAGCTGAAGAGCGGCGCCATCATGTCGCTCGAGAGCGTGGACGTGGCCGAGCTCGACCGCATGATGCAAGACCTGGGGATCACATCGGCAGACCTCTGCAAGGACACCATCGAGCTGCCCACCTACAGCGCGTTCTACCTCGACCGCGAGTACGCCGAGGCCATGCGCGACGAATCGTTCGACGAATATGTCTATCGCTTCGACAACGATGCCGGCGAGACGGCTGTCCCCCCAGACAGCATCGCTGCCACCCTGCGCCCCTATCAGCTCGAAGGCTTCCGCTGGCTCTCGAAGCTCGCCGGCATGGGATTTGGCGGCATCTTGGCCGATGAGATGGGCCTGGGCAAGTCGATCCAGATGATCGCGTTTTTGCTCTCGCTCAAGGAACGCGAGGATGCGGCTGCCCCGGCGCTCGTCGTTTGTCCTGCGTCGCTCGTATACAACTGGACGGCGGAGTTCGCCAAGTTCGCCCCCACGTTGAGCGTGAGCGCCATCGACGGACCGGCAGACGAGCGCGCCCAGAAGCGCAGGACGCCTGCCACCGATGTGTTCGTCGCCTCGTACGACGCCGTGCGCCAAGACAGCGAGGCGTTCCAGGCGATGACGTTCTCGACGGTCGCGCTCGACGAGGCCCAGTTCATCAAGAACCATGCGACCAAGACGGCGCGAGCGGTTAAGCGCCTGCATGGCCAGCATCGGTTCGCCCTCACCGGCACGCCCATCGAGAACCGGCTTTCTGAGATCTGGTCGATCATGGACTTCCTCATGCCCGGGTTCCTGGGAAGCTATGCCTTGTTCCGCAAGCGCTACGAGATCGACATCCTCGGCGGCGACAACCGCGCAGCCGAACGCCTGCAGGCCCTCGTCGGGCCGTTCGTGCTGCGCCGCATGAAGGCAGACGTACTGACCGAACTGCCCGAGAAGCAAGAGATCGTCGTGCACGTCGCGCTCGAGGGCGAGCAAAAGCGCCTCTACGACGCGCAGGAGCAAAACCTGAGAATCGAGCTTTTGGCCCAGCGCAAAGCCGCACGCGCCCGCGCCCGCAAGCGCACGAACGCCTCGCTCGAGGCGCAAGGCCTGCGCGTCGACGTGCTCACCGAGCTCATGCGCCTGCGTCAGGTGGCGCTCGAGCCGTCGCTTGTGTACGCAGACTATCGCAAGGGCTCAGCCAAGACGGCAGCCATCCTCGAGCTGGTCGACCAGGCGCGCGAGTCTGGCCGCAAGACGCTCATCTTCTCCCAGTTCACAAGCTACCTCGACGTGCTGAAGGCAGAGCTGGACGCAGCTGGCGTCCCCTACTACGAGATCACCGGGCGCACGGCCAAGCGCGAGCGCATCGAGCTGGCCTCGGCCTTCAACGCCGATGACGTGCCGGTGTTCCTCGTGTCGCTCAAGGCGGGCGGCACCGGGCTCAACCTGACGGGCGCCTCGATCGTCATTCACGCCGACCCCTGGTGGAACGCAGCCGCCACCGACCAGGCCACCGACCGCGCGCACCGCATCGGACAGGAAGACCTGGTAAGCGTCTACAAGGTGATCGCGCAGGGAACCATCGAGGAGCGCATATTGGAGCTGCAAGAGAAGAAGTCGCGCCTGGCCGACTCCGTCGTCAGCGAGACCTCGCTAGCATCGCTTTCGTCCCTCACGCGCACCGAGCTGGAAGACCTGCTGTTGAACGACTAGCTCGCCTCGGGCGCCCCCGCAAGGGCAGATGCGGCTACCCCAGCGCCACGTCCAGCACCATCATGAGCACGAACCCCAACGCAAGCCCGATCGTGCCGATATTCGTGTGCTTACCTGACTGCGTGGCAGGGACGAGCTCTTCCACCACGACGTACATCATGGCCCCCGCCGCAAACGACAAGATGTAGGGCAGCATCGGCTCGGCGACGCTGATGATGGCCAGCATGACAAGCGCTCCTGCCGGCTCGATCGCGCCTGACAAGACGCCATAGAGAAACGCCCGCCCCCTGGATAGCCCGCTCGATTTGAGCGGCATCGACACGATGGCCCCTTCCGGAATGTTCTGGATGGCGATGCCCACGGCCAGCGTGATCACTCCCGCAAGGGCGATGTCTGTCTCCCCCGAAAGGTAGCCGGCCAAAACGACGCCGACCGCCATGCCTTCGGGAAAGTTGTGGATGGCGATGGCGAGAAACATCATCGTCGGCTTCTTGAGCGCGCCTGGCTGACCTTCGACCTCGCCCGACTCGGGATGGATGTGCGGAATCAGCTCGTCTATCCCCAGCAAGAGCAGCATGCCCAAAAGGAATCCGACTGCCGCAGGTACCCACGCGACAACGCCCTGATCGGCAGCCAAATCGATGGACGGAACGATGAGGCTCCACACCGATGCCGCCACCATGACGCCTGCCGCAAAGCCCAGAAGCGCCTTTTGGAACCAGCCGTCAAGCGCGTGCCGCATGACCAAGACGAAGGCGGCACCGATGACGGTGCCTGCAAACGGCACGACCAGCCCGAAGACCAGCGCTATTGTCATGGAGTCCACTGCTCGCCCCTTTCGCCCGTGCGACCGCCCGGCGTGCCCTGGCAGAGAGTCAAAGTCTGCCCTGTGCGCCTGCACGTTCCACTATAGGGCGTATTGGTGCGCGATACGGGCCTCGGCGCGCTATCGTCAGCAATCAGAAACCAACGGGCGCTCACGCGCGCACGATGGCGAAGTCGATGCGGGCGAGCTTCACGTCGACGGAGGTGAGCCGCACCTGCACGCGCTGCCCGAGGCGGTACGTCGTCAGAGTGTCGGCGCCACGCAGCGTATGGCGCTCCTCGTCGTAGATGAAGTACTCGTCCCCCAGCGTCCGCACCGGCACCAGCCCCTCGACGCAATTGTCGAGGCGGACATACAGCCCATAGGAGACGGCACTCACCACCAGCCCTTCGAACTCCTCGCCGACGAACTGCTCCATGTATTCCGCCATCTTGACCTTCTGCGAGTCGAACGCGGCAGCCTCAGCCACGCGCTCCATCTCAGACGAATGCTCGCACAGCCACGAAAGCGACTCCTCCTGGGAGAACATCCCCGGCTGCCCCATGCCCAGCGACTGCTTGAGCGCACGGTGCACGATAAGGTCGGGATAGCGACGAATGGGGCTGGTGAAGTGGCAGTAGGCGTCAAGGCCCAGCCCGTAATGCCCGATGTTTCGCGGCTGGTAGGTCGCCCGCATCATCGAGCGCAGCATCAGCATGACGACGAGCTCTTGCTCGGGACGCCCCGCGCATGCGGCCAGGATGCGCTGTATCGCGTGAGGATTTCCCGTCTTGAGCTGAGCGGCATCCTCGGTCGTGAACCATTTGAACTCCTGCAGGATGGGCACGAGGGCCGCGAGCGTCGAGGCAGCCGGAGCCTCGTGCACGCGATAGGCCGCCGGTATCTCGCGCTCGAAGAGATGGCGCGCCACCACCTCGTTCGCGAAGATCATGGCCTCCTCGATGAGCTCGGTGGCGTCGTTCTTCTCGCGCACGCTGATGCCCACGGGATAGTCGTCAGCATCCAGCACGACCTTAGCCTCGCGCGTGTCGAACTCGATGCCTCCCTGGGAGGCGCGATGACGCTGTCGCGCCTTTGCGATGCGCGAGCAGCAGGCGAGCTTGTCGGCGATGTCGACGGTGCCAGCGCTGGCGCCGGCGGCAGCATCAGCGCCAGCACTCCGCGCAGGCGCACCAGAGCCGCCGCGCAGCACGTCGAGCGCCTCGTCATAGGTCAGCCGCAGGCGCGAGCGCATCACGGCCGGATAGGCCTCATAGGACAGTAGCTTGGCATGGCCGTCGACCACCAGGTCGACCGTCATGCAGAGCCGGTCCTCGCCCGGGCGGAGCGAACACAGGTTCTCCGAGAGCGCCGGCGGCAGCATCGGGATGACGCGGTCAGCAAGATAGACGCTCGTGGCGCGCGAACGCGCGTCGAAATCGATGGATGACGCCCACCCGACATAGGCCGACACGTCCGCGATGTGCACGCCTAGCCGCCACGTCCCCGCCTCGAGCGCCTCGATGCTCAGCGCGTCATCGAAGTCCTTCGCGTCCGCCGGGTCGATGGTGAAGACGAAGCGATCGCGAATGTCGCGATAGCCATCGCGCATCGCCCCCTCGATGTCGAGCTCCTTTGCGGCCGCCTCCTCCAAGGCGCCCTGAGAGAACGCCGTCGGCAGGTTATGGCGCGCGATGACGCGCTCGATGAGCAGCCGCTCGTCATCAGCGTTGCCCAAGACCTCGATCACCTCGCCCGTCGCCGAGCTCTTGTGCGTGGGATACTCTAGGATGCGCACGCGCACGACCGAGCCGTCCGGCACGTCCGGACTCGCTGCGCGCAGCGTGAAGATGTCATGCTTGATGCGCGGGTCGTCCGGCACGACGATGCCAAAAGGCTCCACCACCTCGTATCGTCCGATGATCTCAGCGTGCTTGCGCTCGAGCACGCGCACGACGCGCGCCTCGACATGCTTTTTGTTGCCGACACGGGACGACTTGCTCTTGGACGCACCCGGCGCCGTCGCTGCCGACACCTCCACCATATCGCCATCCATCGCGTCGCGCATCTTCGATTCGGGGACGAAGAACTCGCCTTCTGGCGTCTTCACGAAGCCGAACCCGCGCTGGTTTATCTGGATGACGCCGCGCGGATGCTGATGCGCCTTCTTGCGCGTGGGAGAGTGCCTCGACGATTTGCGCTTGCGCCCCATGGTTGACCGCCCGTCATGTCCTTATTGCGCAATCATCGAGCGCGCCGTCACGAGGGCGACGGTCTTTTGCATGTCGTCCTCGGAGTCAGGCGGATTGGACACCTCGATGCTGGGCGAGACGCCCACCCCGTTGATGTCGCGTCCGAGGGGCGTCAGGTAGTAGGCACACGTGTAGCGCATCGCGCCGCCGAAGGTCAGCTCGCGCGTCACCTGCACCGAGCCCTTTCCCATCGTCGTCTGCCCCACCACGGTCGCCCGCTGGTTATCCTTGAGCGCCGCTACCAGCACCTCGGCAACGCCTGAGGTGTACTCGTTGGCCATCACGACGAGCGGAGAGGTGGTGTCAGTCGTGCCGGTCGCGGTGCGCGTGCTGGTGCCCTCGGGGGTCTTGATGCCCACGAGCACGCCGCTCGGGACGAACTGGCTCGCCACGTCGAGCGCCTGGGTGAGAAAGCCGCCCGGATTGTCGGTCACGTCCAGCACGAAGGCCAAGGCGCCCTGGGTCGACAGGTCAGCGATGGCCTGCGCCACCAGCTCAGAGGCGTTGCCCGTCACCTGACGCAGCTTGATGTAGCCAACGCCTTCGTCCAGCTCGGTCGTGACATTGACGATGTCGTAGTTGCGGCAGGTCAGCGTCGTCGTGAACTCATCGCCGCCGGTCGCGTCCATGCTCATCGGTCGCGTCCACGTGATGACGATGTTCTCGCCGTCGCCGCGCGCCAAGGCCCCGATGACCTCGGAGGCCGACCACACATGGCCCGAGTCTCCATCGATGGCATGCACGAAGTCGCCTTGCTGCACGCCCTCTGCCTGGGCCTCAGAGCCCTCGAGCACGTCGATGGCATAGGCGCGCCCATCATAGTCGCCGAACAAGACGCCCACGCCAGAGAACTTGCGATCAGCGTTCTCCTCCATGTATTTCTCGTAGCGCTCGGGCGTGAAGTATGTCGCATACGGGTCGTTCGTCGATGTCGCCAGGTCGGATAAGACCGGCGTCGTCGCTTCGTCGAGATGAATGTCGTCGAAGCTGTAGGCAGACAGCATGTCCTCTACCTCTAAGACGCGCATGGCGATGGAGTCATACACCGTGTTCGTCTTCGAGGCGCCCGGCGTCTTCACCGACGCCTCGCTCTCGTCCACCGGAATGCCCAGCGACGTCATGAGGTCGACGTTGGCGCGGACGAGGAACCCACCCGCAAACGCAGCGACCAGCACGAGGAACAAGACGAGCCGCGTCGCTATCTTCCAATTGCGCACGTGCTCGCGGCTCGATATCGCGGCCTTCTTGAGCCGCGACGTCGACCGCCTCTGCCGCTTGGTGCCTTCCACCTTCACGAACCTATAGACTCCCGCGCCTGGGGCCCTAGACCTTCAGGTAGCGCCTCATGGCGATGGCAGAGCCAAACAGACCGATGAGCAAACCAGCCAAAACGAGCGTGCCGTAAATCAAGAGGTACGTGGTGCCATCAACGGAGAAGTCCAAGAACTTGATGGAGTTCTGCAGCGTCGGCAGCGCGAACATCCTCAGAAGCTGGATGACGAGCACCGCCAACAGCGAGCCGATGAGGGCGTGTATCGCACCTTCCATCAAAAACGGCCCGCGGATGAACCCGTTGGACGCGCCCACCAGACGCATGATGGCGATCTCCTTGCGGCGAGCGAGGATGGCCAGGCGAATGGTGTTGTTGATGAACACGAGCGCGATGAACACCAAGAGGACGACGAGCGCGATGCCCACGTAGCGGACGTAGTTGGTCAGCTGGAAGAGGCGCTCGACCGTGCCCTGGCCGTAGATGATGGAGTCGCTGACGTTGGCGGGGTCCTCGCAGATCGTCTGGTAGACCGAGTTGCCCTCGATCGCCGAGGCGATGGTCTGCACGGCCTGCGGGTCGGACAGCTCGACATCGATGGATGCCGGCAGCGGGTTCGTGCCGTCAAGCTGCTCGATGATCTCGGGGTTGGAGGTCATCGAGCTCTTGAAGTTCTCGAGCGCCTGCTCCTTCGTCGTGAACGTCACCGTGGCGACGTCTGCCATGTCCTCGACGTCGGCCATCACCTTCTCGATCTGGGCCTGGTCGGCGTCATCTGCCACATAGCAGGTGATGGACACCTCGCTCTCGACCGAGCTCATGAGGTTGTTGAGCATCGAGCCGCCCACCAAAAACACGCCGATGACGAGCAGCGACAGGAAAATCGTGATGATGGAGCCGAGCGCTGTTGAGAGGTTGCGGGCAAAGCCCTGCAGCGACTGCTTGAAGAAATAGCCGAAACTAGACATCGAAGCCGTACACCCCCCGGTCTTGGTCGCGCGTGAGGTGTCCGCGGTCGAGCGCGATGACGCGCCTGCGCATGTTGTCGACCATCTCGCGGTCGTGCGTGGCAACGAGAATCGTCGTGCCCGTGCGGTTGATGCGCTCGAGCAGATCCATGATGCCGCGCGAAGTCTGCGGGTCGAGGTTGCCTGTCGGCTCGTCGCAGATGAGCAGCGGCGGGCGGTTCACGATGGCGCGCGCGATGGACACGCGCTGCTGCTCGCCGCCAGAGAGCTGGTCGGGCATCTTCTTGAACTTGTCCTGCAGACCGACGAGACGCAGCACCTCGGGCACTTGCGTCTTGACGACATGCTTGGACTTCCCGATAACCTCCAGGGCGAATGCCACGTTCTCAAACACCGTCTTGGAAGGCAACAGCTTGAAG
>CAJUFC010000031.1 GCA_910585565.1 uncultured Eggerthellaceae bacterium | reverse complement strand
TGGCGGCGGCGCGTCGTCTGGCTGGCTCATCACCAAGCGCGGCTGGAAGTACTACGACCTTCTGGAATATCCGGCGTTCAAGCAGCAGCATGACCGCTACACCTACGACGGCTGGTTCGACGCACGCAAGAACTCGATGACCGACTCGACCGAGTTGGCGCTCGAAAAGGCACCGGACACCAGGCGCGTCGTCGGGTTCGACGCGCTGCGCGCCACGAGCCGTACGCACGTCGTCGGCACGTGGGAGAGCGGCAAGGACCTCGGCCTCGACATCGACGACCAGTTCTTCCTGACGGGCAACGTGGGCGACATGGACGGGAAGCGCGGCATCACCGTGACGACCGACCCGGACACGGGCAAGGCGTCCCTGTCCAAGGAGCTGTGGCTGTGGACGAGCCCCATCCGCATCAACGTGGCCTCGCCCCTGGGCGTCTACCTCTGCACCACCAACAGCTACGGCCAGGCCGTCGAGCCCTACGTGGTCGGCAACGACCGGCGCACGCAGCTGGAGGCACAGGCCGAGTTCAGCGTATCGACGAGCTCGCATGACCTGCAGCTGGTGGACGTGACGGCCGAGGACGTCACCTACGTGAAGCGCGACGAGAGCGGCAACGTCGTCAACGAGCAGGAGGGTGACATCACCTCTCTGGCCGGGCTTTCCGACGCCGGCATCTGCAACCAGATCCTGACGCCGAAGTTTCCAAGCGTCGGCGAGGTGAGCGCAGAGGCGCCGGTGACCTACGACGACGAGACGAGCCGCATGTTCTGGGTGAGCCCGGTGCCGACGGCGACCGCCGACCAGACGGGCGTGCTGTACAAGAAAGATACCGTGCGGGCGCGGGACGCCGCGAGCGACGCGGGCGTGGGCGGCGTCGCCACGGCCAGCAAGATGGCGGCCGAGGAGGAGCTGCTGCACCCGAGCGTGGAAACGAGGCGCTACTTCGGGTTCGGCCACAACAACGACAACACGATTCACGACGAGCTGGCGAGCGCCACGGGCAACGAGGCCAAATACAAGCTGGGAGGCTTCGTCCTGAGGAAGGACTACGTCGACGCCGGCACGGGCGCGGCGGACCGCAAGGCTGACGGGCTGGCACGCACGAAGGTGGAGACCGACGACGCGGGCAACGTGATAGCGGCGAGCTATCGCTTCTATTACGGGCTTGACCTGCGGCGCGCGGAGTTCAACCTGACCGGGCTGCAGAAGATCATCGACAACGCCGACAACCATCTGAGCTACAACGCGGCGTTCGACCAGCCGCTGCTGCGCGTGAAGTTCACGTTCGCTGCGGCCAGGAACCCGGGCATCTCCTACTACTCGGCGCGCCTGGGCGATGGCGCGTCGGCAGAGACATACGACGCCTTTGCCGAGGCTGCGGCAGCCACGTTGTCCGACGCGACCGTGGTGACCGCCGGCGCCCCCAGCGACCTGTAGGAGGACCCAAAGGGACGGGGTACATGGGTTGCCCCGTCCCTTCCCGGCGCTCCCGAAAAATGAACGCCACCCCCGGCCCCTGTTCATTTGCAGCGCGCCCGCCGCCCGCAGGGCGGTCGTGACGGTCGACAGGGGAGAGGTCGGACCCTGGTAGGGTTGCCCCGCCTAAACGAGAAGAGACATCCTATGCAAGCTTTACTGACATATATAGAGAAGGCGGCGAGCCGGGCGGTCGCGGTGATCGTGGCGGCGGTCCTCGCGTGCGGGCTGGTGCCGGCGCAGGCATTCGCGCGCACGGCCGCGGCCGACATGGGCATCGCACTGGAGGTGCCGGCGTCGGCGTTCGTCGACCCGGACCCGGGCGCGCCCGGCGGCTCTGGCGTGCGCGCCGTGGACGCGCTGGTGGGAATCCGGGTGGAGGTGTCAGCGAGCGCGCTGGTCGATCCCGACGACCCGGCAGCCGAGGCCAAGGCTGCAGACGCACTGATGGGCATCCGGCTCGAGGTGCCGACGCAGGCCTACGTCGACCCCGACCCCGATGACCCGGCTGCCGACGTGAAGGCCACGTCTGGTCTCATGGGCATTCGCCTGCAGGTGCCCACGTCTGCGTTCGTCGACCCCGACCCGGACGACCCCGATGCTCCTGATGCGGGCGTGCGCGCTGCCGAGGGAATGTTCGGCATCCGGCTGGAAGTGCCCTCGAGCGCGTTCGTCAACCCGGACGACGGCGCTGATGTGCGCGCGGCTGACGCGCTGGTGGGCATCCGCCTGCAGGTGCCGACGCAGGCCTATGTCGAGGACGACCCGTCCACGGTAGCGACGGCCTCGCTCATGGGCATACGCTTGGCTGTCAGCAACACGCATACGGTCACGTTCGACGCGAACGGACTCACCTTCGACCCCGCGGGCGTCACGGGAACCAAGGCCGTGACCGTGCTCGACGGCGCGTGCGTCATCCAGCCCGATCCCGTGACGGCGACGTGGGAGAACCACCGCGTGGTGGGCTGGTATACCGACCCGGCCTGCGCGGACGAGGACCGCTACGACTTCAGCCAGCCCGTCTATAGCAACTTCACGTTGTTCGCGAAATGGGAGGCGGTGCCGTACGAGCGCCAGAAGTACCAGCTGCACATGACGTGCGACGACGCAGAGCTGGCGGACACCGACAAGGCTGCTGGCCTCGATGCGGACGGCGTCGGCTGGGACGGCAGCGCGACCTATGTGGGCGAATGGGAGATCGGCAAGGGCACGGAGCTGCCGACGGCCGCCGAGACGACGCGCAGCGGATACCGGCTGGTTGGCTGGTATGCCGGCTACGACGAAGCGACCGGCGCCTACGAGGGCGACCCGATCGGCTATATCAGTCGCGAGGACGACGGCAGCGCGATGCGCGAGTTTTGGGCAGAGTGGGAGAAGCTGCCACCGCCCGAGGGCGACTACTGCACGCTCACGTTCGATAGCCGCGGTGGTAGCCCGGTCGAGGCACAGACGTTTGGCCTTCCCGATGGCGGCATGCCTACGTGGCCTACGCCGCCGACGCGGTCGGGCTTCGAGTTCACCGGTTGGTATGCCGACCGCGCGAGCGCGGCTGCGGCGGGAGATGCGGGTAGGTTCGACTTCGGCGCGCCGATCGTGACCGACACGACCGCCTACGCCGGGTGGAAGCGGGCAGGCAGCACGCCCATCACGACGTGGCGCGTCACGTTCGAGACGGATGGCGGCACGTACGTGCCAGCGCAGTCCGTCGTCGACGGCCAGCGTGCCGCCGAGCCGGCAGCCCCGACGAAGGCCGGGTGGAAGTTCGTCGGCTGGTTCGATGGCCCGAGCGAGGATGCTGCCGAGTTCGACTTCGCCGAGCGCGTTATCACGGCGGATACGACGGTGTACGCCAAGTGGCGCGAGCCCGAGCGGTTTGCGGTGACGTTCTACGCCGCAGGTGGTGAGTTCGCGTCGCTCGGGGACGGCGTCGGCGGAGAGGGCGGCCTGGACTTGGGCGTCTACACCATTGAGGTGTTGGAAGGTGAGCGCGTGCCGGCAGACGCGGTGCCCGGCGAGCCCGGGTGCGCCGTGGCCGCGCCCAAGCAGGCCGGCTGGCAGTTCGCGGGCTGGTATCCGGAGGCCCGCGACGAGGCGGGCGAGGGCACCGGCCAGGGCGACTATGCGGGCGGCAAGTTCGACTTCGCGGGCACGCCCATCGAGGGCCCGACCAGCGTCTACGCCAGGTGGACGCTGAGGCTGGACGTGACGGTCCCCGCCAGCGTCGGCCTCGCGGTGGACGCCGGCACCGGAGCGGTGACCGCGCCTGGCATGGGGGCCTACGCCCTCAAGAGCCGGACCGTGCGCCCGGTGGAGGTGCAGGCGCTCGCGCTCCGGAGCGAGCAGGCAGAGCTCGAGGGCTTCTTCGAGCTGCCGGAGGGGGCGCTTCCCGACGGCTCCTCCGAGGCAGAGCGGCTGGCGGCGTGGCGGGACGCGCTCGCCTCGACCCGGCTCACGCTCTTGGCCGGCGCGCCCGGCGCGGCACAGATCGGGCTCGCCCTCGCAGGCGACGCGGACGGACCCGCGTGGAGGAGCGCCTACGCGCTCACGGAGGCCGAGCGAGCCGCGTACCGCATAGCCGCCTTCAGCTACGCGGGCACCGCCTTCGACGAGCTCTGGCAGGGAGCCGACCCCAGCGAGCGCCTGCCGCTCGAGCTGGGCATGTCGATACCGACGGACAGGCTCGGCGTGCGAACCGACCTCGACG
>CAJUFC010000030.1 GCA_910585565.1 uncultured Eggerthellaceae bacterium | reverse complement strand
CGCCGCCGTCTGGCCCAGCGTCAGCTGCGTGCCGTTCGTGAAGACGTCCGGGTCGCCGCCGACCCACAGACGCACCTCCGCGCCATCCTGCAGGATGCCCGCGGCGTCGTTGCGCTCGAACGCCACGCGCGAGAGCGCGTCCCCGCCGAAGTCGGCCAGGCGCACCTTGATGACGTGCGACTGATACTCCGCGTTGTCCCCTGCCGTGAGCGGAGACCCGTCCGAGAAGAAGTGGTTCGCCTCGGGCACGACCTCGCGCCACGTGGCCGTTAGCGTCACGTCTCCCGCCTCCGAGAAGGCGCCGCCCAGGTTGCCGCCGTCGCCCGACACGCTGCCGCGCGACCACTGCCAGCCCGCGAACTCGTACCCCTCGCGCTCCGGCTCGTGGATCGACGGCATGCCGCCCTTGCGATAGCTCGTGGGGTATGTGTTCTCGTCCCCGTCATCCAGCCCCTCGTACGAGATCGTCCCGAACTCGCTCCGATCGACCTTCTCGCCGAGCTTCGCGTCCGTCTCGCTCTCGGTGTAATAGCGAGCGTCGTGCGCATGGTCCGCAGCCGCATAGCTGCCCTTGGGCTGATACTTGGCGTCGGCGTCCGCCGTCTTTAAGTACGGCGACAGCGAGCTCGAGGTGAGGTATCCCTTGTCCATCACCCACTTCTGCGTCGCGTACTCGGAGAGCGTCGTGGCCTTGTTCGCCGTCGTGACGACCGAGCTGGGCAGGCGCGCCGCGTCGATGGTGCCCGTGAGTTTCGACGCAGCCAGGGACGATATCCGGTCTCCGCTCATCGTCCCGCTCGTGATCTTGGCGGCAGACAGGTTCGGGATGCGGTCAGCAGAAAAGGTGCCTGATGTGACGTCAGCAGCAGCGTGCTTGTGTGAAGCAAGGGCGAGTTCAGAGGACCCAACAGCCTCGTCGCGAACCATGCCGACGAATAGAGCGGTCACCCCCACATAACCCCCGAAGTAGCCACTGGCGTTACCGTATAATCCACCATCCACGGAAACCCCGGAGATGACCCAACCGTCCAGCGAGTTAAGGTAGAAGACACCCATGGCACCGCCACTCGAACTCAGCAGGGTCACCTTGATGCTGCTGATGCGCTTTTTATCATCGGTGTCATAAACACTCCAAGCGATGCCGCGGAAAGTAGAGCCATTGTTCGTATAGACTTCAATGCCGGCAGCAGAAGATCTAGCATTCACGCCGGTAGAGGGACTGATGTTAAGGCCCTCGTAAATGCCCGGAGCAGAATGAAAAATTTTTATAACGTTCGCATAAGCCATCGAGTATCCCGAAATATCGTTGTCGATAGAGAAAGCCTCAGCTGTCTCATCAAGCAACGACATCCCACCCGCAGAGAAAGCCGTCTGAGACGAAGCCAGGTGATTTGTCTCACTCGTTATCGGCTCCGGAGCGTCATCGGGTACCGCCTCGACAATCCGGCTCAACGTAATGGGCAACGCAGGGCCGGCCAGGCTGGGACAGTCCTTGAAGGCATCTTGACCGACGGCGGTGACACCCTCGGGGATGGCGACGCTCTCCAAGAAGGCGGCGCCTTCGAAACCGCTCGCAGCTATCTCAGTGACGGGATAGGTGACGTCGTCGATGGTGATGGCGGCGGGGATCTCGACATGGGAGGGCGTGGCGGCCTTGTCGCCTTGCCAGGCGACGCTCGCGGTCATGCCGGACTTCACCGTGAAGGCGAGGCCGGCATCTGCCATGTCGAGGTCGCCATTCTCGTCAGGGTGCTTGACGTCCATGGCCTCGGGGTGCATGCCGGGGTACGAGATGAGCCTGAGGTCAGTGCGCTCGACACACCCCTCGGCATCGACGGCGACCGTCTCGGTGAGCGCGCCGCAGGGCTTGCCCATGACGATGTCGTCTGACCTCCACCCGGCCTCGTGCCAGGCGCTCCTGCGCTCCTTCTGGCCGGCGTCTCCCATGAGGGCCATGCTAGCAGACACGCGCTCGGCGTCCTCGCCGGCCACCACGGGGCTGCTTGCGGGGACGACCACCTTCGAGCCTTCCATCTGGTCGATCGAGAACGCGCCGTCGGCGATGCGCTCCATCGTGCCGAAGGCGACGACGGTCTTCAAGTCGCGCGCGTCGGCGAAGGCGCCTTCCGCTATGGCGCGGCACTCGACGGGGACGCGGGCGGAGACGAGGGCCGGCGGCGCCCAGACGAGCTCCTTGCACTCGACGGTCTCGATTGCGCCGTCATCGCTCTGGAACGTCACCTCCGTCGGGCGGAAGAGCATGCCGCCCGACGTGGAATACGCCGCGCGCATCGAGGCTGCGCCGGAGGCGGCCGGGAGCGAGGAGTCCGAGGCTGCGGCAACCTCGACGGAGAGCAGCACCGGGAACGCAGTGGCGAGGCTGCCGGTGTCGATGTCCCTGATTCCCTGCGGCAGCGAGAGGACGACCACCTTGTCGGCGATCTGCCCCTCGGCGATGTCGACGGCGACGACCGGCGTGTCCTTGCCGTCGACGGAGACGGCAGCGGGGACCGCGAGCACGCCCTCGGGAACGTCGCCGTCGAAGCCGGCGAGCGAGAGGCCGCCGTCGGCAACCGTGTAGAGGAGACCGTCGGCGGCGAGCATGCCGTCCTCGCGTTCCTCGGCGACGGGCACCTGCGCCTCGGCTCCGGCGTCGGCGTTCGTGGATTCGAGGGCCACGTCGCCGCCGGAGGTGGCGGGGCGCTCGACGGGCTCGTCGGCGAACGCCGACGACAGGCCAGCAGCGGGCAGCATCGTGACGGCAAGCAGCACGGCCATCATGATGGAAACGAAGCGAGCGCCAGCCTCCCGACCGCCCTGCGAGGCCTTCCCCATGGCGTCATTTCGACCGGAGTCGCGAAGCGCGCTTTCCCCCATAGCGTCATTTCGACCGGAGCGCCGAAGGCGCGGAGTGGAGAAATCTCGCCGCGACGACGCAAGCCCGCTGGTTCCGAAGGCACGCTTCCCTGTCGCTAGACCTTTCGACTCGCTGCGATCGTCTGCACGAAGATGCGTGAATGCTCGCCCGCTTCGCCCCCTCGCCCCAAAGCCCACTGGGCTTTGAGTGCTCGAAATGACGCTGGGCGGCGTCGGCGCGGCAGGATGAGGATATCCCATGACAAATCCCTTCCCTTGGGGGCCGCCTCTGGCGAAAGCCTCCGCGAGAAGGTACAATGGCACCTGCGAAGGCTCCCGTCAGGGAGGCCCGAGCTGTTGAGGTGCGTGACCCTTAGCCTGCAAGCGAATGGGGTCGCGCGCCTTTCTTTTTGGCATCCGCTCTCGCGAACACCTTTATATAGATGTAGGGGATGCTCCAGAAACTAGGTTGGCCCACCCCCAGCGGGAATGGGCCATTAAACCGCAAAAGCGCCCATCCTCGTCATCTTCTTGCTGAGAGAAGTCAACGTATCGTCCAAACAGAGCTTGGTACAAGTAGGTAGACGCTTGTTGCCAAACGCTCCAAACTCTATATGGACTTATTCAATTGACGTTCTCTCAGCAATTCCACATATTACATGATTCGGTCACCTGCGTCAGCAGAACCTGCATCACACTTATAGTGTGCATGAAATCTTCACTGACCGGCAGCGCAGCCGCCCCCAACCGAAGAGAGCTGCGCCACGCAGCGAACCCCCAGGTGTGCTAGGCTGGGTTCACTGAAACAAACCGCGAGGGGGTATGCACTATGCTTGGCGCCATCTTAGTTCCGATCGTCATCCTGATCATCGTGGGAGCCGTGATACTGGCAACCATGTACATCGTGCCGCAGCAGCGCGCCTACGTCATCGAGCGCCTGGGCAAGTTCAACCGCATCTCGCATCCGGGCTTTCACGTGCGCATCCCCTTCATCGAGCAGATCGCCGGCAAGGTGGACCTGCGCACCTGCCAGGCGGTCCTCATGATCGACGCCAAGACCAAGGACAACGTCACCGTGCAGATGGAGATCGCCGTGCAGTATTGCGTCGACACGAGCGGCGCCGTGCAGCCCAATGGCACGATGAACCCGCGCCATGGCGGCATCTATCGCGCGTTCTACATCCTGTCTGACGCCGAGGCGCAGATGAAGAGCTACATCGCCGACTCGCTGCGCTCAAGCGTGCCGAAGTACAGCATCGATGAAGTCTACGACAAGAAGGACGAGATCGCCGAGGACGTGAAGGGCACCATCGGCAACGCCATGGTGCAGTACGGCTACATCGTCGTGTCCACCCTCATCACCAACATCAAGCTGCCGGCCGACGTGCAAGACGCCATGAACGAGATCAACACCGCGCAGCGCAAGAAGGAGGCCGCCCAGTCGCTGGCCGACGCGAACAAGATCCAGCTGGTCACCGAGGCCACAGCCCAGGCAGAGGCAGCACGCCAGGTGGGCATCGGCATCGCGAACCAGCGCAAGGCCATCGCCGAAGGCATCAACGCCTCGCTGGAGAGCATCCGGCAAAGCGGAGTGTCGGTGCAGGAGGCCAACCTGCTGTTCATGTACACCCAGTGGGCCGACATGATGGGCGAGTTCGCTCGCAGCGGCAACGCCAGCACCGTGGTGCTGCCTTCCGACTTCGGCGAGAGCCAAAGCATGTTCGCCCAAATCTTGGCTGCCAAAGAGGTGAAATAGGATTCGGGCTCGCAGGCGCCAAGGCGGGAGCGCCAAGGCGCCTGGCATCCCTCGCAGGCGTCAGGGCCGTCGCGCCTGTCACCCGCACCCGCAACCCGCTCCTATCGCAGGCGCGTCTGTGCGCCCTACAGCGAGGAGACGACCTCGCGAATGAGGGTGCAAAAGTCGCCCTCGCGGGTCTGGGCAACCTGGAACACCTCCTCGTCGGAGGGATTGGCGCCCTCGACGCCGCACGCCATGTTGGAGCACAGCGAGATGCCCAGAACGCGCATGCCGACGTGGCGTGCTGCGATGACCTCCTCGCAGACGGACATGGCCACCGTATCTGCTCCCCACGACCGAAACGCGCGGATCTCCGCCGGCGTCTCGAAGCTCGGGCCCAACAGCCCCAGATAGACGCCCTCGCGCACCGGGATGCCCCGCTCCTCAGCCACACGCCGCGCCAGCGCGCGCAACTCCGGGTCGTACGCCTCGTAGAGGGAGAAGAAGCGCATCGCCAGCTCGTCGGGTTCGGTGCCCACGACAGGGTTGCGCCCCGTGAAGTTGATGTGGTCCTTCATGATGCAGAAGTCGCCCACCTGGTACGACTCGTTGATGGCGCCGGCCGCGTTGGTGGTGATGAGGGTGCCGATGCCTAGCTCGTGCATGAGCCAGACCGGATAGGCCACCTCCTGGGGGGTGTGGCCCTCGTAGCCATGCAGGCGGCCCTGCATGCAGAGCACCTGCGTGCCGCCCAAGCTGCCGCAGACGAACTGCCCCACATGCCCGCTCGCCGTCGAGCGCTTCATGTGCGGCACCTCTGCGAAGGGCACCTTGACAGCATCGGTGATCTGGTCGGCCAAGGGACCGAGGCCCGAGCCGAGGATGATGCCCACGACCGGCGTGCGCTCACCGAGGCGCTGCCGCAAGGCGGCAGCAGATTCGTGCAGGTTGTCTTTCAGGCTCATGACTCCTCCTTGTTCGCGATTAGCACGCGAGAGCGCCCTGCCAGGTCACGCACGACCTTCGTCGCGGCAAACCCGGCCGCCCGAGCGATGGCAGCCGCCTCGTCCAGGGTCGTCTCGTGCAGCTCGACGGCCAGAAACCCGCCGGATTTAAGGGCCGCATGCGCCCACGGCACGATGCGGCGAAATACGTCCAGCCCGTCCGGGCCGCCATCCAAGGCAAGCGACGGCTCATGGTCGCGCACCTCGGCAGGCACCTCCGCCAGAACGCTCGTCGGCACATAGGGTGGGTTGGAGACGACCGCATCGATAGCGCCGAGCCACGCCTCGCTCACCCCCTGCCCCAGGTCGCACTCGACGACCGCGACAGCGCCTTCCAGCCCGAGCGCGCCCACGTTCTCGCGAGCCAGCTCGACGCAGGCGACAGACACATCGGTCGCCACCACCTCGATAAGCGGGTTCTCGTGCGCAAGCGAGCACGCGACACACCCCGTGCCCGTGCACAGGTCGACCACCTTGACCGTGCGCTCGATGGCCTCGGCGTCATCGTCGGCATCCGACACGTTATAGCGCCGCGAGGGCAGGCGCGACAACACCTCGCTCACCAGGATCTCGGTCTCGGGACGCGGGATGAGCACGCCCTCGCGCACGGAAAGCTCGATATGGCGAAAGCTCGCGGTGCCCGTGATGTATTGCAGCGGCTCGCCCGCGCCGCGGCGCTTCACACCCGCGCGCAGCGCGTCCAGCTCTTCAGGCGAAAGCGGACGCTTCAAATCGAGATAGAGCTGCATGTTGGAAAGGCCCGTCGCATGCGACAAGAGCCACCGTGCCGACACCAAGGGGCTCTCGTCCCCGCGCTTCGCCAGATACCCCTGCATCCACTCCAGCATCCGCCCTATAGTCCAGATGTCAGCTGACAAAAGCGCTCCTCATCTTGCGTCGACATACAACCATTCGCAAACGACATACTTTCAAAATCTTCCGAGAATACCTTGCGTGCGCGGCGGGGTGCGGGGCGAACGGCCGTCAAGCGAACTCACGCGAGAGGCCTTGGCTCGAACCGAATTCGCGGGGCCGACAGCCCCGCGCTCCGCCGCGCCGCCGAAGCGCCTTCAATGAAATCTGAGCGATGCCTTCGGCTCAGCCTGCCTTACACGGCCTCTTCGAGCTTCTGGGCGCGGTCGGCGGCCTGCAGGGCCGTGATGACCCCGATGAGGTCGCTGCCCATGAGCACGCCGTTGTAGCTGGAGTTGAAGCCGATGCGGTGGTCGGT
>CAJUFC010000029.1 GCA_910585565.1 uncultured Eggerthellaceae bacterium | reverse complement strand
CCTCGAAGCATCTTACCGCCTCGACCCTGACGTCTGTTCCGTGCCTCAAGCTATCACCCCTCAAAACAAGTGGGACCGGAAACTTTTGTTTCCAGTCCCACTATCGGGGTTCAGTTCACGTGGTCGGCCCTTTTGTTTGCCAAGCTGTTGCGTAAGCACATGCGCCTTCGTGCGCCCTAGCCAAGATCGGGATGCAGAAGCGACGGCGCGGCCCCCAAAAGCAGGCGCGTGTAGTCGTCCTTGGGGTTGTTGAATACTTGCTCGGCCGTGCCCATCTCAACTGCCTGGCCGGCATTCATGACGATGATGCGGTCTGAGATGTAGCGCACCGTCTGGATATCGTGGCTGATGAACACCATAGCGAGGTTGAGCTCCTTTTTGAGGTCCATGAGCAGGTTCAGAATCTGCGCGCGGACCGACACGTCCAGAGCGGAGGTGGGCTCGTCTGCGATGATGGCGTCTGGCTTGAGCGCCAAGGCGCGCGCGATGGCGACACGCTGGCGCTGGCCGCCCGAGAGCTGCCCGGGCGTCGCGTCAAGTGCCGACTCTGGCAGGCCGACCATGTGGATGAGCTCGTGGATGCGCTGCTCGCGCTCCTCGGGCGTGCCCACCTTGTGCACGATCATGGGGTCGCGCAGCTGCTCGGCGATGCTCATGCGTGCGTTGAGCGCCGTTGCCGGGTCTTGGAAGACGACCGATATCACGCGTCCGATGGTGCGGCGGTCAGCTGCCGTGCGGTGCGTGACGTCCTTGCCCTTGAAGTACACCTTGCCGGAGGTAGGGGACTGCAGCCCGCACATCACGTTGGCTGTCGTCGACTTGCCGCATCCCGACTCGCCTACGATGCCGATGGTCTCGCCGGGCCACAGCCTCAGCGTGAGCCCGCGCACTGCGTGCACCTTGTTGGGGTTGAGGATAGAGCCGGTGCGCGTCTTGAACGTGACCTTGATGTCGTCGAGGAAGATGATGGGCGTCTCGCCCTCATGGGCTGCCAGGTCGGCGGCATTGGTCGCCTCAACGGCGGCACGCGCCTTGGCCAGGCGCTCTTCGCTCGCGTTGCGCGCAGCCTCGACGGCGGCGTCTTGCTCATGCAGCTCGCTTTTCATCTCGACGCACTCGTCGAGCTGCATGTCGGTCGTTTTGGTTTGCGTCTCTGAGGTAGCTGTATTCGTCATGATAGCTTGTCCGTCCACTCGATGGGGCCGCCGGGGGCATAGGGCTCGATGCCGAGGTTAGACAGCTCGTCATCAGGCAACTCTGCGTAATAGTGATCCGTGAGCCCAAGCTGCTTGAGTTGGGGCCGCACGTCCGAGACGACGTCGGGGTGGCTCGAGCGCGGACGGAAGCGGTCGCCGGCCGGGAAGTCCTTGGGCGAGGGCACCGATCCGGGAACCTGGTGCAGCCGGTCTCCGCCTGCCTCGATGGAAAGGACCGAGCCCAAAAGCCCGCGCGTGTACTCGTGGACGGGGTTGGTGAGAAGCTCGACCACGGGACCCTGCTCGACCACTTGCCCTGCGTACATGACGGTGATGTAGTTGGCCACCTCGGCGACGAGGGCTAGGTCGTGGCTGACGAACACCATGGCGAACCCGAGCTCGCGCTGCAGGCGGTT
>CAJUFC010000028.1 GCA_910585565.1 uncultured Eggerthellaceae bacterium | reverse complement strand
GTCACCTTCGACACGCGCGGCGGCACCAAGGTGGCCAGCCAGACCGTCGTCGACGGCGGGCATGCGCGCCGTCCCGCCACCGACCCGACGAGGGACGGCTGGAGGTTCGCCGGGTGGTACGCCGACGCCGAGGGCGCCCTCGCGCTCGACGACGCGCGCCTCTACGACTTCGAGGGCACGCCCGTCACGGCCGACGCGACCGTCTACGCCGGCTGGCGCGAGCTCGAGCGCTTCGCGGTGACGTTCTACGCGGCCGGGGGCGCCTTCGAGAATGCCGGCGAGGGCGGCGTGGACCTCGGCGAGTACGCGGTCGAGGTTCTAGAGGGCTCGCGCGTGCCGGCGAGCCAGGTGCCCGGCGAGCCCGGGTGCCCCGTGGCCGCCCCGAAATGGGCCGGCTGGCAGTTCGCGGGCTGGTACCCGGAGGCCCGCGACGAGGCGGGCGCCGGCACCGGCCAGGGCGACTACGCGGGCGACAAGTTCGACTTCGAAGGCACGCCCGTCGAGGGCCCGACCAATGTCTTTGCCAAGTGGACGCTGAGGCTGGACGTGACGGTTCCCGCCAGCGTCGGCCTCGCGGTGGACGCCGGCACGGGCAAGGTGACCGCGCCCGCCATGGGAGAGTACGCGCTCAAGTCGAGGACCGTGCGCCCGGTGGAGGTGGAGGCGCTCGCCCTCCGGAGCGAGCAGGCAGAGCTCGAGGGCTTCTTCGAGCTGCCGGAGGGCGCGCTCCCCGACGGCGCCTCCGAGGCCGACCGGCTGGCGGCGTGGCGGGACGCGCTCGTCTCGACGCGGCTCACGCTCCTGGCGGATGCGCCCGGCGCGGCGCCGATCGGGCTCCCGCTCGCAGGCGACGCCGACGGCTCCGCGTGGCGGAGCGCCTACGCGCTCGCCGAGGCCGAGCGGGCGGCCTACCGCATAGCGGCCTTCGGCTACGCGGGCACCGCCTTCGACGAGCTCTGGCAGGGAGCAGACCCCAGCGAGCGCCTGCCGCTCGAGCTGGGCATGTCCATCCCCTCCGACAGGCTCAGCGTGCGCACCGACCTCGACGGCCCCAAGCCGATCACCCGCCTCCAGGTGACGGTCGCGGCGAGGGAGTGACCCGAAGGGACGGGGTAAATGGGTCGCGCCCCGTTCCTTTGTGGCAGCCTCGGCCCGAGTGAGGAAAATGAACACCTCCCTCGACCCCTGTTCATTTTGAAGGAAGGTGGTGGCATGACGACGAAGCGGGTGTATAAGGCGTATCGGTGCAGGTTGTATCCGGGGCCGGAGCAGGAGGCGTACTTTCGACGGATGTTTGGCTGCTGCCGGCTCGTGTACAACCACTTTCTGGCGGCGCGCATTGCGGCGTACGAAGAGCGCAAGGTTGACCCAGAAGTGAAGGTGCCGACGCATTTTGATCTGTGCCGCATGCTGACCGACTTCAAGCGCGAGCGCACCGACGCGGAGGGGCATGCCTTTCTCAAGGACGTGGACTCCACCGCGCTGGTCTATGAGCTGCGGCACCTTGACGATGCGTTCCACCAGTTCTATCGGCGCGTGCGTCAGGGTGCCCGCAGCGTGGGCTTTCCGCGGTTCAAGCGGCGCGGCGATAAGGATTCGGCCACGGTCGCGTTCAAGCGCGCTGACGATCTGGCGCCCAATCGGGTGCGGTTTGCCAAGGTGGGTTGGGTGAACGCGGTCGTGTGGCGCGAGCTCGCGGGTACGCCCATCTCCTGCACGGTGTCGGTGGATGCCGCAGGCCGATGGTGGGCGTCGGTGCTCTGCAAGGACGTGTCGGTGCGCACGTTGCCACCCAAGGGCGGGGTGGCAGTCGTTGAGCCGGACACCATGGCAGCCTGTAGCGATGGCGACCCCCGCACGGAGAAGCGCCTCCGACGCGAGAAGCGAAAGCTCGCTCGGCGGCAAGGGCCGGGCCCGCATCGGCGTGCCTCGGCGCGTTGGCTGCGGCAAAAAGAGCGCGTTGCGCGGCTGATGGCGCACAAGCGCGATGGCTCCATCACGCAAACCCACCAGCTGACTGCAGCGCTCGTGCGGGACAACGGCGCGATTGTTGTAGAGGGGGGCGCACGGGCATGGCGCACGCCCGAGGGCGCAGAGCTGCTGCGCCAGCTGCGCTACAAGTGCGACTGGGCCGGGCGAGAGCTGATGGAGGAGTAGATGTTGAGCAGGGGTCGGAGGCGGTGCTCGTTCGAACTGCACCCCTACGCTTGGCGGAGTTTGGGTGCAGTGCATGGACACTCCCGACGGACCGGAGAGCGCCTCGCCTCGCTCCTGGCGGAGCTTGGGTGCAATGCATGAATACCCCCGACCCCTGCTCATGTTTGTAGGGCGATTTGGCTGCCCGAAGTGACGCTCGCGGAGATTGTGCGGGTGGGGAGGGAAGCGGGCTTTCCAGGCAATGCTTCCCGCCCTGCTCTTGATCGCTGAAGCGAGAAGCGTGGTGCGTGTCTGCTCGTCGCTTGCAGGCGGAAGGTGCCTGTCATCATAGGCGAGCGATGCGCTCACGGCGCCAAACTCCATTTGAAGCACATTCCGTTTCAGGGAGGCTTCAGGTGGGGACGAGCGCATAGGAGAGCAAGCAACCCGGCATCCTGTTGCGCAACAAGAACCGACGAACGAAACCAAGGCCCGCACGGAGCGAAAGCCAAGCTCCGTACGGACTGCTTTGCGCGCGCAGCGCGCACCGCGCACAAAAAGCCCCCGCGTGCGAGACGCGGGGGCTGGGGCACCTGCTCTAGGGGGTGGAAAGGCAGGTGGGGTAGGTCAAGCCGGCGGTGAGCCGGCAGAGACGCTATGCGTGAATGCGGGTGCCGCTCTTTCCTGCCATGGCTTCGCCGGCGCGATCGAGGCTGCCGATGATGCACACGCGCCCGGGGCGGCTCTTCGCAAACTTGATGCCGGCTGCCACCTTCGGCTCCATCGAGCCTTTGCCGAACTGTCCCTCGGCCAGATAACGCTCGGCTTCCTCCACCGTCACGTCGGTGAGGTCGACCTGCTCGGGCGTGCCGAAGTTGATGGCCACGTGGTCGACGGCGGTGAGCAACACCAGCACGTCAGCGCCGCAGTCCTCAGCGAGCAGCTCGCCGCCGAGGTCTTTGTCGATGACGGCAGCCACGCCCTTGTAGGCACCCTTGTCCGCATAGTCGCGCACCACCGGCACGCCACCGCCGCCCGTGCAGATTACGATGAACTCGTTGTCGAGCAGATTTAGGATGCTGGGTGCCTCCACGATCTTCTTCGGCTCGGGGGAGGCCACCACGCGCCTCCAGCCGCGGCCGGAGTCCTCCACGAACACCTGGTCGGGATGGGCGGCCATCTCAGCCTCGGCCTGCTCCTTGGTCAAGAAGGCGCCGATGGGCTTGGTGGGGTTCTCGAAGGCAGGGTCGTCCGGGTCCACCTCGGTCTGCGTGACCACGCTCGCCACGTGCCAGCGCTTGTAGTTCTTGTGTAGCGCGACGCCGATGGCCTGCTGGAGGTGGTAGCCGATGTAGCCCTGGCTCATGGCTCCGCATTCGGGCAGATCCAGCTGGGGGATGGCCGCATCGTCTTGATGGGCGTAAGTGAACGCTTTCTGAATCATGCCCACCTGCGGCCCGTTGCCGTGGGTGATGATGATCTCGTTGCCCTGCATGATGAGGTCGAGGAGCTTCGGGGCTGCCGTGCGCACGCGCTCGATCTGCTCTTCGGGGGTGTCTCCCAAGGCGTTGCCGCCGAGCGCGATTACTACGCGCGTATCGGTGCTCGTCGTAGTCATTGCTTGCTCGCTTTCCTAGGCGCTGGGCTCTTGCTGGGTGATGCAGTGGATGTTGCCGCCGCCGTAGACGACCTGCTCGGATTGCACGCCCACGCACTTGTAGGCGCCTGCGCCCCAGACCTCGTCGTAGATCTTCTGCAGCGTCTCTACGGCCAGCGCGTCGTTCTCGTCGCCGTATTGGGGCACGATGACGCCGCCGTTGGTGACCAGATAGTTCATGTATGAGGCGATCAGCGGCTCGTCGGCCACGCGGGGCTCGGCGTTCTCGTCAGCATCGATGGAGTCGCACGAGGCCTGGTCCATGTACAGCGGGTTCACCGGCATGGGCAGCTTGTACACCTTGATCTGGCGGCCCTTGGCATCCACGGCGTTCGACAGGGTCTCATAGGCTGCATGGCACTGGTCATAGAAGGGGTAATCGGGGTCATCGGTCCAGATGCAGGCCATGACGCCGGGCGCGATGAACGTCGCCACGTCGTCGATGTGGCCATTGGTTTCCTCGGGGTCAATGCCTTCCTTCACCCAGATGACCGTCTCGACGCCCAGGTACTTCTTGAGCTCGTCGGTCATGTAGGCGCGCAGCTCCTCGCTCCAGGGCTCGAACTTCTTGGCGTAGGCCGGCCAGATGGAGTCGGGGTCGGCCTCTTCGGCCAGCACGGCACTGGCGGTGCGGCCCGGAGAGAGCAGGCACTGGTCAGTGACCACCACGGTGCCCTCGCCATCAACGGTGATCGAGCCGCCCTCGAGGATCATGTCGTCGGGGCGATAGCGACGGCAGCCCGACAGCTCCGCCATCTTCTCGGCAATCTGCTCGTCTTTGTCCCAGGGGAAGTACAGCCCGTCGATGAAGCCGCCATAGGCGTTGAAGTGCCAGTGGTTGGCGCGCTTGCCGCCCTTGCCGTCGATGACGTAGGTGGCGCCGGTGTCGCGGAACCACGCGTCATCGGTGGTCATCTCGACGACGGTCACGCCCTCGTCCTCCTCGAAGACGGCCTTGCAGTTGGCATAGTCGGCTTCGTTGGCGCACATGTAGACCGGCGTGAATTCGGAGATGGCGCGGGCGATGTCGGCGTACTGCTTCTGGGCCGGCTTGGCGCCGTGGGCCCAGGTGTCGGTGCGATGGGGCCAGCCCATCCACACGCGATCCTGCGGAGCGAACTCGGCAGGCATGTAGAAGCCGTCGGCCGCCGGGGTGGATTCGCTTTCGTAAATGGTCTTCATCGTCTGTTTCCTTTCTTTGGGGCCTCGTTTCGAGGCTCCGCCTGCAGGCCGCTTGTCGGCCTTTTGCCTGATGGGAGGTGGGGGGGAGCGCGCCTGCTCGCGCAGTGGGCTTTGCGTGCTCGCGCAGCGGGCTTGCTCGCCTGCGCCGCGACTTGTTTGTCTGCGACGCAGGCGAGAGTCGGTGCTCCCGATTTGCTGCTAGCGTTCGACCTTCTCGGCTTGGTCGATGTCGCTTGCTATCTCGTTGGCGACGCCAAGATTCGCAGCCAGCTCTGCCTGTTCGGGCGTCTCATAGGATGCTTCCAGCTGGTCGCGCTCGCCGGCGGCCTCCTCGGCCAGGCGCTGCTCTGCCAGCTCGGGGGTGAGTCCCTTGAACTCTTCCTTCCTGCCACGGGCGGAGTAGATGCGCACCACTTCGCCCATCACGACGAACACGATGACGCCGATGAGCATGGGCAGCTTCTCTGCCACTTCGTCTCCGGAGAGCGGCACCACCGTCGCGACGATGGCCAGCACCAGCTCGATGACCGGGATGGCGAGGGCCACCATCATGAGGCCGCCCTTGAACGGGAAGCGGAACACGCGCGGGCGGTTGGGGTCGACCTTGCGCAGCTTGAAGAACGCCGGGAACATGGGGATGTAGGCCAAAAGCAGGAACACGACGTTCATCGAGAACAGCATCCAGAAGATGCCCTCGGAGATGGCCGGGATGGGGATGAGCTGCAGGCACAGCGCCAAGCTGGCGACGATGCCGTTGACGATGGCGGCGCCGGTGGGCATCTCGGTCTTGGCGTTCTCGTGGGCGAACACCTTCGGCATGTTCTGATGCTTGGCGGCGTAGTCAGCCACGAAGTTGACGCCGAACGACCAAGAGGCCATGTTCGCGAACAGCGTGATGAGGAACACGATGCAGATGATCAAGAACAGCGGCGAGTCGCCGACCATCGTGAGCACGGCCATGATCATGCCGAAGTCGGGGTCGATCTCATCAGCCGGGATGGCGGCACCGATGCCAAAGCCGCAGAACAGGTAAATGGCACCGATGGCGAGGCCGCCCATGATGATGGCCTTGGGGATGTCGCGTGCCGGATTGTGCATGTCCTTGGCAAACGTGCAGATGACCTCGAAGCCCATGAAGTTGAACAGGATGATGGAGAGATATCCCAGGGCTGCGGTGTTGGTGAGGTCGGGCATGAACGTTGCGGGCGCCATGTCGTTGGCGAACCCATGGGTGACGGCATACCAGATGCCCAAGACGCCGACGGTGACGGCGATGAGCACCTTGAGCACTGCGCCGCCGTTCAGGATCCACGCAGAGTCGGACACCTTCGAGAAGCTCATGAGCACGACGATCCACACGAAGGCCAATTCGATGATGAGCGTGGGAATCAAATCGAATTCGAATCCGAACACCATGCCCAGGATGGGCGGGAACAGCGTTGCTAGGCTTGCGATCCACAGCGGGAAGTTGATCCAGTAGTACCAGCTGACGCGCGCGCCCCACTTGTCGCCGAGCGCGTCGCGCACCCAGTCGTAGAGGCCGCCGTCAGAGTCGTAGGTCGTGCCCAGCTCGGCGACGACCATGCCGTAGGGGAGCAAGAACGTGATGATGAGGAAGATCCACCAGAAGAACTGCTGGTTTCCGATGGCGGCCGCCGGAGCTGCCGCCTCTGCGACGAACACGACGCAGATGACAGAGAGAATGACGCTTGCGAACGAGAACTTCTTTTTGCCACTCATGGGTGGCCCCCCTTCTGTAGGAGAAGCGGCGAGGCGCCCTCCTGCGCACCGGTCGCGCCTGGCCTGCCTGAAGGCAGATGGCGGATGGGCGGTGCGACGGGGGCGGGCGCCTTCGTCCTATGCGGCCTTATCGGATGGCGGGAACGCCCTGCTTGCCGAGCTTGCGCATGCAGGCATCCACGTTGTCGCGCAGCGGAGCCACCACCGAGTCGGTCGGGTCAGACTGCGGGCAGAGGGTTGCCAGGATGGCGCGGATGGAGTGCTTGCGGTTCTCGGCCTCGTCCCAGCACAGGGAGCGCTTGGGGTCGTCCATGACCTCGTCCACCACTTCCTCGCCGCGAGAGGCAGGCAGGCAGTGCATGAACTTGGAGTTCGGGCTGGCATAGTTCATCATGTCCATGGTCACCTGGTACTTCGGGAAGAACACGTCCATGTAGCTTTCGCCGGAGACTTCCTCGTCGTACAGGCCATACCACACGTCGGTATAGATGAAGTCAGCGCCCTCGATGCTGGAGATGTCGTCGGAGATGGTGATGGTGCCGCCAGAGACCTTGCAGTTCTCCTCGCCGATGGACATGAGCTTCTTGCCGAAGGCCTCGCGCTCCTCAGCGGAGCCTACGTGCAGGGCTCCGTCGCTGATCTGATGTCCCTTGGGGCCGAACTGCACGAAGTCCATGCCCATCTTGGAGCAGATGAACATGAGCGAGACGCACACCTGCGTGGCGTCGCCGATGAAGGCTAGCTTGCAGTCCTCGATCTTCTTGCCCTCTGGCAGGTTCTCGATCATGGTCATGAGGTCGCCCAGCTCCTGGGTGGGATGGTTGTACTCGCTCATGCCGTTGATGACCGGGGCCTTGGAATACTTGGCGAGCTCAGCCACGTCCTTGTGGCGGTCGACGCGGGCCATGAGGATGTCGACCAGCGAACCCATGACGCGGGCGGAGTCCTCGATGGACTCGTGGCCGCCGAGCTGGATGGTGCCGGGACCGTAGAACTGTGCGTGGCCGCCAAGGTCGGTCATGGCGGTCTCGAAGGAGATGCGCGTACGGGTGGACACTTGCTGGAAGATCATGCCGAGCGTCTTGTGCTCGAGCAGCAGCGGATACTCGCCTGCGGCAATCATCTTTTTCATGGTGATGCCAAGATCGACCATGTCAAGGAGCTCTTCTTTGGTGAAGTCGTTTGTATCGATGAAGTCCTTAACCATGTTGTGCCCTTTCCGTTGGGTTGATGCCGCGCCGCCTTGTGCGACGCGTGGCTCGATGGCGTCGATTGTGGACGCCTTGATGCGGGTTGCCTAGGGCAAAACCGGTTTATTTTTCGAAACGTTACGTGTAAACGGGAGTAAACCGCGCTGGGATGCGACAAGGCAAGGCTCTGCTGCCGGCAAGGTCGAAGTTGGTTTTGTGGCTGCTGTAGTGGCTAAACTCGAATAAACTTAAGCATTTTCTTGTTCCCAAAACTGGGATTACGCTCTATGCTTATGGTTGGAGATATCGACGGGAAGGGCTCCTGTCCATGCAGACAGCATTCTATCTTTACACGGTGTTGGTGTTGCTCGTGTGCGTATGCGCCGGGACGATGTCGCTGGCTGCGTATCTGATCTGCCGCAAGCGTTCGCATCTGTATGTGATGGCTTTCTTTCTATTTTACTTTCTTGACCTGGTGCTCATTTTTCAGCGCGAGTATCTGGGGTCGGGCGTGCCGGCTGAGGTGCTTCCGTACTACGCGATCGACGCGCCATATCTGAAGCTGGTGTTGGCGGCAGCGGCGCTCGAGTCGCTGTGGCTGGTGGCGTGCGAGCAGCTTGACAAGAAGAGCGTCGCGCTGCGCGTGGTGCCGGTGGTCGTCTATGTAATCGCCGAGACGGCGACGATCGTGTTCATGCCTGAAGGGCCGTTGCGCCAATGGGTATATTACGACATACGGCAGGTGTTTCTGGCGTGGGTGGTGGCCTATTGGCTTGTTACGTTCCGGCGCCTCAAGGGAACCGATGAGCGCAGCTACCTCAAGCGCTTCTTGCCCTTGATGGTTTGCGCAGCCATCATGGTTGTCGCCATTGTGGCGGAGGACACGTTCGTCATACTGATGCTCAGGCCCGATACGAGTCCGACGGGCGACGTCGTCATGCTGTTTCTTTCGGGACGAAACGTCTCGGAGAGCTTGTTGGCTGTCTACTTCGGCGTGTTCAGCATACGCACGGCTGGCAGCCTGATGCGCCTACGCTTCAACGAGCCCCTGGTGGGCGACACGGATGTTCGCCGTCAGCATATCGACGAGCTGATTCCCGCTTATTGTGCGGTGCATGGCTTGACCGCGCGTGAGCGCGACATCTTGACTTTGATGCTGGAAGGCAAGGACAACCAAAACATCGCCAGCGAGCTGCATCTCGCTCTGGGCACCGTGAAGGCCCACACCCATCACATTCTCAAAAAGTCCGGCTGCGCCAACCGCGCCGACCTCATGCGCGAATTCTGGAAAGAATAGGGCCGCTAGCCGTTCGATCTTATTCCCACTCGATGGTCTGTTTTTAGTCCACTGTTAGTTTGTGTTAATCCAACTATTGCCAGCCTAGTTCACGTACATGAGTTTACTCCAGAAATATACTCAAATTGGACTCGCCGTCATTTGGTTAGAAGGGAATATCGTCGGGATATTCCTCGCTGACCCATGGATCGATAATCACTTCGTTGATTTCAGTGGGTTCTACTATTGGATTGGCGGAAGAGGAGCCAAGCTTCGCAATTAAGGAGCTAATGAAGCTAGGGACTTCCTTACAGATTGAGGCCGCGATCCTCGCCACCGCAGGTTCCTCTTTTGCCTTGTATACATTTCTTGCTTCGTCCTCGAACGTTGAATAATTAGAGATTTCAGCCCGGATTGTTGTCTCGTAGTCCTTTGAAAAATACGCGTAATTCGTCTCAGCAAAAAACTGGACAGTTCCAAGCGTTAAGGAAGAAATACTAAGCAACGACTCAAGCTCTGTGTTGGTGCAGTCGGATTCATCTCCATCGAATAAGCAATAACAATTCAAATCATAAGACTTGAACAACCTATACAAAGGCGGGATGTTATTCTTGCCTCCGCAGTCAACAATCTCGATACCGTTAGCAGGCAAGCTGAATCCAGCACGCTCAAAATATTTGGGCAGTGCGAGCCGCTCGGTTCTTCCCTCCACCAAAAGAATTGTCTTCGCAAAAAAGCCCTTTATCATCCCAGTCGTAAGCTTTGCTTTATAGAAGTCAGAGATGCCAATTTTATTAATCTTGTCCTTGGGTACACCCATATCAACACACTGGTCGACAAGCTGCGATTGCGTGAGTTGAACCGTCCGAGTAACGCCATCCAGCTCTTTGTAGACGCGTACAAGACCCTCCAGATTTCCTGCATCAATGAAGTCAGGTGAATGCGTCGATAAGACTATTTGCAACCCAGACTCGCATAAATCATAAATGTATTCTTTTAACCATGCTTGAGCTAATGGGTGTAGATGAGCCTCTGGCTCTTCAAGGATTAGCACGATTGATTCCGATCCAAAAGCTTTCATATAAGCTTTAGCAAAAGCCATCAGCAATACCTGCTGCTCGCCGGTGCCAAATTCATCAAAAGAGCGAGTCTCGTCCCCTTCTTTTGCGAATACCCGCATAGCGTTTGCGTAATTATTGGGATCATATGCAGAGAAATCTACCTCAAGCTTATGAACAAAACCTTGTACTGAATCTGAGACAGAAGAAACAAAATCCTCTGTGAAACTTGCATATTCTGGGACAGCCTGAAATACGTCTTTTATCTCATTGAACGCATGATTCAGCTGCTCTTTTTGGTTACCTGACAAGGCGTCATGAATAGCATGTGAGAATTTACTGAGCAGAGTGAACCGACTTGAATAACTGAGTTGATAACTAATACTCCGATCCGCATCAACAAGGAATGACTGGATTGCCTTTCGATCCTCGTTCTTAATGTAAAGCTTGTCACCATCATCATTCACATAGCTATTTAAGCTGGAATCTTTGTTATAACTCACGGAAACTCTACTGTAAGGTGCGCCTCGATTTGTGCAATGGTACGTCGAATCGAAATCGCAAGTAATCACAGAACTCGGATGGAGTTGTTTGTCACGCATGAAAAAATCGCTATCAGACATCTCGACATATGGAGCAAAACGTTCACCAAGAATGCGATTTATTGCAGAGATAATGTTCGATTTTCCAGCATTGTTCGGCCCAAAGAGAACTAACGGCTTTCCTGCCGGAAAAGCAATTTCAACATGTTCGATTGACCTGTAGTTGTCAATAGCTATCTGCGTTACTCTCATTCGATCTACTTCCCCGTATATGGGCTCTTACCGTCATCGGTCTTAACCCATGTGCCGTTGTCCCAGGTACGCTTCCAGTCTTCGTACTCTTCTTGAGTTATCTCGTGGTTATCGAGCTTCTCGCGCATCTGCTCCCAATCGCGAACGAACTCGGCAAAGAAATCCATCGCGCTGCCGTAGCCTTTCACGATGGCGGGAACACCATCGATATCTCGCACGGTATAACCAAATGTATCTTCGTTCTCTAAGATCGCGTAAGCGAACTCGCGTCGGTTCCTGAACGTGGGGGTGCTCAAGTATTCAGGCCTCACCCCTAGCGCCTTCGCGATCCGATCTAGGATATCCGGCTTCGGATTGCGATCGCCAAGCTCATATGCGCGATAAGCTGACTCGGTAATGTACGCCTTATCAGCAACCTCTTTCTGAGTGAGGTGCAGCTCATCCCTAAGCTTCTTCAGCTTCTTTGCAAGGCTGGGAATTTCCTTTTTCTTCATGGATTGAGGCCCTTCTCATGGCGTAGACCCCTGACAAGTTGTCGGGGGTACAGGGTATCACCTCACGTAAATGTGAGCAAATATCTCAATTTCCGTTGATATCACAAATACGTGAGGCTATAGTCGAAAACGAAACATCACAAAAACGCGATGTTATGCCAATCGACGAAAGGAGCCCTGATGGGAACAAGACTAATGGACGCTACGGAAGTCGCGGGGCAGCTTGGCGCTTCCAAGGCGTACGCCTACAAGGTCATCCGCAAGCTAAACGCGGAGCTGGCAAAGGAAGGCTGCCTGATCGTTCAGGGAAAAGTGAGCCGGGTGTACTTCGAGGAGCGCTATTTCGCTGGCGAGCCGATGCCTACCCCAGAGCGAAGTGGAAGCGATGTCTGTTAGCAAGGATCCGGAGCGTGGAGCTTTCTGCGTCCAGTGCCGCTACAGGGACTGGACGGGAGAGCCCAAGAAGAAGACCAAGCGCGGGTTCAAGACCGAGAAGGAGGCTCGAAAGTGGGAATTCGAGTTCCTGAAGCGCATGGAGGGCGCTCCTACCATGCTGTTCTCCGGGTTCTATGAGGTCTATGCTGAGGACACCAAAATGCGCCTTCGACAGACCACCCGTGAGACGAAGGCGAATATGATCGAGTCGAAGATCCTACCCTTCCTAGGTCATAAGCGCTTGAACGAGATCACCGCTCTCGACATCCTCAATTGGGAAAACGAGATCATGGCCATGCGCACGAGTAATGGACTTGAATACTCGCAAACCTATTTGCACTCGATCTGCAACCAGCTATCCGCCATGCTCAATCATGCCGTGCGCTACTACGGGCTCGATTCGAACCCCATGGTGAGGGTTGGCAAGATCGGAAGCAAGCAAGCCGACGAGACGAGCTTCTGGACTAAGGAAGAGTGCCTGCGCTTCAGTCGTGAGGTCATGGATAAGCCGCAATCGTTCATAGCCTTCGAGCTGCTTTACTGGTGCGGACTTCGTCTGGGCGAGATGCTCGCACTCACTCCTGCAGACTTCGACTTCACGAACAAGCGACTGTCTGCAGCCAAGAGCTACCAGCGCATGCATAGAGAGGATGTCATTACCGTACCCAAGACCCCTAAATCAGTCAGGACAATCGTGATGCCGAGCTTCCTTGTCGATGAAGTCATCGACTTCATGAAATACATCCCTGATCTGCGCAATTTCGACAGGCCAGTTCCTGTAACGAAATCATTCCTTCATCCCGAGATGGATCGCGGATCAAAAGCCGCCGGGATCAAACGCATACGCATCCATGATCTGCGCCATAGCCACGTGTCGCTTTTCATTGAGCTTGGCTATTCGGCAGTCGTGGATGGTGCTCGCCATGGGACTTGCAGTGAGCATGGGACAGCCGTTCTGGGATTACGCCGTCTGCCAAGGAACGGTTTTCTATCTCTATCTAGAAGATACCTATGCGCGCGTGAAGAAGCTCTGGAAGCTCACCGACGAGGCTAGCAACAGGTTCTATTTCGCCAACTCGGCTGCAGCTATAAGGGATGGTCTGGCAGAGCAAATCGAATACTTCGTCATCACTCATCCTGACCTGAAGCTCGTCTCCATCGATACGCTCCAGAAGGTTCGAAGCCCTACAGGTGACAGCATCTACGCAGCGGATTACGGAGACTTTTCAGCGCTGAAGACCGTTGCTGACAAACACAGCCTTGCAATGATGATGGTCTGCCATACCCGCAAGATGGCCGACGAAGACATCATGAGTGCCGTGTCGGGATTAAGTGGAATCACAGGGAGCTCGGATAGTATCTGGGTGCTGAAACGAGCGTCGCGTGGCGTTGGGGACGCGACGCACACGATCACGGGATGTGATGTCGAATTCCCAGAGCTGAAGCTGGCGCCCAGAGATTGCCGATGGAGCCTCATCGAGCGCACGAGCAAGGAAGAGCTTGAAGAACGCGAGATTCCTGACTGCGTATTGAGGGCGGTCGAATTCATGGCAGCCAACGACGATAAGGCGTGGTGCGGATCCGTAGGCGAGTTGATTGAAGTGGCTGCCGTCGAAGGCGTGACTGCTGCGACATTCGGCAGGCTCCTCGCACAGCACAGCATCTTCATGCGGGTGCGCGGCGTTGCGTACCCGCATGAAGCACACGAGCATCGGGCAACTTGTCAGCCTGGAGAAGGTCTCTTGTGAAGGAAGTGAAGGCGACGAAGGCAGCGTCCGGATATAGCGGCCAGCTTTCATCGCCAGAAGTGCTCAGGAGCGATGTACGGCTTCGTTTGTCATCAATTCGAAACGAATCGCCGAGAACCGTTATAAGGCCTTAGAAGCGAAGTTTAGCAAGTAGCCTATGGCGTATTACGTTTTCACGGGCCATGGGCTACTTGCCGAATTCGGGAAACTGGTCGTCGGCGGCATCCATCCGCCTCCCAGCTTGCGGGGATCCCCGCACCCCTTCAAAAACTACTTTTCTACATTAATGATCAAAGGCTCTACTTCGATCATATCCTCCCCAATACCTATATAGCCTAAAGATGCAAGGACGCACCGTCCTATGTGATAGCCGAGATTGACTGGAACAGCATTTCCAATTTGCTTATATTTGCTCGACATGTTTCCAGAGAACTCCCAATTGTCGGGGAAGGTTTGGATGCGAGCATACTCTCTTACAGTAAGGGGTCTCGTTTCTTCAGGATGACAGCGTTCGGTCTGTTTTTGGGCTGGGGCACACGTCAAGGTCAAACACGGCTGATCCCAAGACATCCTTCTCGCCATACCGGTTCTGCCGCCAGATAAATAGTAACTTCCACCCATATATTCTTTTTGGACATCTTCATCTAAATCGCGCCAATTTCCACCTTCTGGAACAAGACTCATGATCTCTTTTTTTCTTTGAGGATACGATTGCCCCTCTGATTTTGGGCAGTCTTTTAAGGCTTGTCGCATAGAAATGAAGTAATCCCTTTCCTTAGGAAACAGGATTGGAGCATCTACATCTTTGCGAACTGCAAAGATGATGAGTCGCTCTCTTTTTTGGGGAACATCAAGATATTGTGCTCGCAGAAGGCGATAATTGACTTTATAACCAAGCTCATCGAGCGTTTTGAGCATAGTTTCAAGTGTACGCCCGCCATCATGCTTAACAAGACCTCGTACGTTTTCGCCAATTGCAATTTTCGGTTTGATGTATTTTATCGCTCTCGCAAATTCAAAAAACAATGTTCCACGAGTGTCTTCAAAGCCTCTGCTCTTTCCGGCATAACTAAAGGCTTGACATGGGAATCCAGCTTGAATAATTTCGGCATTGTACTGAGAAAAATCAATACCGCTAACATCGCCTTCAACTACATTCCAATTTAAGTCGTGATTGGCTGAGTTCTCACGCAAGGTTTCAGCCGCGCTATGATCCAGCTCATTTAGCATAACATGCGATATACCCGCATTATGAAATCCAAGAGCAGTTCCTCCTGCCCCTGCAAATAGGTCGATACAGGATACTTCGGAAAAGCGCTCTGAAGAGGATAAGACATCGTATTGCGTACTATCGTCTCCGGCAAGCTTTTTCTGGAGTCTTTGAATTTCTGCAGGATTAAACAGCCGTTTGTTGTTTTTGTCTCGCGTTGCCTTAATTAAGCCGAGTTTATTCCATCTACGGATTGTATCGATAGAGCAATTCAGAGCTCTGGAAGCTCCAGTTACGCTTAATAGCTCACAAGTAGCAACACTCACAATATACCTCCATATAACCATTGCATATGCAATGGTTATATTACTCCAAAATGCGAATTTCTGTCCCTAGAATTTCTTTACTGGTTGAAGCGTCTTATAATTATTGCAAACTTTAATTAGGGGGATATCCCGTGATTGGTACTTGGAACATGGATTTTATATCACAAGATGATTTTTACACCCATGTAAAGAACACTGTGGAATCTTATCGATCGGGCATGAAATCTTTTGATATTGAGCTTTTCAATAGTAATACTGTTGATCCAATAAAACTAATTCTTGATAAATCAATCTATCAAAAGGATTGGAAGACTATTGTTTCCGACGAGGCGCTTAGGCAACGAGACAAGGGAAACAACAATAGTATTGGCTACTTTCATCAGAATGTCTTTCGCTATATAGACAATTGTGAAGTGCCTCAGACAGGCTGGGACGTAATTTATACAAACCCTGACGGAGTAGACATAGGAGATGGGACTAGGGTTTCAACGATATATGTTGAGATGAAAAACAAGCACAATACGATGAACTCGGCATCGGCTGCAAGAACTTACTCTAAAGCTCAACAGCAATTGCTTGAAGATGATGACAGCGTATGTTTCCTAGTCGAGGCTATAGCCAAAAAGTCGCAAAACATTCCTTGGGGAGTCAGCGTTGACGGACAACATAAATCGCATAAGCTTATCCGTCGAGTAAGCATGGATCAATTCTTCAAAATAGTAACAGGGGATGAACTTGCTTTTTGGAAAGTGTGTCATGCTTTGCCCGCAACGATCGATAAAGTGATAGCTGATTTGGATGCAGCACCTATCCCTTATGACACCGTTTATGATGAGCTTGTTGACATAGGAAACGATGGTGGTCGTGGCTTTGTCGACGCGCTTTATCTTCTTGGTTTTTCCTCGTATCTAGGATTTGGGGATATACACTATGAGGAAACCGATTTAACCGAGTAGGCTTCGTCAGCCATGAGTACAAGATGAGTGCTAATCCGGCGAATCGATCGTACTGCCGAGAGGTGCGTGAGTACAGAGTTGATTAAGCTTGCGTTTTGCAAGCTTAATCTCACATTATCGTGATGTATTGGTTTCGCGCTTCAACTTCACTAGTTTGAAGCGAGCTGGTTAACCATAAGAAATGCCCTCTCAGCAACAACTGAAAGGGCATTTCTGGAAACGATGGTTCAAGTGGCTTGGAGGCAGCTACGAATCGCTTCAGCGTATCAAACCACTCCGAAACTCACCCAAACCAAACCTCACGATAATGTGTGCGATTATTCCCACTCGATGGTGCCGATGGGTTTGGGGGTGAGGTCGTAGGTGACGCGACAGATGCCGGGGACTTCGGCGAGGATGCGGTCGGTGATGCGTTTGAGGACGGGCCACTCGATTTCGGGGACTTCGGCGGTCATGGCGTCGACGGTGTTGACGGCACGGATGATGGCGGGCCACTCGTAGGCGCGCACGCCATCGCGCACGCCGGTAGCGCGCATGTCGGGCACGACGACGAAGTACTGCCACACCTTGCCCGCAAGCCCCGCCTCAGCGAACTCCTCGCGCAGGATGGCGTCAGCCTCGCGCAGCGCCTCCAGGCGGTCGCGCGTGATGGCGCCCAGGCAGCGCACGCCCAGGCCAGGGCCCGGGAATGGCTGGCGCTCCACCATGCCCTCGGGCAGTCCCAGCGCGCGCCCAACCTCGCGCACCTCGTCTTTGTAGAGCAGCTTCACGGGCTCGACCAGGTCGAACTGCAGATCGTCCGGCAGGCCACCTACGTTGTGATGCGCCTTCACGCCGTCAGACTCGACGATGTCGGGGTAGATGGTCCCCTGCGCGAGGAAGTCCACCTCATCGCCCACCTTGCGAGCCTCTTCTTCGAACACGCGGATGAACTCAGCGCCGATGATCTTGCGCTTCTTCTCGGGCTCGTCCACGCCGTCCAGCAGGTTGAGGAAGCGGTCGGTGGCGTCCACATACACCAGATTGGCGTCCATCTGGTTTTGGAACATGGCGATGACCTGCTCGCTTTCGCCTTTGCGCATGAGGCCGTGGTTCACGTGCACGCAGATGAGGTTTTCCCCGATGGCGCGATCGATGAGCGCTGCTACGACCGAGCTGTCGACCCCGCCTGACAGAGCCAAAAGCACCTTGCCGTCGCCCACTTGCTCGCGTATGGCGCCAACCTGCTCGTCGATGAATGCCTGAGCGAGCTCAGGGGTGTTGATGCGCTCCATAGAGTCAGGGCGAACGTTGGGATCCATCAAGGCCTCCTTGGGGTCACAGGGCGGTGGCGAGCCTCGCATGAGTCAGGAGGTTCGCGCTGTTGGAGAGATTATAGCGCCCTTGACGCGCCGGAGGCGTTAGGCGGCCTGTGACTCCTCCGAAAGGACCGTTTCCTGCTGGACGGCACGAGCGGTTTCCTGCTTCGCGGCTGCGGCCGGCTTGAAGAGGAACGCCAGGTAGCGAGCGAAGACGAAGCCGACCATGACGGCGGCGAAGAGAATCTCGGCGGCTGCCACCCACGACGTGAAGGCGGGCAGCGCCACGCCGGCGCTGGCAAAAAACTCGAGCGACGAGACAAGAGCGGTGGCGGTGATGACGAACGGGAAGGTCATGGCCGCGAAGCTGGGGAAGAACTCGCTGCTCACGAGCTTCGGCAGGCAGAGCGCCACCACCAGGAAGAACGCCTGGGCGACGATGAGGAGCGCGGACACGAACGCGACGTTGGGCTCGGGGGTCACGGCGAGGTATCCCGCGATGGAGAGGCTTGCCGGAGCCGAGTAGATGCAGAAAAGGGGACGTGCCGCGACAGGCACCGGATGCGTGAGGTAGCGCCAGGTGACGATGACGAGCATCACCGGATAGCAGGCGAAGCCCAGCCAGAACAGCACGTTGCCCAGCGCCTCGAGGCCGAAGAGGGGGGAGGTGACCGACGCCACGATGATGCCCACGTAGCAGATGAAGTACGTCGGGAACACCTGGTCGAGCTTGAAGTTGCGCAGGAAGCGCCACGTGAACCAGCCCATGAGGCTGAGGTGGGCGCATACGGCGCTGGCCCAGATGGCCAGCGCGGGGGCAAACGCGTAAGGCGCCAGATAGCCCGAAAGCTGCATGAGCGCCATGAACAGCGTGGCCGACACGCTTGCGAGGATGGGGTTGCGGAAATCGTCTTTGATCATGCGGGGGAACAGGATGGCCTTGGCCAGCACGAGCAGCACCATGAACAGAGCGAGGACGCCACACGCCAGGCGCACGCCGTCCGAGATCGGCTGCAGGAGATTGCCCAAGGCGGCAAGGCCGAGGGCCACGCCGGCAGCGGGGATGGGCACCTTCCGTATCGTCTCCATGATCTCTTGCATGCGCCACCTCTCGATGTATCCTGGGCGCTCGCATTCCCGCTGCTGTTGGGCCGGCGGGACGAGGCCTCCGAATCAATGAGTCATGATTATGACGGACGAGGGGCTACGCAGTTCCTTATTGTTCATTATGTATCGATAATAATTCGTGATGCATAGGAGACGGCGAATGGCAGATGGCGCGGATGCGGGCGGAGGGGCGCCTAAAGGGAGCCGCCGTGGCGCGGTCGCGAATTCTGCGAGGCTAGCGGCCCTCGCTGACGTCGTCGCTGCCGGCGTGCTGTCCCTCATGCCCCCTCATGCTCGCGTGGGGCATCTTCAGCAAGGCGCGTCCATGCGTAGGTGGCGAGCGGGAAGTAGGCGAGGCCTCCTATGAGGAAGCTGCCAATGATGTCGGTGGGCCAGTGCGCGGCGAGATATATGCGCGTGAAGGCGATGAAGACGGGCCAGGCGACCGCAATGGCACCGAGCAGCACCTTGCCGGCAGCGGGCATCTTCGGATGGGTGCGCATGAGCACGAACAGCGCGAAGCTGACGATGGCGATGGCCGCGAAGGTGTGCCCGGAGGGAAACGACGCGTCCGAGGGGAATTCGATGAGGTTCATGCCGATGGGCCGCGTCCGGCTGACGACGAGCTTGGCGAGCGCGACGGACGCTTCGCCGGCGATGACGCACGAGGCATAGACGAATGCCGAGCGCTTGCTGATGCGCAGCGCGAGGTATCCCACGAACGCCGCGGCCACGACGACCGAGACGAGCGTGTCGGAGAGGTCGGTCGCGACGGCCAGCACCGTGGTTATGCCGTCGGCGCGCAACGGGAACACGACCGACTGGATCCACGCGTCACAGGCGTCCACCGCAGGCGCGCCTATCATCACGGCGGCTGCCAAAGCGATGAAGGCCGCGATGCCCACGCCGCCTACGATGAGGCGCCAGCGACCGGCGCTCGGGGCAGGTGGCTGAGGCGGCGCGTCCGCGTGTCGTGCGTGGCGGGGCGACTGGTTGGTGGCGCGATGGTGTGTCATGGCGAGCCTTTGTCGAAGGGTCATAGCAGATGGGGCGGACGTCTTCGACCGTGGCGAATCATCCCATATATATTGTACGGAAGGCATAGATGCGAAACAAGACTTGGATATGGCGGGTTTGCCCGGTAGACTGCATGAACGCATGTGAGGACGCTGCTGCGTTCGCGTGCGCTTCTGTTCGTTGATAGTGGCGCGGCCCGTTTGGCCAGGCGCTGGATGCGGAGGTTTCATGCAGGCAAAGACTTCTCAGCCGACCGATTCGACCAATCCGGCGAGCTCGATTACCCAGCCCAACTCGACTGATGCCGCCAGCGCGACGACAGACCCTGTCTTTTGCGAGGAGCAGGAGCATCTTGCTGGCGTCTACCGCACGCTGCAGCGTATCGGGCGCGAGGCGGTGCAGCGCATGGAGAACACGACTCGCCAGGCTGAGGCCGACAAGCAGGCGATGGCCGAGGAGCTGTCCGTCAACCTTGCCACCTATGCAGACGCGATGGAAACTTATGCCGACTTCGAGGCAATGAACCGCATCGTGGATGCCTACAACGTATCGCAGGCCAGCGACGCCGAGAAGGTGGAGACGGTCGCTTTGCTGCTGCGGCAGCCCTATTTCGCGAAGGTGACGCTGCGCGTGATGAACGGTGCGAGCGCGAGCACGGGCGCGGGCGCAGGCACTCGCGCAGCCGGCGCATCATTGGCCGAGCCGCGCGAGATCTACATCGGCGCGGCCGGCATTTCCGACGACAGCTGCAAAAAGCTCGTCGTGGATTGGCGCAGCCCCGTCGCCGAGGTGTATTACAACCAGGGTACCGGGCTCACGTCGTACGAGGCGAACGGTCGCATCATCGAGGCCGACTTGCTGCTGCGGCGCCAGTTCGACATCGACCAGGATCGCCTCCTCGCCTATTTCGACACGACGGTCGCCATACAGGACCCCCTGCTGCTGGCGTCGCTGTCCAAAAACCACTCGGCTGCCATGAGCGCCATCACGGCGACGATCCAGCAGGAGCAAAACGCTGTGATACGCCATGACGACGTGCCGGCGCTTCTGGTCATCGGCGCGGCCGGCAGCGGGAAGACATCGGTCATGATGCAGCGCATCGCCTATCTGTTCTATCGCAATCGCAACACCTTGCGCGCAAGCGAGGTCGCGCTCGTCACGCCCAACCCGGTGTTTCAGAGCTATATCGCCCACGTGCTGCCGGACATGGGGGAGGAGAATCCGCGGATATGCACGCGTGACGAGCTGTTTGCGCGCCTGCTGCCGGAGGGTCGCGGTGTGGGTGCCGCACAGGTTCCCGAGGCGCGGCTTGTCGCGATCGATGAGGTGCTTGCGACATTCGAGTTCGCATCTTCCGACTTTGAGGCCGTGACGTGCGCGGGGGAGCGCTTCGTGTCGGTGGGGCAGCTGAGCCGGTTGTCGGCGAAGTACGGCTCGATTCCGGCGGGTTCTCGTCGGGTGACGCTCATGCGCGAAGAGGTGCTGAAGCGCGTGGAGGCTCGCTTGGCGGCAATCGCGGCGACCGAAGAGCTGCGCGATGAGCTTGAGCGAATGACGCTCGACGAGCAGACCGCTCTCTTCGGCGCCCCGTTGGCGGCACAGTCCGAGGCGGAGGCAACGTCGTCAGCGCGCTCGTTCGTTCGCAAGCGCTATGCGCAGGTCTTCGCGATGGTGGAGCGCGACGAATGGATCAACATCAACCATGTCGGCGCGCGGCTGCTGCACCGCAATGGGCTGACGTCTCTGGAATGGCTCTACCTCAAGATGGGCGTCACCGGGATGTGCGACCGAGACACCAAGTACGTGATGCTCGATGAGGTGCAGGACTGCACTGCGGCACAGGTGCGGGTGCTCGAGCGGTACTTCCGCAACGCCCGTTTTCTGCTGCTGGGCGACCCGAACCAGGCCATCATGGAGGGCGCGGCGACGTTTGACGAGATCCGAGCCATATTCGGTGCACATGCAGCGGGCATGGTGGGTGGCGCGGGTGACGCAGGCGGGGGCATGGGTGGTGCGGGTGCGGACGCCGACACGGGTGACGCCGATGCGCCTGTCGCCGAATGCCTGCTGCCGACGAGCTATCGGTGCACGCCGCAGATTACCGAGCTGTTTGCCAGGTTGGTGCCTGCGGGCGACCAGATGCAAATCTCGTCCGTGCAGCGCGACGGGGCGGACCCGGTGGTGCTGCAGCTCTCCGATGCGGATGCCTACCAGCAGGCGCTTGTCGATGCCGTCAGCGGCCTGCTGGAGGCTGAGGGCACGGCGGCGATCATCGTGCCGTGGAGAAGCGACGCCAAGAAGCTGGACGCGTGGCTGAAAGAGCAGCTGTCCGGTGGCGCGATGGGCGCATGTTCCTGGACGGTGGTCGCGGACAAGGCGGCTGCCTTGCCGGGCGCCGGAGTAGTGATCATGCCGCTGGAGCTGGCGAAGGGCCTTGAGTTCGACGCCGTGCTCATTCCGGATGCTTCGGAGCGCGTCTTTCCCGACGACGACCTGGCGCGCCGCCGCCTCTACACCACCATCTCGCGAGCGACCCGCGAGCTCACCATCCTTGCTCCCGGGAAGCTGACGCCGCTGCTGGCATGATCGAGCGGGGGGTGTCCTGCGTGGGGGCACACGGTGGTATGCGGCGCCACGCGGCCTGGCACCGCTGAATAATTCCCCGAACCGCTCCCTCGCCTTCCAGTCAACGCCGTGGTGATAACAGTGCACGAAAAAACGATGCATGCGTACGCGATAGCACTTGCATCATCCTGCGGGATTCGAACCCACCGCCGTGCTGTAGCGGTCGCCTAAAGACAAAATGTCTGCAAGGTTTGGCGTTCGCCCTGGTCAGGTTACCTGCTTATGTGGTTATATGTCGATCTCTGTCGTCCAGTTGGCCTGCTGTAGCTTGTTGTCCACCTCGCGCACTTCCTTCGAGAGGCGGTCGACCTTCTTCTGCAGCGAGCTGACGTCCACCATGCGGACGATCTTGATTTCGGAGCGCGTGTAGCGCGTGATGGCGCCGCTGGCGGAGCCGATGACGCTGTTCAGCACGCCGATCTCGAGGGCGAGGCAATCCTTGCGTGCGATGAGCTCGGTGAGGGAGCTTCCGTCGACGATGGTTGCGGTGTTCGCCTTGTTGATGGCGGCAATCAGCTGCTCCATGCGCGAGATGCAGCGGTCGAGTTCTTCGAGCAGCTTCTTCGGGTCCTGCGCGGGCTCGACGCCGTCTTGCGTAAAGCTGTTCTCAAGCAGCCGCGTCTCCAGCTGGCTGATCTTTCGGTTCAGGTCGGCCCGCTCCTGCAGGGCCTCTGCGAGCTTCATGGGCGCATCCCTCCGTTCTGCCTCGTGGCATGGCGTGCTGTATCGTGGTCTTGCGGTTAGTATGCCACAGGCGCGGCGCGTGCCTGCTTTCTGAAAACATCTTGTTGGATAAGGTGGCTGTGTCGTGGCGTCCAGGAATTGCTGCAGCGGAGCCTATGGTGTGCGATGGCTCAAGTGGGGCTGGGACGGCATCGTGGGCGACAACGGGTGTGGCAAGATTGCTCTCGCCTGGATTGTCGCTCGCGAGCTGTCGTCCGATGCGGGGCATGCGCAAGCGCCCGCGTGCTCGTGTTCCCAGGCTGAGCCAAACGCCCTTTCGGTGCCCGCGGAAAATGGGTATCCTGAAACGTGCTCGCAACGGGCGGGCGAAATGCGCTCGCGCAAGGCGGGCAAACGTGCTCGCAACGGGCGGGCAACATGACAGAACGAATGCGGCAAAGGGGTAGCGATGGTTTTCGACAGCGTGCTGGACGCCATGGGGCACACGCCTTTGGTGCGCTTGAGGCACTTGTCTGAGCCCGATGCCGCTCAGATCCTCGTGAAGGTCGAGGCGCTGAACGTCGGCGGCTCGGTGAAGACGCGCACGGCGTGGCAGATGATCGAGGCGGCCGAACGTCGCGGCGACATCGGTCCAGGCGCCATCATCGTGGAGCCGACGAGCGGCAACCAGGGCATCGGCTTGGCGCTGGTGTGCGCCGTGAAAGGCTACCGGGCGATCATCGTCATGCCTGATTCGGTGTCGGAGGAGCGGCGCAAGCTGGTGCGCCATTATGGGGCTGAGGTGATTGTCGTCCATGACGAGGGCGACATCGGCGCGTGCGTGAAGGAGTGCATCGCCCAGGCCGAAGCTCTGGCCGCCTCTGACCCGCGCGTCTACGTGCCGCAGCAGTTCGAGAACCCTGACAACCTCGCGGCCCACGAGCAGCACACTGCGCTCGAGATCATCGAGGATGTGGGCGGCCCCATCCATGGCTTCTGCTCGGGCATCGGCACGGGTGGCACGATTTCGGGCATCGGGCGCACGCTCCGTCAGCGCTACCCCGACCTCGTGGTCTGGGCCGCCGAGCCGGAGTATGCGGCGCTGCTTTCCGGCGGCAGCGTCGGCACCCATCACCAGATGGGCATCGGCGACGGCATCATCCCGGACATTCTCGACCAGTCCGTCTATGACGACATCTGTGTCGTCTCTGACGAGGAGGCAGTTGCGGTGGCGCGGGAGCTGGCATCGCGGGAAGGGCTCATGGTGGGCATCTCGAGCGGCACGAACGTTGCTGTCGCCCAGAGGCTCGCCCGCAAGCTGGGGCCCGGCAAGACGGTCGTCACGCTGCTGCCCGACACCGCCGAGCGGTACTTCTCAACCGCCCTCTTCGAAGGGGAATAGACGGCGGCTTCGGACATATCGTGGGCAGGGCGGCTCGGGCGCTTTGTGCGTGAACACTTGGTCTTGGCCATTGCCGCGCTTGCGGCTGCCGTCACGATGGTGGTGGTGCCGCCCGATGGGGGCTATCTGACCTATATCGACGTCGAGACGCTGGGGTGTCTCTTCTGCGTGTTGGCGGTGGCGAACGCGTTTCGCTATCTGGGGGCATTCGACCGGCTGGCGCATGCGGTCATTGAGCGCCTGACCACCCCGCGCTCGGTGGCGATGGCGCTCGTGCTGACGACGGGGGCGCTGTCTATGGTGGCGACCAACGACCTCGCGCTCATCGTCATGCTGCCGCTGTCGGCCATCACGCTGGTGAAGGCAGGCTGGAGCCATCTGGTCGCCATCGTCTTCGTCATGGAGGGGCTGGCTGCCAACCTGTGCGGCATGGTGCTGCCGTTCGGCAACCCGCAGAACCTCTACCTCTATTCTTACTATGCGTTGGGGCTGCTCGAGTTCCTGCAGGTGATGACGCCGCTGTTCGTGGTGTCGACGGTGCTGGTGGTAGGATGCACGTGGCTGCTGACGCGCGGCGCCCACGATGCGCCGGCAACGATGGAGGCGGCCAGCCGGATGCCGCTGGGGCGACGGCGCATGCTGGCATATGCGTTGCTGCTCGTGTTCGCTGCGCTAGCGGTCATGCGTGTGGTGCCGGTATGGGTGAGCGTGCTCGTGACCGCAGCTGTGCTGGCGTATGCCGACCGACGGGCGCTCAAGGCCGTCGACTATCCGTTGCTGCTCACGTTCGTGTGCTTCTTCGTCTTTGCGGGGAACATGGCTCGCATGCCGTTTCTCAGCGAATGGCTGCATGGCTTGGTGTCCGTCCATGGGCTGCTGGTCTCGGCCGGGTTGAGCCAGGTCATCAGCAACGTGCCTGCGGCGGTGTTGCTCTCGCACTTCACGGCCGATTGGCCGGCGCTGCTGGCAGGCGTGAACATCGGGGGTGCCGGCACGCTCGTGGGCTCGCTGGCGAGTCTCATCACGCTGCAGCACTTCACGAGCGTCCGGCGCGTGTTTCCTAGCCTGCGTGACGACCAGCGCTTGTCCACTGGCTACTTTCTCAAGCTGTTCACCATCCTGAACGTGACGTTTCTGGGCACGCTGCTCCTCGTCGCGCGCCTGTGCGGCCTCTAGGCTGGCTCTACGGTCCTGCGTCGTTGCGCCTCACTGCTCGGTGGGTAGGCCTTGGGCGGTCCAGTCGTTCATGCTGCCGGTGTACAGCTCGATGTCAGAGAAGCCCTCTTTGGCGAGCGTGTCGGCGGCAAGGCCTGCATGCTGCCCGGTCTGGCAGTACAAAACGACGTCGTCATCGGGTTGCACGCCCGCAGCTGAGACGGCCGACACGATGTCCGCGTCGGGAATCATGGAGCCGTCTTCTGGGATGACGAGCGGCACGTTCACGGCGCCGGGGATGTGTCCTTCGTCGTACATGAAGGCCGGGCGCACGTCGATGAGCGTCACGCCCTCTTGCTGTGCCTGCTCAATGCGGTCGCTGTCGATGGTCTGGATGCGGTCGGTGTTTGCGCTCATGGTGGCTCCTATCAAACCCGAGGCCATCATGCGAAGGCCTCACGAAATACGTCGGACAATCTGGGCACCGATGCTACCGCTCATGCCCTCGGTGGGGAGCCAGCTCCTCCCAAGCGTCACGCGCCAGACTGCATCCCGTAACGAATCGGTTGGCAACGGCAGGCGGGCGGCGTGGCTCTTGCCTCCTGCCTCTGTTGCGCTGCCGGCGTGCCGGTTTAGGTGTGCAGGTGGATGCCGCTGATCTCGCGGTAGAGCATGGAGCCCTGGGCGCAGTTCGCCAGGATGTCCACGCCGCCGAAATGATCGACGCACGCCGCAACGGCGGCCTTGATCTGGGTCGGGTCGGTCACGTCGCATACGACGGGCAGCACCTCAGCGTCCTCTTTGGCCATCTCGTCCTTCAGGCTCTCGAGCTTTTCCTCGCGGCGCGCACATGCGCACACCTTCGCGCCCTGTCGCGCGAGCACGCTGCTGCGCATGGGCTTGCCGTCCTGGCAGCGCCGCTAGTGCAGGCTGCCCTTGGCCGTCGCGCGGCGTGCGCGGATGCGGTCGCGCCCGACGATGACGGCAGCCAGCGCAGCCACCACGATGACGCTGGTGCCGATCGCGCACACGGCTTTCAGGTGGATGGCTGGGATGCCGACGAGCATGCCAATGATGTAGGGCACGAGCCAAAGCAGCCACACTGCGGTGCTGAACGCGTGGAAGCGATGCAGTGCCGTCTGGCTGCCGCGCCGATAGGCAATCGTGGCCCAGACAGCGTGAACGAGCATGAGCACGATGGCTGCCATGCCGGTGAGGGCGTGGATGTCAAAGCCGGTCGCCGTCGATTGGCTGGCGATGTTGCTCATGGTGAGGGTGCCGGTGGTGTCGCAGGCGAGGCCTGCCCAGAACAGCAGCACATGCTTGAGGCTGAGCATTCCCGCGTGGCGTTCGCCGAAGACGCCCCAGGTGTAGAAGACCAGCGCCAAGGAGATGGCAATGGTGGCGAAGATGAGCTCGGGTGACATGGGTGGTCCTTTCATCCGTTTTCTATGAACGTTGTTCATTAATGAACAACGTTCATATTAGGACGCTAGACCGGCGTTGGCAAGGGGCATATGCCTATTCATGGAGTCTTCACCGTGGTATCGTCTGTACGGCCAATCACAAGGAGCGGCGCCGGCGGCACGGCACCAAAAGGAGACAGCCATGGGAAATCGCCCGGTCATCAGCAAGGAGCAGGTCCTCGAAGCTGCGTACGGGATAGCGGCGACCAGCGGCTTGGGTGCGCTCAGCATCCGCGCGGTGGCTTCGGCGTGCGGCGTGGCCATCGGCACGGTGTACCACTCCTATCCCACGAAGACCGAGCTGGTCAACGATGTGGTGGCGCGGTTCTGGCGCGAGGCGTTCTTTGACCGCATGAGCATCGCGAGCGACGCCGGAGACATTGACTTCATCGAGTTCTGCCAGCAGCTTTCAGGCGAGATGGCCCGAGCGCTGGAAGAGTTTCGCAGCGACTTTCCTGACGGCCTGGCCGCACTGGGTGCCTATGACCTAGATATCGCGCATCAGCGCGAGGCAGAGAGCTTCGCCCATGCCCAGCGCGGCCTGCGGGCAGCGCTTGAGCGCGATCCGGCGATTGACCATGCGGCGCTTGTGGGGCCGTTGGCGCCCGAGCTGCTGTGCAGCCTCGTGTGGGAGACGATGTTGGATGCAGCGCGCCACAAAAAGCCGCTTGACGAGACCCTGTTCGCGCTCCTGCGCGGAGCTTTGTATTCCTAAGACGGCTGAAGGCTGCGAGCGCGGGGTTGGTGCCGTGGGGGCAGTTGCTCCGAGGCTGGCCTCCGAGGCGCTTGCGTCTCCTGCTTACCCTATCAGCTTGTATGCGAGGATGCCGAAGCCGGCCCCGGCAGCAGCGCTTAGCAGCAGCTTCATCGCTATGCTCAAAGCGGGATGCGTGCGCGAAAAGCCCTCATCGTCGCGTGCTAGCGCCTCGTCGCCGCCCTGCGAGAAGGCGACAAGGTCCCGATAGGTGACGATGTCGTAGCGCTTCTTGATGCGCTCGACAGCGAGGGCCATCCCCAGTCCGAGCGCGTAGAGGGGCATGAACACTGCCAGGCCGGCGACGGTGCCCTTCGAGAGGTTGCCTATTTCTGCGGGGTCGGTCCAGGCGGCCGACAGCCCCAGCAAAAAGACGATGCCGAGCAGCGCTGCTATGAGGGTGCCCCAGCCGAGCCACGTCATCTTCCGTGCGTCGTCGCGCATGGCTCGGCGCATGATAGCGACGTCTCCTTGGATGAGCTCGTCGATGGAGGTATCGAGCACCTTGCTGAGAAGCAGCAGGCTGTCGACGTCCGGATAGGTCTTGCCCGTCTCCCAGTTCGAGATGGTCTGCCGGGAGACGTAGATGGCGCGCGCGAGCTCGTCTTGAGACAAGCCATGCTGCGCGCGCCTTTCTTTCAGCTGTTGGGGGAGCTGCGTTTCGTGCAAGGAGATGCCCCTCTTAGGCGATGCGTTCGGTTTCGCTTCCATCCTGCATCTTTGCCAGGATCATTTCAAGCCCTTTGAGGCGCTGGTTCATCTGGATGGACAGGTACGTGAGTCCGATGCCAAGCAAAGCGACCGCGATTCCCATCACCAAAACCAAGATCATGAATGCGTGCGTCGATATCATCAAATCCCTTTCCTCTATTGAGCAAAAACGCCACGAAGGCTAGCACGACCCCGGCGCCCCTGTGTTCGGCAAGGGAGAATAGCCGCTGTCAAAATGCTTTGACAAGCCTCCTGAGCAGGCAATTCTCAAGTGCACATCGTCAGCACGCATCGAAGCCCGGCGGCGTCAGGCGCACGCCTGCCAGGCTCCCGTTCGTCTCCTCGGCGATGCAGAACGCCATGTACAGCGGCAGATACCAGACGGGCTTTCCCTGGCGCTCGTCTTCCTCCACATTCGCCATGGACAGCACGCATGCCTCGTCGATGCCGAAGTCGCGTGTTCCCAAGAGGTTGTTCAGCGCTGTGTGCAGCTTGTAGTCCTTGCCCGATTTCACCTCGATGGGAAGGAGCGAGCCGTCGTTTCGCTCCACGATGAAATCGATTTCGCCCTTTCGGCTGTTGTGGTAATAGAACAGGCTTGGGTTCTGGCATGCGAGCTCCTGCGCCACGGCGTTCTCGTAAACGGCACCGAAATTCACCGAAGGCTCGTTGGCGATCACGTCGAGCGTCGTCTGCGGGGCATATTGCGACAGCAGCAGTCCCGTGTCCGATTCGTACAGCTTGAACTTGCTGGGCTGTGCTGTTCGCTTGAGTGGCCGCTTCGGCTCGGTGACGACGTAGGTGGGAAGCACCACAGCCGCATCGATGAGCCAGCTGAAGTCATCCTCGTAGCGGGAGAACGCGGCGCCTCTTTTCAGGGCGTCCATGCGAAAACGCTTGTTGACCTTGTCGAGCTGGCTGGGAACCGCGTCGTACATCGCGCGTATCTGGGGTGCTCGCGGCTCCGCGTACTTAGCGATGTCGAAGCGGTATTGCTCCACGATTTGCGAAGCGATGGTGCGTACGGCACCCATGTCGTAGGAGGAGTCGATGTATGCCTGGACGGCCTCAGGCATGCCGCCGATGGCGACGTGATAGCGGAACAGGCCTATGAGGCGGCTATGCAGCCCCTCGTCCAGCGGCTTGCGCGTGCGGTATGCCTCGCGCACGTCGTCGAGAATGTCAGGGCTCACGCCCTGCGACCAGCAGAACTCTTCGAAGTCGAGCGGGAACATGCGCTCGATCTGCACGTAGCCGACCGGGAACGAACGATAGCCCTTCAGTTCCGTCCCGAGCATCGAGCCTGAGAGCACGACGGGATAGCGGCCGTCCTCTACGAGGAACTTCACCACGGTAAGTAAGTCGGGCGCCTCTTGCACTTCGTCGAGGAAGATGAGGGTTTCCTGCGGCACCACGGGGACCGAAGACGCCAAGGACAGGCGCGAAAGAAAGTCCTTTGTGTCGCGCGCTTGCTGCAGAACGGCCGCGGCATCCTTGTCTTCCAGCAGGTTCACTTCGATGAAGTGTGGGTAGTGCTCGGCGGCGAACTGGCGAACGGTGAACGTCTTGCCCGTTTGGCGGGCCCCGACGAGGAGGAATGCCTTGCGGGCGTCAGACGAAGCCCAGCTTTCGAGAACGCTCTGCATTTTGCGCTTGATTGCCATGGTGCCCCCAATATTGTCTTATGCTGGTAGTATGTCGCTAAATCAGAAAGAAATCAATTAAAAATGTCGCTAATGCAGAAAGTTACTAGCCACAAATGTCGCTAAATCAGAAAGGTTTCTCAAGAAACCGTCGCTAACGCAGAAAGGCGACGCAGGCAGAGCCTGCTGGAGAAGAGGCGTTCTGTCGTCTGCCGGCCTTGTGGCGACTTCTCGTTGCCTGCCGCCTGTTCAGATGCGGCCGGCACGCTGTATGATGGAGCCAGCAGGCGGGCGCAGGCCCGCGATTCGGCCGGCCGGCAACGCGCTGGGTCGGCGCACAAGGCCAAGGAGGCACCCCATGCTCAATCACTTTTGCAAGAAACCGCTTTGGGAATGCACGCAGGCGCTTGCTGCTGTTGCGCAGGGCGTGCGTCCGGCTGACACCGTCATCAAGCACGCGCGCCTCGTGAACGTATGTACCGCGGAGATACAAGAGGATGTTGATGTTGCCATCGCAGAGGGGCGCATTGCCTACATCGGGAGCGCCGACCACTGCATCGGCGACGGCACGCGCGTCATCGAGGCTGACGGCTGCTATATCGCGCCGGGGTTCCTCGACGGGCATATCCACGTGGAGTCGTCCATGATGGGCGCAGGCGAGTATGCTCGCGCGGTCGTGCCTCATGGCACGGCGGGCATCTATTGGGACCCGCACGAGATCTGCAACGTGCTGGGGCTCGAGGGCGTCAAGGTCATGATGGAAGACGCCGAGCGCACGCCGCTCAAGGCCATGGTCACCACGCCCTCGTGCGTGCCGGCCGTTCCGGGCTTCGAGGATACGGGGTCGTTCATCGGGCCTGACGAGATTGCCGAGAGCATGACGTGGCCTGGCGTCGTGGGCCTTGGCGAGATGATGAACTTCCCGGGCGTGCTGGCGGGCACCGACCATGCGCACGGCGAGCTGGCCGAAACGCTCAAGGCCGACCGCGTGGTGACGGGCCACTATTCCGTTCCCGAGACCGACCGCGGGCTGAACGCCTATGTCGCCTCGGGCGTGCGCTGCTGCCACGAATCCACGCGCGCCGAGGACGCGCTGGCGAAGATGCGCCTGGGCCAGTATGCGCAGCTGCGCTACGGCTCGGCCTGGCATGACCTGCCCGAGCTGGCTCATGCCATCACCGACCATGATATCGACACGCGCTTCGCCAACCTCATCTCCGATGACACGCACCCGCACACGCTGGTGGAAGACGGGCATCTCGACCATGTGCTGCGCGTGGCCGTCGAGTGCGGCATCCCGGTGATCGAGGCCATCCAGATGATGACCATCAACGTGGCCACGTGCTATCGCATGGACAATGAGCTGGGCTCCATCACGCCGGGCAAGTGCGCCGACATCGTGTTTCTTGACGGGCTGGACACGCTCAACGTCACGCGCATGATGATCGACGGTGATGTGGTGGCCGAAGACGGCAAGCCGCTGTTCGACTACCCGCGCTTCGCGTTCCCCGAGTGGGTGACCCACTCCATGCATCTGGGGAAGGCCATCACGCCGGATTCGTTCGCCGTCGAGGCGCCGGCGGGCGTGCCGGACGGGCAGGCGGTGGAGGTACGTGCCATCGAGATCATCCCTGGCAAGGTGGGCACGTTCGAGACGCACGTGCAGCTGCCGGTCGTGCACGGCCAGCTGGAAAGCGACCTTTCGCAGGACGTGCTGAAGACGTTCGTGTTCGAGCGTCATCACGAGACGGGCACCTTTGGCGTGGGGTTCGCGAAGGGCTTCGGCATCAAGCGGGGCGCCATGGCGTCCACGGTGGCGCATGACGCGCACAATCTGCTGGTGGTGGGCACCAATGACGCGGACATGGCGCTGGCCGCGAACACGCTCGTCGAATGCGGGGGCGGCATGGTTGTCGTTGCTGACGGGGAGGTGCTGGGGCTGGTCGAGCTGCCCATCGCCGGGCTGATGAACGACCTTGGTGCGGCCGAGATGAGCGAGAAGGTGCACGCGCTGGAAGACACTTGGGCCGAGATCGGATGTACGATGCCCTCGCCGTTCATGACGATGGCGCTCATCCCGCTGGCGTGCCTGCCGGAGCTGCGCCTCACCAACCGCGGCCTCGTCGACTGCACCACGTTCCAGTTCGCCGACCTCTTCGTATAAGACGCGATACACCCAAAGAGCGGCCGGGCTCAGGTTTCAGGGCCTGGCCGCTCTTTGGGTGTCAGGCTTTGCGGGGCTTGGTAAGGCGGGCGAAGGCGCAGCTGATGAGGAGGGTCACCGCGCCCGAGGCGGCCATGGCGGTGTATGCCACAGGGCTCGATGCGGCGCTGGCGCTCACGATCGCCTGCTGGAAGGCCGAGCCGCTAGCGATGTCTGTGTTGACGATGGGCAGGTTGTGCGCGAACCGCTTCGCGCCGTATCGCTCGCGCGCGAAGGCCGTGGCAAGGGGCGCCACGCTGCCGTAGGAGGTCACCAAGATCAGGCAGCCTGCAACGTAGAGCGCACCTGTGCCGAACCAGAACGAGCAGGCAATCATCGTGCATGACACGAACGACACCGCTGCTGCGAGGATCATGGAAAAGCGCATGCCCATCCGGTCGTAGATGACGCCCATGGAAAGCCCTGCCGCGCCATTGACGATGGGGATGATGCCTACGAGCGTCGTAGCGAATGCCTCGTCGATGCCGATCTCGAGGGCCCCCAGCTTTGACGTGCCAATCACGAGGACGCCAGCACCGAGAAGGATCGTTGCCCACAGGTAGTAGCCGTAGAACGCGGGGTCGCGAAACAGCCGGCGCTTCTCTGCCGCTTCGTCGGAGGTCGTCTGCGCCTTCTTCTCTACGCCCAGCAGCTCGCTGATGTCATCGGGTGCGCGCCGCAGGAGCAGCGCTAGAGCTGTCATGACGATGCCGGCCGTGACGGCAACGACGACGAGCGCACTGCCCAGCCCTGCCGTTGAGATGAGGGCATTCGCGACCGTTCCCAGGGTGAGCGATCCCAGCCCGAACCCCATGAACATGACCCCGGAGGCAAAGCCAGTCTTGTCGGGAAACCACAGCGTGACGGTGGCGATGGCGACGTTGTAGCCCAGTCCCGTGCCGCATCCGATCAAGATGCCATAGCACAGGTATAGCGCCCAGATACCTTGAGGCGCCAGTGCCGCTGTGCCAGCAAAGCCGCACACAAGCAGGCATGCCGACAAGAGCACCGCACCCCTGACGCCGAGGCGCCTCAGCACCTGCGCCCCGATGAGGCCACCGACGCAAAACGACATCATGCAAATCGTGAAGGTGACCTTCACCGCGCTTAGCTCCCAGCCGTATATGGTTGCCATCGGCGTGGCGAACAGCGACCAGGCGTACACGAGACCGAGCACCAGAAACGAAGTGGCTGATGCGAACAGATAGACATATCTTTTGCGGTTGATTGCTTGTGCATTCACGGCGGGTCCTTTCCTGCGTCGGTATGAGCCTTATATTAGTTTTTGCAATCTGTTTGTGAACGCGCTTTTGTCTATACTTGTATGAGGCATAGACCTCATACCGAAAGGTGTTAGCCCATGTACTCACGCCACCTTGAGTCCTTCGTCGAGACCGCGAACGCCGGGAGCTTCACCAAAGCGGCGCATGCGCTCTACATCGCGCCTTCGTCCCTCATCCAGCAGATTAACCTGCTGGAGCAGCGACTCGACATCGTGTTGTTCGAGCGAGGGAGGCGCGGTATTGCGCTCACCGAAGCGGGGCGCTCGCTCTATCGCGATGCCCTCGAGATCATGCGGCGCTCCGACGAGGCGGTTGCCCGCGCGCGTGCCATCCATGCGGGCGGTGGGCCCATACGCGTGGCGACGTCGCTCCTCATGAAGTGCCGCATGCTTCCTGGCGTGTGGTCGCACATGATCGAGAGCGAGCCTGAGACCCGCATCGACATCATCTCGCTCGAAAGCGCGGGCATCGAGCCAGGCAACTACTTGCGCGGGCTGGGCGTGTCGTATGACGTCATGGAAGGGGTCTTCATGTCTGAGCTGTATCAAGACCGATGCACCTTCATCGAGATGGCGCGAGCGCCGCTCTGCGTGGCGGTGCCCCGGTCGCTTGCGTCCGAGATGCCCCAGGTGGTCGATGCGGCGATGCTGCACGACCTTGACTTGGTCATGATGCAGCGAGGCATATCCGCCGATTACGACGCGGCGCATGCCTACCTTGCTGGCTTGGGGGCCAATCGCGCGAGCGAGGTGCCGTTCTATACCATGGAGCTGTTTGCCGACTGCGAGCTGAACAAGCGCGCTATCGTCACGATCGAGTTGTGGGAGGACATCCATCCGGGCCTCGTCTGCATTCCGCTTGCCGAGTCGCACACCATGCCCTATGGGCTGATCTTCTCTCGGCATCCCAGCCCGCAGGCTGCGCGCCTCTGTCGGACCGCGCAGCGCATGCTGCGACAGGGCTAGGCCGCCGACTTGTCGCTGGCGCTGCGTCGTTCCCACGGGCACTTCGGCACTCTTCGTGAAAGCCATCTCGGTATAATGGGGCTCGGTGAGAAGCGGTAAGAAGATCTTTCGGTTTACAAAGCCCTGAACTGGGGTTCGCAACCACTGGGTGCCCCGAAGCAAGGCGGATTGCTGCCGCAAGTTGGTAGAGAGGGGCCGTGCCGTGGCCTACAGTAGGGGACGCCGGCTTATAAGAACGTCGGGCTGCGCGCTCCTGCTGCCGGCTAGCAGGAGCGCGCAGACCCAAAACCACCTACGAAAGGCATCCCTATGAGTTTCAGAGACAATCTTTTGCACCTGCGCGCCTCGCACAACATGACCCAAGAGCAGCTGGCCATGATGCTGGGCGTCAGTCGCCAATCCGTCACCAAGTGGGAATCAGAGCGGTCGTACCCCGAAATGGACAAGCTGCTCAAGCTGTGTCAGGTGTTCGATTGCACGCTGGATGAGCTGGTGCAAGGCGACTTGACCGGTCGCCAACCCGACTCGGCTGTCGGCGTCGTTTCCGGTGCGCCTCCGGCCGACGTGTTCGGCTACGACGAGCATGCGCGCCGTTTCGCCAGCCGCATATCGGGCGGCGTTATGGCGGTCATTTTGGCCGTGGCGGTGTCCATGCTGTTCTTCGGGTCGGTGGAGTCGACGCAAGACACCCTCGCCGGTCTGCGCTCCTTCGCTGGCCTGCCGGCGCTTTCCGAGAACCTGGGCGCCGCTCTGGGCACCATGTGCGTCCTGGCTGGCGTGGCCATCGCGTTGGCGCTCATCGTACCTGCGAGCATGCAGCATTCCGCATTCGTGCGCGCGCATCCTTGCATCGAGGATTTCTACACGCCTGAGCAGAAGGCCAGCGCCCGCAGCCAGTTCTGCGCTGAGCTCATCGGCGGCATCGTGGCCATCTTCGCAGGCGTTTGCGTGGTCATCGTGCTTGGCGATACCCCTTATGAGGAGATGGTGGGCGTGCCGGTCATGCTGACGTGCATCGCCGTGGGCGTGCGGTTCATCGTGCATGGCAGCATGACATTGGGCCGGGTGAATATAGACGAGTACAACAAGACGGCAGCCGAGGTGCTGGATGCCCGCGAGATTGCGTCATCGGCCATGTCGCCTGAGCAGAAGGTTGCGATGCTGTCCTCGCAGCGCGAGGCGAAACGCATCGGTGCCGTCTGCGGCATCATCATGATAACGGCCACGGTCGTCGCGCTGCTCATGCTGTTCAGCGCCACCGCAGCAGGCGTCGACGACTACTCTCGCGGTCTCATCACCGTGTTCTGGCTACCGTGGCCCATCGGCGGCCTGCTGTGCGGCATCGCCGTGCTGGCGATAAAGGGCTTCGGGAGGGATGAGGCCTAACGTGCCGACGCGCCAGCGGATTATCCCAGATGCTCTCGGGGCTGCTGGGCTCCCTCTGCCGGCGCAGCTTTCGTTATTGTCCCTCGTGCCACATTCTGTTCTATCTGTTATAGTATAAATATAACAAGAAAAGGCAGCAGACAGAGAGGCACGAGGGGGCGTCATGACAAACACGGGCAGGGCAGGACAGCCCATTTTGGTCGTGAAGGACGTTGTGAGGGCGTTTGGGGAGAAGCGCGCCTTGGACGGGGTGTCGCTGGAGGTGGCTGCGGGATGCATCTTCGGGTTCGTGGGGCCCAACGGCGCCGGCAAGACGACGCTCATCCGTTCCATCGTGGGCGTGTCCCGGCCCGATGCGGGCGACATTCGCATCGCTGGGCAGTCGGTCATCGCTGACGCGCTTGCCTGTAAGCGCCAGACTGCCTACGTCCCCGACAATCCTGACATCTACGAATTCCTGACGGGGATGCAGTATCTCGACTACATGGCGGACATCTTCGAGGTGCCTGCCGAGCTGCGTGCCCAGCGCATCAGCGCTTACGCCGAGCGGCTGGGCATCGCTGGCGATCTGGGGAGCCTCATCTCCGCCTATTCCCACGGCATGCGCCAAAAGCTCGTGCTCATCGGCGCGTTTTTGCATGAGCCGCTGCTGCTCGTCTTGGACGAGCCCTTCGTCGGCCTCGATCCCGAGGCATCCTTTCACACGAAGGAGATGCTGCGCGAGCTGGCTGCACGCGGCTCTGCGGTCTTCTTCTCGAGTCACGTGCTCGAGGTGGTCGAAAAGCTCTGCGACGAGATTGCCATCATCAAGGACGGTCGCATCCAGGCTGCAGGCCCCACCGCCAGCGTCGTCGGTGATGACAGCCTAGAAGAGGTGTTTCTCGACATGGTCGATCGGGACGAGGAGGCTGCTCGATGAGATGCTTGGTCCTCTTGCTCAAGGTCCAGCTTCTCGGGCTCTTTGGCATCAACAAGCGCCTCCATGAGGACGGCCGCAAGACGAAGTGGGTGCTGGCCGTCATCTGCGTGGCTGCAGCGTTTGTCGGCGCTGCCATCATCGCCTACATGGCATGCCTCGCCCAATCCATGCTGTCGCTGGAGCTGGGGGCATACATCCCGCTGCTCGGCATGACCGTGATTGTCATGGCTACCATCATCAGCACGTTTACCAAGGCCAACGGGACGTTGTTCTCCCTGAAGGACTACGACCTGGTGATGTCGCTGCCCGTTCCCGTGTCCACGGTGGTGCTCTCGCGGCTCATCCCGCTCTATGGGCTCAGCGTGCTGTTCGGCATTATGGCGATGGCGCCGATGCTGATCGTGTACGCCTTGCATGTGCCGATGCCCGCTGTGGCCATCCCCTTCTCGGCGGCCGTCATGCTCTTGGCGCCGGTCATCCCCATGGCCGCGGCTGTTCTCCTGGCCGCCTTGATCGCGTTGGTGTCCGCGCGGTTCCGACGCGCGAACCTGCTCATGAGCTGCTTGCTCATGGCGGCGCTCGTCGCGCTCGTGATGGCGTCCGTCGCCTTCTCTTCGAACCCTGACAGCCTTGATGGGATAGGGGCGCAGGCCTTCTCCTCGCTGGAGGGCGCCTATCCGCCGGCGGCCTGGGCCGCGCATGCCATCATCGCTGGCGACATGCCGGCGTTCCTGGGATTTGCTGGCCTTTCGGTGGGCGTCGGTCTTGTCGTCATCGTTGCATTGACCAGGCTCTTCGCGCCGGTGAACCAGCGGCTCGCGGCCAGCAGCCCGCGGGCGTCTGTCTCGCGGGCTGTGGCGAGCAAGCCTCGCACGCCCCTTCGCGCGCTCTTGGCAAAGGAGGGCCGTCTGCTTACGGCCACGCCCATTTACTTCCTGAATACATGCATGGGGTTTGCCTTGGCTCTGGTGGCGGGCGTTGCGGCGGTGGTCCTTGCCGCCTCTGGCACGATGCCGCTGGATGCCCTGCCAGCAGAGCTGCGGCCGCTCGTTGCGCCCTTTCTGCCGTGGCCGCTTGCGTTCATGCTCAGCATC
>CAJUFC010000027.1 GCA_910585565.1 uncultured Eggerthellaceae bacterium | reverse complement strand
GGGGCAGAAGGAGCGCCGGAGCGCCTGGCACGAGGCCGGATGGAGGACCGACGACATCGTCATGGGCAAGCCGTATGGATCGCTCACCGAGACCATAGGCGTGACCGAGGAGGGCGTCGCCGAGACGACCGAGGCGATGCTCGTCTCCTATCCCGGCGCCCACGAGAACGCCATGGACCTGAAGAAGCCGAACGCCGAGGGCGTGATTGAGCAGGCGGAGAATGGCCTCGCCTTCACCGTGAAGTCCGACATGACGGCGATCGTCACCTGGCAGGGCGACAAGACCGCGACTCCCGCGCGCCTCGACATCCCCGCATCAGTCGTCATCGACGACGTCACCTACCCCGTGACCGAGATTGCCCCTAACGCCTTCGAGGGCGCCGTGTTTTTGCAGAGCATCAGTATCCCCGAGGGCGTCACGACGATCGGCCAGGACGCCTTCAAGGACTGCCCCAACCTAGCCGAGCCGGTAGCACCCTCCACGGTGCGGGGGGCAGTCAGCACTGCATCTATCGGAACTCAGGAGTCAGCGTCATTGCCTGAAATTGATGCGTCAAGTCAGTTGGTTTCGTCTTATGGGGATTTGGGCTCGTCTCAAGCGAATGATGTTGGAGGAATGTCTCCTACTGCTATGTCAGGTGATAACGTCGTCCCTTATTCAGGCTATTTCGGTTCCGCTGACTTATGGGTGCGCACTTCGATCTGGGCGCCTAGCACGTTTATGACCGTGACGGCTTCGAACGGCTCCTATGCATTCAACAACGCAGAGGTGCATCTGGTTTGCGCAGGCTCGTTCTCTGGTCCATTCACATGGAGGCATGTTTATAACTACGGAGACGGTTCGGTAACAGTTGAATGCTACGATTGTGGGGGCACGAAAATCGGTTCGTTTCTTTTGCAGCCGACGGATGGGTTTGCGTTTGTGTCCCTCACCTTTGGATCGGGCGCTTATCTCCAGGCAAATGGACTCCTTCACGTTATGAATGGCGGATACAACCTGGCTTTCTTGGGCGTGGTCCGAAAAGAAGCTGCAGGAAAAACTAAACTAGCTACAGCGGATTATGTTGGCAGCTCTGCTAGCGACTCGAATACGTCCACCATTGCGGGCAAGGCGAACAAAGCACTCAGTGATGCTGCGGCAGCGCAAGGTTTGGCGAATCAGAACAAGGCGGGCATTGAGGCAATAAACTCAAGTTTCGGGACCATCACGTACAGTGGCCTCGACAGGTCCGACGCGAGCGTGTATCCCACCAGCTATCGGAAGGGCGGCGCGCCTGCCTTGCCGGAGCCTAAGAAGGAGGGCTTCCGGTTCACGGGTTGGTCGTGGTCGCGCGGGGGCGCGTCGGGCGACTCGTCGAACATTGCGGATGCCTTCGCGGAGGCGGGCACGGTGGCGCTGACGGCCAACTGGGAGGAGGCGGCGCCTGAGGGGAACTGCTTCTTCGCGGACGCGGCGCTCGACAGTGCGACGGGCGGCGCGTGGGAGAGCGTGATCGCGGTCAAGCTGACCGATGGCGCGAGCAAGACCAGCGTGACGGGCGTCGCGTTTGCTGCGAATGACCTGACGGGGCTGTTGGCGGATGCGTCAGGCGTCACCTTCGCGGTCGGCAGCTCGCGCGACGGGGTATCTGGGTCGTATGGCTTCGGTGACGCTCCGACGGGCAGCATCAGCCTCGCGGATATAGACGGCGGCAAGGGCGTGTACGTGAAGGTTTCCATCCCTGCCGGCGGCATCGACCAAGACAGGGTCGTGGGGTCCAAGACCGCGAGCGACTATATTGCCTCGCTCGCGAGGATGACCTACCAGGGCATCGCCTAAGAGGGCGTGATCCATATGAATTTCTTTAGGGAAGGCCCGATGGGGCCTGGGAGCGTGCGTCCTTGCGTGGCAGTCTTGGCTGTTGCCTTGCTGCTGGCTGCGGCGGTTGCGTGCGCGATGCCCGCTGTCTCGGCATACGCGGACGGCGGAGGCGAGGTGTCGCTCGGCATTAGCGTCAAGGGCGGCCAGGACGCGGGCGCGGGAGGCTCGGTCGAGCTGGGCGCGAAGGTCCAGGCCAAGGAGCGCCCTGCGGACGCAGGCAACGCGGTCGATTTGGCCATCAGCGTGAAGGCGGTACCAATCCACCAGGTGAGCTTCGTTGGGTACTACTGCGACGAGGAGGGCAACGTCATCGTGGGCGACGACGGGGCGCAGCAGAAAGAGACCATCGAGGTGCAGGACGTGCGGCGCGGCGGGCAGGCGGCCCTGCCTGCCGACCTCGCGCGCTCCTATGAGGTCGACGGTGGCGCGCAGGCTGAGTATTGGGTCGACGGCTGGTATGCCTACGGGCCTGACGGCACGTTGCAGAAGGTCGACCTCGCCGACTACGAGGTGACCGGCGGCACGACGCTTGTGTGCTATTGGAAGCGCGGCTACGTGGTGCGGCTGGACCCGAACAACGGCTCGGATGCAGACGGTGGCGCCGTCTTCGACGGGACCGTCGGCGGCGGCCCGGAGGGGCATGTGGCCGTGGCTCGCGACGTGGCCTTCGAAGAGAGCAGCGCCAGCGGCGACCCGGACGGCTACGTGGCCCCCGAGTTCCCGGCAGCCGAGCGCGTGGGATACGTCTTCAAAGGCTGGTACTGGGCTGATGGCACCGGCATCAAGGATTCCCATGGTCGTGCCGTACTGGATGAGGCGGTAGGCTGCGTTGCCGAGGCGGGGGACACGAAGGGCTATGACTTCTTCCGCACCGAATGCGCCGACGGCAGGACGCCGACCCTCTACGCCAAGTGGGAGCTGGGGCCGCGCGTGCGGATAGACCTGGAGGGCGCCGTGACCGACGGCGGCACGGCTCACCTGTACTACTGGCCGGGGTGCGGCTACACGCTGGATGCGCCGGCGGCCGACAAAGAGGTGCAAGATGGCTTCCTCATCACGAGCGAGACGCTGCCGGCAGATGGCCTCGACGTGACGGACGCGCTGGCCATCACGAGCAACCCGACCCATGCGCTTTCGACCAAGGTGTTCAAGGGCTGGGGCTATGAGACGTCATCCGATGGCACGCGGGAGCAGCGCGAGCTCGTCTCCTGCGAAAGGGATGACGACGATGCCTGCACGTATTGGCTGCTGCCGCTGGCGCTGGACTACCTGTCAGACGACATCGCCTCGTGGGACGACATCTCCTCTCCCGAGGACGACGCCTCCGCCCCCGCAGGCTCGCGCCGGGCGACGTGGGCCGCGCTCTACGACACGGCGCGCATCAGCGTGACGGCGCCGTTCCGCGTGACCTTCCAGAAGGAGGCGGCGACCGAAGGCGGGACCGAGGCGCGTCCGTACACGGCTGACGAGCTGGAAGGCAAGGCCGGCGCGCTGCCGCAGATCTACTCGCCGGCGCAGCCCTTCTACAACCGGAGCTCGGTTGGCGAGGGGGAAGAATCGGTGCCGGTGAGCGTGTACGTGAGCGCCATCGAGTGCGTCGACAAGGGCGCAGGGTCGCTGTTCCCGTGCACGACCGACGACAAGCGCGTGCTGGGCCTGGGCGAGACCGATGCGTTCATCGGGGGCGCAGGCGCACAGACGGCCCTGCGCTTTGGCTACGACGCCGCCTCGGGCGCGAACCATGCGAGCGCAGGTGCAGACGCTGCGCGATGGCTCGTGCTGCCGCCAGCGATGACCGATGCCGCTCCGTCGAAGGAGCTGTATTTCGGGCTCGACCTGACGAAGGTGCAGCTGAACCGCAACGCGATCGTCATGGGCGGCACGCCCAGCTCGGGCAGCGCCGCCGCGTCGAGCTACGTCGAGGCGCTGGCTAACGTGCGCTATACCTACGCGGTCGCGTCTTAGGTGGAGAGGTGCAGACTATGAAGCGCTACGGAGGAATGCGCCTTGCCTGCAAGCCGCTCGTGTCTGTCGTGGCGGCTGCCGCGCTGGCGCTCGGTGGCGGCTCGGCAGCGTTTGCTGCGGGGGCGCCCTCGCTGACGGAGGACGGCCCTTTGGCTGCGGCTGCGGCAGCGCTCGAGGACAGCGAGCCCGAGCAGTCGGCGGGCGGCTCGGTCGTAGGCATCCTCATCGACAACACGCCCGTCTCTGGCGGCGAAGGCGCGCCCGAGGTCAATGACTCGTACCTGGGCATCCTGCTCAGCCCGATCGAGGCTGCGGGTGCGGTGACGGTCACGTTCATGCTGGATGCAGACGAGGTGCTGACGAGCGTGACGGTGCCGTGGGGCGGCATGGTCACTGCGTTCGAGGACCCCAAGCGGGCCGGTTACCGGTTCGGCGGCTGGCATGAGGACGCCGAAGGCGGCGGTGACGCGTGGTCGTTCGATGAGCCAGTGCGCGAGGACCTGGTGCTGTGGGCACGCTGGGACGTGCGCCTGGACGTGACGGTGCCGGTCGCGGTGGGCTTTGCCATCGATGCCGACACGGGCGCGGCTACCGGCCCCGATGCAGGCAGGTATGCGCTCAAGAGCCGCACGGTGGTGCCCGTCGAAGTGGACCGGTTGGCGGTCGAGAGCGCGCAGGACGAGCTCGATGGCTTCTTCGAGCTGCGAGCGGGTGCGGGCGGCGCGGATGCCTGGCATGACGCGCTCAGCGGCACGGAGCTGTCGGTTGCGGCCGAAGGAACGCGTGCGATCAGGCTGCCCTTTGCCGGCGAGATGACCGCCCCGGGCATGTGGGCGCAGGTGCGGCCGCTGACAGCGGACGAGAAGGCTGCCTTCCGGTTGGACGCGTTTGACTATGACCGGGCAGGTACCGTGTTCGAGGGAGACGCCTGGCAGGGCGCCGACCCGAGCGAGCGGCTGCCCTTGACGTTGGGCCTTGCGGTATCCGAGCGGCTGAAGGTGCGTTCTGGCATCGATGGGATGAAGCCTATCACGCATTTGAAGGTGACGGTGGCAATCGCGGCGTAGGGCTGTCTGTAGGGCGTTTTGGCCGCCCGAACTCACGCTCGCGGAGACCTCTTCCTTCCCGGGCTGAGGGGCGCTGCTTGGTAGGCGCGCGCCTCTCGGCCTCACGGGGTCGCAGAAGCGAGAAGCGGCCGGGGCCGCCGGCAAGCCTGTCCCGTGCGAGCCTTGCAGGCTCCCGCGCAGGACAGGGCGCTCCCCTCGACGAGGGATGCGCCTGGCCCCAGGCTGGTGCCAAACTCCATTTGAACGTGAGATAATCGGCCTATGGAACAAACGATACAGGCCATAGTCGACTATCTGCGGCAGGGGTCACAGCCGGATGCGCGTTGGCTTGACCGCCTGGTGCGCGCGGCGAATGCCAAGGCCCATGACGCCACGCGGCATGTCGCAAAGAAGCGGCTCTTGCCGTTCTATCTGCGCGAGCGCAACGCCGACACGCCGCTCTTTCGCAGCTGGGGCGTCGATGAGGCGCTTGACGACGCCATCGTCGCCCTGCTGCGCGCCAAGCCGCGGCGCACGGCCTCGGGTGTGGCCACCATCACGGTGCTGACGAAGCCGTGGCCCTGCACGGCTGAGTGCATCTACTGCCCCAACGATCCGCGCATGCCCAAGAGCTACCTTTCCGACGAGCCCGCGTGCCAGCGGGCAGAGCGATGCGGGTTCGACCCGTATCTGCAGGTGGCCGCGCGCCTCAAGGTGCTGGCCGACATGGGGCACAACACCGACAAGGTGGAGCTCATCGTGCTGGGCGGCACGTGGAGCGAATACCCGACGAGCTATCAGGTCTGGTTCGTGACGGAGCTGTTTCGGGCGCTGAACGACGTGGGCGCCGACGGCTGCGAGGACACGCTGGCACAGCGCTGGGCGGCGCGCGACGCGGGCGTCTGCCTTGAGGAGCCGGGCTCGTTCGACGCGCTCGAGCGCGAGCAGGTGCGCAACGAGGACGCGCCTCATCGCAACGTCGGCCTCGTCGTGGAGACGCGTCCGGACTGCATCGATCGCAATCACCTGACGCACCTGAGGCGGCTGGGCTGCACGAAGATACAGATGGGCATCCAAAGCCTCGCGCCTGACATCCTGGCCGCAAACTGCCGACGCACGACCGTGGACGACGTCGTGCGGGCGTTCGCGCTCTTGCGCGAGTTCGGATTCAAGTCGCACGTGCACTTCATGGTGAACCTTCTGGGCGCCACGCCGGCAGACGACGCGGCTGGCTATCGCCAGCTGGTGACAGACGAGCGCTTCTTGCCCGACGAGGTGAAGCTGTACCCGTGCGCCCTCGTCGAGAGCGCACGCCTCATGGGCGAGTGGGAGGCGGGTCGGTGGCGCCCGTACGGCGAAGACGAGCTGATCGACGTCTTGGCAGACGCTGTATTGGCTACGCCGTCGTGGACGCGCATCTCGCGCATGATTCGCGACATCTCCTCCACCGACATCGTCACCGGCAACAAGAAGACCAACCTGCGTCAGCTCGTCGAGCGCGAGGTGGCGCGGCGGTGCGCCGACGGAGGCGTGGTCGTGCGCGAGATGCGCATGCGCGAGATAGCGACGGGCGAGGCGACAGGAGAGCCGCAGCTCGACGTGATCGAGTATGCCACCGCCACCACCGACGAGGCATTCTTGCAATATGTGACGGACGACGGGCGCCTGATGGCGTTTCTGCGCCTGTCGCTGCCGCGCGAAGGCCAGGACGTGGCGATGATTCGCGAGGTGCATGTCTACGGCAAGGTGTCTCGGTTGCACGAGGCAAAGGAGGGCGCCCAGCACCTGGGGTTGGGGCGCGCCCTCGTCGAGCGGGCGTGCGCGCTGGCGCGCGAGCGCGGGTTTTCTTCCGTCGACGTCATCAGCGCGGTGGGGACGCGCAACTATTATCGGGGGTTGGGCTTTGCGGACGCGGGCCTCTACCAACGCCGAGGCCTCGCGTCATGACGGCCTGCGTTCGCTTTCATCCTGCTGTTGTGCTGGCGTTTCTGGCAAGCGTGATCGTGTTTTCCATCGTGGTGCGCAACCCGGTATTCGCGGGCGTGGGGTGGGCGCTGGCGGCTGCATCGTACCTCAGCGTGCGCGGCATGGCCGGCTGGCGCATGGTTGCGTTCGCCATCGCACTGGTGCCGGTGGTGGCGGTGATGAACGCCTTGTTCAACCCGTTGGGCGCAACGGTGCTGTTCGAATACCTGGGGAGCCGTCACTTCACGATGGAGTCTCTGGCGCTCGGCGCGGTCACGGGCGTGTCGCTTGCCATGGCCATCCTGTGGTTTGGCTGCTTCGACCGCCTCATGACGGCCGACCGGCTCATGTACCTGTTCGGGCGGTTCGCGCCGGCGCTCACGCTGACGGTGACGATGGCGATGAGGCTGGTTCCGCGGTTCTTTCGCAAGGCCGCCGACGTCGCCTTCGCGCAGCGCTGCATCGGCGCGGGGGCCGGCGCGGGCGTGCGCAGGCGCATGCGGGCGCAGTCTGACGTGCTGGCGACGCTGGCGACGTGGGCGCTGGAAGGCTCGATCGTCACGGCCGACTCGATGCGCTCGCGCGGGTACGGGTGCGCGCGTCGCACGTCGTATGCCCGCTATGCATGGCGCTCGTCCGATGCGGTCGCGCTCGCTGTGGTGGCAGCGCTGGACGTCGTGCTGTGCGTGTGCCTGGCGACCGGCGCCGAGGCGACGGCCTATCTTCCGGTTTTTGTGGCGCCTGCGGCGACGGGCGCCTTTTGGGCGGGGCTTGCGGCGTTTGCGGTCCTGTCTGCGCTGCCGGCCATCGTCGTTTTGTATGGGGAGCTGAGATGGCGTCTGTCGCTTTCGACGATCTGACGTTCGCCTATCCGAGCGAGGCTTGCGGCGTGCGCGCGGGCGCCCGTGCGCTCGAGCACGTCACGCTTGCTGTTCCCGATGGTGCGTTCGTGCTGGTATGCGGCGCCAGTGGCTCGGGCAAGACGACGCTTCTGCGCCACCTCAAGACGGCGCTCGCGCCGCACGGCGAGGTGCGGGGGCACGTGCTCGTCGACGGGCGCCCGCTCGCGGACATCCCGCTGGCCGAGCAGGCGCGCAGAATCGGCTTCGTGACGCAACGTCCGGACGCGCAGATCGTGACGGATGCGGTCTGGCACGAGCTGGCCTTCGGGCTGGAGAGCGTCGGGTGCGCGCCTGAGGTGATGCGCGCCCGCGTCGCCGAGGTGGCGAGCTACCTGGGCATCGAGGGCTGGCTTCACCGAGACGTGAGCGAGCTCTCGGGAGGCCAAAAGCAGCTGCTGAACCTGGCGTCTGCCTTGGCGGGGCTGCCTGACGTGCTCGTGTTGGACGAGCCGACGGCACAGCTGGACCCGCTGGCAGCCACCGAGCTCTTGCAGACGATACAGCGGCTCAACCGCGAGCTGGGCGTCACGGTGGTGATGTCGGAGCAGCGGCTAGAGGGCGCCTTTGCCCTGGTGGATGTCGTGGCGTTGATGGAAGGCGGCCGCGTCGTGGCGGCAGGGGAGCCGCGCGCGATGGCGCGGCGCATCCTGGCAGGCGGCGATGCCGTGGCGGACGCGCTGCCGGCTGCGGCGCGGCTGTG
>CAJUFC010000026.1 GCA_910585565.1 uncultured Eggerthellaceae bacterium | reverse complement strand
GTACCAGCCGGTAGGCTGTAGTCTGCACGATTATTCGACCACTCTTTTATGCCCACAGTCGCGGCGATTCTGAAGGTGAAGTTATAGTTCGCATATGGGACAATCCCCTCGGACGCTCCTTCAATCTCTGCACTCGATTCCGCGCCATACGCCTCAGAATCGCTACCTGCTCCGCTCTCCCCATCAGGAGCATCTACAAAACCAGAAGCACCAAAGGCAAACTGTCCCCCTTCATTGCTGGCTGACCCACTTCCGACATTCCCAAAGACTGCCGAGTCAACCATTTTCAACGACGACGGAAAGTCTATTTTGCTCAGGTTGGGACAGTCATTGAAGGCGTTCTGGCCGATGGCGATGACGCCCTCGGGGATGACAACGCTCTGCAGGAACACGGCGCCCTCGAAGGCGTTGGGGGATATCTCGGTGACGGGGTAGGTGACGTCGTCGATGGAGACGGATGATGGGATGTCGAGGCGAGACGGCGTGGCCGTCTTGTCGCCATGCCAGGCGACGCTCGCGGTCATGTCGGACTTGACGGTGAAGGCGAGGCCGCTCTCGGCCTGCTCGACGACGCCCTCGGCGTTCGGCTTCTTGAGGTCCATGGCGTTCTCGTGCGCGCCGGGGTAGGACACGAGCTGGAGCTCGTCGCGCTCGATCTTGCCCTCGTCGGTCACGGCCACCGCCTCGGTGAGCGATCCGTAGGGCTTGCCCATGACGATGTCGTCGGTCCTCTAGCCGGCCTCGTGCCAGGCGCTCCTGCGCTCCTTTTGGCCCGCGTCGCCCATGAGGGCCATGCTGGCGCTGACGCGCTCATCATCAGTCACCGCCGGGCTGCTGGCGGGAACCACCACCTTGGCCGACTCCATCTGCTCGGTCGAGAACGCTCCGTCGGCGATGCGCTCCATGGTGCCGAAGGCGACGACCGTCTTCAAGTCGCGCACGTCGGCGAAGGCGCCCTCCGCTATGGCGCGGCACTCGACGGGGATGCGGGCAGAGACGAGGGCGGGCGACGCCCACAATAGCTCCTTGCACTCGATGGCCTCGATGGAGCCGTCGTCATTCTGCACCGTCACGCTCGTCGGGCGGAACAGCATGCCGCCGGACGTGGAGTAGTCGGCGCGCACAGACGCAGCACCGGCTGCGACGGGCAACGAGGAGGACGTGCTCGCGGCCTCGACGGACAGCAGCGCCGGGAGCGCGGATGCGAGGCTGGCGGTGTTAATCTCCTTGATCGACTGCGGCAGCGAGAGGATGACCACCTTGTCGGCCACCTGGCCTTCGGCGAGGTCTATGGCGACGATGGGGGTCTCCCCGCCGTTGACGGAGACGGCAGTCGGCACGACAAGCATGTCACGGGACGTCATGCCATCGAAGCCGAGAAGCGCAAGGCCACCGTCAGTAGCGGTATACGCAAGACCGTCAGCAACAAGGATGCCGTCTTCGCGCTCCTCGGCGACGGACGCTTGCGCCACGACACCAGCAGCACCCTCGCTCTCGCAGCCCTCCAGTACCGCATCACCGCCAATCGTCACAGGCCGCCGGATAGAATCGTCGGCATGGGCATACGCGATTGGCAAGCCAACCGCCAGCAGCATGGCCAGCATGACGGAGACGATACGGGTCGCGGCGCGTGCAATCGGGACGTTCCAGATTGCACATCCCTTCTCGCCTACTCGCGGCGACATCCCCCTGGCAACGGGGAAGATTCCTCGTCGGGGCTTCGCCCGCTCCTCGGAATAACGAGGGGTTGTCGCTGAGTGAAGAGACGATTGCGCCCCGCTCGAGAATTCAGGATGAGGATATCCCATGGCAATTCCCTTCCCTTTCTCGGCCTCTCTGGCGAAAGCCCCTGCGGGAAGGTACAATATGACCCGCAAAGGCTCTCGCAAGAGAGACCTTAGTACGAGGTGCGTGACCCTTCTGCCGCCAAGCTACGGGGTCGCGCGCCTTTCCTTTTGCGCTCGCAAGCGCGAACGCCTTCTTTTGCATGGGATGAACTCGAGTGAAAAAAGGTTGGCCCATCCCTGGAACAGGAATGGGCCATTAACCGCAAAAGCGCCCTTCCTGTTGCCTTCTTGACAAGAGAAGCCAACCTTGAACCCAAAACCACGATGCAAGAATCCGGGCGCTTGTTGCCAAGCGTCACGTAGTTTCGGATTCATCCAAGGTCTATTCAATTTGCTTCTCTTGTCAACATCGTATACTACACGATTCCCGTACCCCCGTCACCAGAACCATCATGCACATAACCGTGTGCATCAAATCTCCACTGAGCAATGAGGACGCTCCAGATGGCACGTCCCTTCCCGCCAACTTGCGGCGACATCCCCCTCGCGGCGGGGAAGATTCCTCGTCGGGGCTTCGCCCGCTCCTCGGAATGACGAGAGAGGTTTTCCGTGAGTCAAGAGAATCTGGTAGCTCCCCTTGACTTATGACTTATGACTTATGAGAAAACTGATGCTATTAGATATCATTATGATGTTATACGACATCATATATG
>CAJUFC010000025.1 GCA_910585565.1 uncultured Eggerthellaceae bacterium | reverse complement strand
GGCTAGCGCTGGCGGGGCGCTCGGTTGGCGCGCGACCGCGGCACGGTGTTCGGTGGGCGAGAAGCGCTACGCCGCCGCTCTGAGGCGCGCTGCGGCGCGCACGTCACTCTGCTATGATTGATGCCATGGTAACTGACGTGCTTTAGGAGGCATTCCCATGGCGATCATCATTGATGTGTACGGTCGCGAGATCCTTGACTCTCGCGGAAACCCTACGGTCGAGGTCGAGGTCTCGCTGAGCGACGGCGCTTCTGGCCGCGCTGCGGTGCCCTCGGGTGCCTCGACAGGCGCCTTTGAGGCTGTCGAGCTGCGCGACGACGACATCAAGCGTTACATGGGCAAAGGCGTCCTTGACGCGGTCGAGCACGTCAACGTCGAACTGGCCGAGGCGCTGATCGGGCTCGACGCCGTCGACCAGCGCGACATCGATGCCGCTATGCTCGAGGTGGACGGCACCGACAACAAGGGGGCGCTGGGTGCCAACGCCATCTTGGGCGCATCCCTTGCCTGCGCGAAGGCGGCAGCCGAGTCGGCAGATCTGCCTCTGTTCAAGTATGTCGGCGGCGCGAACGCGCATGTGCTGCCCACGCCCATGATGAACATCCTGAACGGCGGCGTGCACGCTGACAACAACGTTGACTTCCAGGAGTTCATGATCATGCCGGTGGGTGCCGAGAGCTTCGCTGAGGCCCTGCGTTGGTGCGCCGAAATCTATCATACGCTCAAGAAGGTGCTGCATGACGCAGGCCTGGGCGGCGGCGTCGGCGACGAGGGCGGCTTTGCCCCCAACCTCAAGACGAACGAGGAGCCGTTGAAGTACATCGTCGAGGCATGCGAGAAGGCAGGCTACAAGCCAGGCGTCGACATCATGTTCGCCATGGACCCGGCCTCGACGGAGTTCTACGACGAGAAGAGCGGCAAGTACGTGCTGGCCGGCGAAGGGCGCGAGCTCACGAGCGGCGAGATGGTCGACTACTGGGAGGCGCTGGTCGACAAGTATCCCATCATCTCGATCGAGGACGGCATGGCCGAGGAGGACTGGGACGGCTGGAAGATGCTGACCGAGCGCATCGGTGACCGCGTCCAGCTGGTGGGCGACGACCTGTTCGTGACCAACTCCAAGCGCCTGGCCAAGGGCATCGAGCTGGGATGCGCGAACGCCATCCTCATCAAGGTGAACCAGATCGGCTCGCTCACCGAGACGCTGGAGGCCATCGAGCTGGCCAAGACGCATGGCTATGCGTGCGTCATGAGCCATCGCTCCGGCGAGATCGAGGACACCACCATCGCCGATCTGGCGGTAGCGACGAACTGCGGCCAGATCAAGACGGGCGCGCCGGCCCGGTCGGACCGTGTCGCGAAGTACAACCAGCTCATTCGCATCGAGGAGCATCTGGGCACGCAGGCCGAATACGCGGGCCTCACCGCCTTCTACAACATCAACGCATAGCTCGCCATCTCAAGAAAACGCTTGTCGGCCCGGGCATAAGCTCGGGCCGAACCTTTATACTGTACTGAGACTAATTCATCCTAAGGGAAGGGGTGCCCATGGCCTTTGATGAGATGATTCCGCTCGAGGCCGCGCGTCAGCTGGTGGTGGACAAGATGCGCCTCATGGACGTCGAGACGGTCGACATCCTCGCGTCGGTCGGGCGCGTGTGTGCCGCACCGGTGCAAAGCGACATTGATGTCGCGCCGTTCGCGCATGCGTGCATGGACGGCTTCGCGCTGCGCGCCGCCGAAATCGAGGGCGCTACGAGCGAGTCTCCCGTGCAGCTTGAGGTGATTGCCGAGGTGGGTGCCGGAGACGTGTTCGACGGCACCGTCGGCGTGGGCGAATGCGTGCGCATCATGACAGGCGCCGAGCTGCCTGCAGATGTCGATGCCGTGGTCAAATACGAAATCGTCGACTATCTCGGCGGAGATGGGATGCCTGGCTCCGCTGTGGCGTTTGCGGCCCCCACGGCAGTGGGCTCCAACATCCGCCAGGCAGGCGAGGAGGCCAAGGCGGGGGAGACGATTCTGGAGCCAGGCGAGGTCGTCAGCTGCGCTGGGGTGGGATACCTTGCCAGCTGCGGCGCGCTTGAGATCGGCGTCTACGCGCGGCCGAAGGTCGCCATCATCCCGACCGGCAGCGAGCTGGTGCCTCCGAGCGAGGTGCCCACGCCCGGCCACATTCGCGAGTCGAACGCGCATGCGATCGCTGCATGTTGCATCGCTGCCGGAGCCGTGCCCACGATGATGCCCATCGTCGCCGACGACCGCGACGCGCTGGAGCGTGCGGTTCGTGCGGCTGTGTCCGAACATGATTTCGTCATCACGACGGGGGGTGCCGCAAATGGGGACTTCGACTTCATCAAGGACGTGGTTGCCGATAGCGGCGAGCTTTTGATGACGCTCGTCAACATGCGCCCTGGCAAGGCGCAGACGTTTGGCATCGTGGAGGGAACGCCGGTGTTCGGGCTGCCGGGCAATCCGGCGGCTGCCTACTGCGGGTTCGAGATGATCATACGTCCGGCGCTGCGCAAGATGCAGGGCTTTACGCGCCTTGCGCACCCGCACGTGATGGCGCGCATCACCCAAGACGAGAAGAACAAGGACCCGCGCCGCATCTTCTTGCGCTCGACCCTCGTGAAGGCCGCTGACGGCTCGTTCGAGGTCACGCCTGCCAAGAACCAGAGCTCGGGGCTGTTTGGCGTCATCCAGCGCAGCAACTGCATGGCGGTCATGCCTGACGGCACCGAGCCCGTGAAGAAGGGCGACTTGGTAGAATGCATCTTGCTCGATGTGCCGGAGCATATCGAGCTGTAAGACTGACAATCGAAAGGACTGCTGGGACATGGCAGACGACAAGGCTTTGACATTCGCTATCATCACCTGCTCGGACACACGCACGCTGGGCCAGGACATGGCAGGAGACGCCCTCGAGCGCGCCATCGCCGAGAAGGGCTGGATCACGAAGACCCACATGCTCGTGCGCGACGAGAAGATGCACATCTCGGAGGGCATCAGGCACTGCGCTGACGACTTGGGCGTCGACATCGTGCTCACTTGTGGCGGCACGGGGCTGTCTCCCCGCGACGTGACGCCGGACGCGACCCAGGACATCTGCGAGCGCAACGTGCCGGGCATCGCCGAGGCCATGCGCGTCCACTCGCTGCAGTATACGCCGCGCGCCATGCTGTCGCGCGCGCTGTGCATGCAGCGGGGCAGCACCCTCGTCATCAATTTGCCGGGCTCGACCAAGGCGGCTACCGAGAATTGGGAAGGCATCGTGGATGTGCTGCCGCATGCGGTTTCCATGATGGCAGGTTGCGGCCACGAGTAGTACCATTGCCTAGATACGAAAGCATAGCGTGGCGAGGCAAGGTACATGGAAGATCTTCCAAACGGGTTTCTCTATAATCCGAAGAAGACCCCCGGATTCGAATCGGCCGGGGACGCCATACGTCGCCACGAGAGCGAGGCAGCATCGGGGCGCAACATCACGGACTACCGCGACTCCCAGCAGCAGGCGCTGTATGACGGGTGGCGCGTGGCCCCCGTCGAGGATAGCGCGCAGCGCGAAGTCGTGCCAGAGCACCGCAGCTGGACGGCTGACAACGGATATCGCCCCAAGGACGTCCTGCGCTACTTGAGGATGCCCGACCCTGCCGCAGGTGAGGTGGGGCCTGTCTTCGACTTCCAAGAGCTCGATCACATCGAGCGCACAGCGCGCAGGTGGTCTTGGGTCGAGATCAGCCTCACGGCGATTCAGAACAACGTGATGGCCATCAAGGGGATGATGCGCCCCGAGACGCTGTTCATGGCCATCATCAAGGCAGACGCCTACGGGCACGGCGCGGTGAAGGTGGCGAAGACCGCCCTCAACTCGGGTGCCGACCAGCTGGGCGTGGCGACGGTGGACGAGGGCATCGCCGTGCGTGCGGGCGATATCGATGCGCCGGTGCTCATCTTGTCCGAGCCGCCCATCGACACGATTCCGCTGCTGTTGGCCTACAAGCTCACGCCTGCGGTGTCGACGGCCGAGTTTGCCGTCAAGTACGCCGAGGCGGCTGACGCGGTGGGGATGCGTGCGCCGTTCCATCTCAAGATCAACACGGGCATGAACCGCGTCGGCGTGCGCTGCAGCGACGTCATCGCCCTTCTGGACACGATATCGTTTCATCGGGCGCTCGACCTCATCGGCACCTTCACGCACTTCGCCACGGCGGACTCGCACGACATCATGGACTTCAAGCTGCAACGCCAGCGCTTCGAGGAGGCCATCGCGCTCATGCGTGCGCGTGGCTACGACCCTGGCATCGTGCATGCGGCCAACTCGTCGGCCACGCTGCGCTACCCGGAGGTGCACTATGACATGGTGCGCGTCGGCATCGCGATGTATGGGTGCTACCCGTGCCCCATGACGATCGGGGTCGTCAACTTGATGCCCTCCATGAGCGTGCATGCGCGCATCCGCCAGGTCAACCAGGTGCCGGTAGGCGAGGGCGTGAGCTATGGCCTCAAGCACCGAAGCAGCGGCTTTGCGAAGACGTGCACGATATCGCTCGGGTATGCCGACGGCCTCAGCCGAACGTTGTCCGGCAAGATCAACTTCATCATGAACGGCGTCTTCCACCCGCAGGTGGGTGCCATCTGCATGGACCAGTGCATGTTCGAGGTGGACCAGCGTACGCGCAACAACATCGGGCGCATCGATCCTGAGGTGGGCGACGAGGTCGTCATCATCGGGGCGCAGGGCAACTGCTTTATCACCGTCGACGACATGGCAGAAGCCGCCAACACCATTCCCTACGAGATCATGATCGGGTTCGGCAACCTGAGATTGCCGAGAATCTATACGTAGATCCCAGACAGCCCTGCCCGCTGCGGCTTGCTAGGGCACGCGACAGCGGGGCTTTCGAGCTTGCCCTCACGGCGCAGAGGCTGCGCGAGCGCCCGACGCCTCGCTATCACGCACCGCAGCAACCCTCGCTGGCTCTGATTTGCAATGACTGCTTTTGTTGTTACGTTTCACAGAGATGGAAAGCCGATTTGACTGAGTTCGTCCTATAATTGTCGCCATGGCAAAACCTGTTCTGACATTGGATGAGATTCGCTCGCATGTTGAGCGGTGCTGCAAATGCCCGCTGTGCGAAGGCCGCACCCATGTCGTCTTTGGTGACGGCTCGGCCGTCGCGCGCGTCATGATCGTGGGGGAGGCGCCGGGCAAGAACGAGGATCTGCAGGGCAAGCCCTTCGTGGGCGCGGCAGGCAAGTACTTAGACGAGCTTCTGGCCATAGCGGGCCTCGCGCGCGAGGACGTCTTCATCGCCAACGTGCTCAAGTGCCGACCGCCTGGCAACCGCAACCCGCAGGTCGACGAGATCAACGCCTGTGCCGACTTCTTGCGCGAGCAGACGCGTGCGATCATGCCGGAATACATCGTGACGCTGGGCAACTTCTCCACGAAGTTCATCCTCAAGACCGAGCGCGGCATCACCTCGCTGCGCGGGCAGCTGCATCAGACCGGCAAGTTCAAGGTGTTCCCGGTGTTTCATCCGGCGGCCGCGCTGTACGACTCGTCGAAGAAGGTCGTCCTCGAAGACGACTTCGCCATGCTCGGAGAGCTGCTGAAGAAGCCGCGAGAGCAGTAGGCGAGGCTGTTGCGCGTGTTCGATCCGGTCGCCTACATCAACTTTCCGCGCTGGCGCCACTCCTCGCTGGGGCTCGAGCGCGTCTCTCTTTTGCTGGAGAGGCTGGGCGACCCGCAGCGCGACTTTCGCGTGGTGCACGTCGCTGGCACGAACGGCAAGGGCTCTACATGTGCGTTTGTCGATGCCATCCTGCGAGCCGCGGGACTCACCGTGGGGCTGTTCACGAGCCCCTACATCGAACGCTTCGAGGAGCGCATCCGCGTCAATGGCGCAGACATCGCCCCTGACGCGCTTTTGGCTGCCACGATGCTCGTGCGCGACGCGGCGGCGGAGGTGGAACGCGTGACGGGGGAGCATCCAACCGAGTTCGAGCTCATGTTCGCGGTGGCGTGCGTGCACTTCGCGCGGGCGAGGTGCGACATCGCGGTCATCGAGGTGGGCTTGGGCGGCAGGCTGGACGCGACGAACGTGGTCGTGCCCGAGCTGGCCGTCATCACGCGCATCGGGCTTGACCACACTGACATCCTGGGGGACACGCTCGCGAGCATCGCTCAGGAGAAGGCGAGAATCATCAAGGAGGCTGTTCCTGTCGTCTCCTATCCGCAAGACAGAGACGCCATGCGGGTCATCGAGGAGCGCTGCGCGCGCCTTGGCTGTCCGCTCGAGATAGCGGACTTTGCCGAGCTTGCGGTGGGTGGCATCGATGCGCAGGCGGGCCTGCGGCGCTTCTCATACCGAGGGCATGCCTACGCAACGCGCCTGCTGGCGCTCTATCAGCCCGAGAATGCCGCTGTCGCCATTGACGCGGCCCATGCGTTGGGGGTGAGCCCCGAAGCGGTGAGCGAGGGCATCGCCTCGGCAACGTGGCCGGGTCGCTTCGAGGTGCTGGGCCATCGTCCGCTCGTGATCGTGGACGGCTCGCACAACCCACAAGGCGCCGAAGCGCTCGCCTCGTCGCTGCGGGACCTCCTGGGAGGCTCGGGCGGCCAAAAGGGTGCAGCAGCCCACCAGAGCGGCGAGCGCGCCTCTGAGGGCATCCAGAGCGCCGCACGGGGCATCTGCTTCGACGATGCTGCGCCATCGACGCCAATGCTGCCCGACGACGGACGCGTCACGCTGGTGATGGGCGTTCTGGCCGACAAGGACTATCCGCAGATGATCGCTGCGCTGCTGCCGCTTGCCAAGCGCTTCGTCGTGTATGCGCCGGACAACCCGCGCGCTCTCGCGGCAGACGCGCTCGCTCAGGAGATTGCCCGGCAGTCTCCTGAGGTGCCGGTGCTGTTGGCTGACTCCGCGGCAGCTGCCGTCGGCTTGGCCCTGCAAAGCGAAGGTCCCGAAGGGGTCATTGCCGCCTTCGGGACCTTGTATTCCATCGGAGAGGTGAAGCGTGCCTATGGCAGCTATGCCTCCGGATGCGGGGTGAGCAGGCCGTAGCCGCCGTCGCTGCGGCGATAGAGCACGTGCACCTCGCCCGAGTCGCGATCGGTGTAGATGAAGAAGTCGTGCCCGAGCAGGTCCATCTTGACCAAGGCCTCGTCCTCGGTGCAGGGCGTATAGGTGATCTGCTTGCGACGGACGATCTCGCCTTCGTCTGACAGCTCTTCCATGAGCTTGTCCAGGTCGAGCTCGGCGTCTGCCTTGGCACCGGCCTCCATCTGAGCCATGGCTTCTTCGGTCTTCTTGCGCCTCTTGTCCTTGACGCGCGTCTTGAACTTGCGCAGCTGGCGGGATATCTTGGCGGCAGCGACGTCGATGGCGGCGAACATATCCTGCTCGCTCTCTTCGACGCGGGCCACATGTCCTTTCATGATGACGGTGACTTCGCATATGGCCGGGTTGGGGTTGGCCGGGTTCTTCTCTCGGTACAGCACGATTTCGCACGCGATGGCATCTACGTCAAGCTGCTCGACCGTGCCGCCGATCTTGTCCTCAGCATACGCCTTGAGGGAATCGCTAACCGGCATCTTGCGTCCAGATACGGTGACATCCATATCAATCACTCCAGTAACATAACGACGGATAATACGAGAATAGAATAGCGCAATTATCGAAAGAACAACGCATCTGAGCCTCTTCGATGCAGAAATGTTGCATTTGGTAACATACAAAGTGACAAAAATCACTGAGAGGCAACGAGATGACTGACAAGAAGAGCGGCAGCGGCGATGCGCAGATCGTGCAGATAGAACCTGGCGACAAGACCGTTCACGTAGAGACGTCGCGCAACATCGACGTGCCGATGCGGGTGCATGAGTTCCCTGAGCTCATCCAACCGACGCCTGACAATCCCGACCCGCACGGCATCTTCATCGAGTCGGTGCAGAAGCGCAACCGGCGCATTCGAGCCCTTCTGAAGTTCACGCACTCGTCAACGCGGGCTGCGGCAGTCATGCTGATTGCGGCGATCGTGGCGCTCATCGTGGCGAACACGCCGGCCTACGAGCCATTCTTGGGCTTTTGGGACATGCATGTGACCATCGGTATCGGGGACGCGCACGGCGAGATGTCCTTGGCTCATATCATCAACGACATCTTCATGGCGGTGTTCTTCCTGCTGGTCGGACTCGAGATCAAGTATGAGATGACGGCAGGCGAGCTGACGAACATCCGCCAGGCCATCCTGCCGATTCTCGGTGCAGCTGGCGGCGTCTTGGCACCCATCGCGATCTATCTGGCCTTCAATGCGGGGCATGCCGAGTCGATTCGCGGCTGGGGCGTGCCGACGGCGACTGACATCGCCTTCGCGCTCGGTATCCTGGCGCTTCTGGGCAGCCGCGTGCCCTCAGGCGTGCGCGTGTTCCTCTCGACGCTGGCGGTGGCTGACGACATCATCGCCATCATCGTCATCGCCGTCTTCTATGGGGAAAGCCCCGACTTCTTCTGGCTAGCGATGTCGGCGTTTGTGTTCATAGCGCTTCTGCTGATGAACCGTTGTCATGTCTACTCCCTCGTCCCGTACATGCTGGTCGGCTGCGTGCTGTGGTTCTGTGTGTTCATGTCCGGCATCCACTCCACGATCGCCGGCGTGCTTCTGGCGTTCGTGATCCCGTCGGGGTCGCGGGTGAATCTGCAGAACTTCCTCGACTGGTCGGGGGAGCGAGTGGAGCTTGCGAACATCTACTACGACGGCGACAACACGCCACTCGTCGCGCAGAAGAAATACATCAATGCGATGTCGAGCCTCACCCGCGTCTCCCGCCAGGCGGTGCCCCCCGCCACAAGGCTCGAGCACATGCTGTATCCGTGGGTCTACTTCGCCATACTGCCGCTGTTCGCGCTCACGAACGCCGACGTGTCGTTCGGGGGGCTCGACGTCGAGACGATGGTCAACTCAACGGTCGTGCTCGGCGTGTTCTTCGGCCTCGTGCTGGGCAAGCCTATCGGCATCATGCTGTTCAGCTTCATCACGATAAAGACGCGCATCGCGAATCTGCCGGAGAACGTGAACTGGATGCATATGCTTGGCGCGTCCATATTGGGAGGCGTGGGCTTTACGATGGCTATCTTCGTGGCCAATCTCGCCTACACGGATGCGGTGCTGATAACGGAGGCCAAGCTTTCCATCCTGATTGCCTCGCTTGTCGCGGGTGTCGTCGGCTTCACGCTCTTGTTCGCGCAGGCAAGCATCGCGCAGAAGCGCGGAGTGAGCTATGTGACCACCAAAAAGGATGCAGATAACCTCTCGCATGCCGATCGCGAGGCGGTGCGTCATGCGGACGAGCTCGTGCACGAGCTTGCAGACGAGGAACTGGCAGAGCGCCTGGAAAAGGAGCGTGAGGACGCCTTGGGCACGCGCGAGCTCGTCGTGGAACACAAGAAGTGCGAAGAGTGACGCGTCCCTGACGTCTCGCCCGCGATACGGGCGACGACCAAGGGGATGCGAGGGGACGTTCGTTCGGGCCTCCCGAAAGCCCGTGAGAAGCCAGAGCGCTACGACGCAAGAAAAGGGGGCGGCCACCTCAACGGTGGCCGCCCCCTTTTCTCATGAGGCTCGCTGCAGCGTGCTGGCGCTAGCTGGCGAAGATCTCGATCGTCTCGCCCTCGGCCAGGGTGACCATGGCCTTCTTCCAGGTGCGGGTGTAGCCGCGCTGGTAGCGCACGCGCTTGGGCTTGGGCTTGACGTTCAGCGTATTGACCTTGACCACCTTGACGTCAAAGATCTCCTCGACTGCCTTGGCGATCTCGACCTTGTTGGCGTCCTTGGCCACCTCGAACGTGTAGACGTTGTACTCCATCACATCGTAGCTGTGCTCGGTGATGATGGGGCGAATGATGATTTCCCTCGCATCCTTTGCCATTATGCGAGCACCTCCTCGATGTAGGGAAGGCAGTCATCCTGGATGACCAGCTTCTTGTTGTCGATCAGATCGTAGGCGTTGATGTTGTTGACCGGCAAGATCTCGACACCGGGGATGTTGCGGAACGACAAAAACGTGTCGACGTCGTCGTTCTTGATGATGAGCGTGATCTTGGTGCCAGCGAGCTCAAGCGCCTTCAGGGCAGCCGTGGCCTGCTTGGTCGAGGGCTTCTCGAACTCGAACGGCTTCACGACCACCACGTCACCTGCCTGCTGCTTGGCAGACAGCGCCGAGCGCATGGCCAGCTTGATCTCCTTGCTGTTGACCTTCTGGTCATAGCTGCGGGAGTGCGGGCCGAATACGACGCCGCCGCCACGCCACTGGGGTGCGCGGATCGTGCCCTGACGAGCACGGCCGGTGCCCTTCTGCCTCCACGGCTTCTTGCCGCCGCCGCGGACCATGCCGCGGGTCTTGGTGTTCGCGGTGCCCTCGCGCCAGCTTGCGCGCTGCGCGTTGACGGTGCGATGCATCACGTGCATGTTGGGCTCGATGCCGTAGACGGCATCGCTCAGCTCGGCTGTGCCGGCCTTTGCGCCCTTTGCGTCCTTTATATCTACAGTCGCCATCAGTTTTAACTCCTTGCGTAATTCCTGAGACGAGCTTGTGCCCGTCTCGAACTGTCTTCGTGCCATGAACCTGACTTGAAATGCATTCCCTCGAGCGCGGGATTACATTGCGTCGGCCATGCGAACACGGACGACTGCGTTCGTGCCGCCAGGGACGGCGCCACGGATGAGCATGAGGTTCTGCTCCTCGTCGATGCTGACGAGATCGAGGTTGCGCACCGTCACGGTGTCAACGCCCATGTGACCCGGCAGACGCAGGCCCTTGAACACGCGCGAAGGCGTGGCGCACTGGCCGACCGAGCCGGGAGCGCGGTGGAAGTGCGCGCCATGTCCGCCCGGGCCGCCGCGGAAGCCGTAGCGCTTCATGACGCCGGCGAAGCCCTTGCCCTTGGACGTGCCCGTCACGTCGACCTTCTTGGTCTCTGCAAAGGCGCCCACCTTCTGCTCTTCGCCAACGGCATGCTCGCTGGCGTTCTCCACGCGGATCTCGCGCAGATGCTTGGTGGGGGCAACGCCGCGCTTGTCGGCCTCGGCCTGCATCGGCTTGTTGACCTTGTTGGCCTTGATGGCGCCAAAGCCCACCTGCACCGCCTCGTACCCGTCGGTGTCGACGGTCTTGACTTGGGTGATGACATTTGGCTCAGCCTGGATGACCGTGATGGGGATGACGGTGCCATCCTCCATGAACTGCTGGGTCATCCCGACCTTCTTGCCAAAGATTGCGTTTATCATGTCTCGCTCCCTTCCGGCCTACAGCTTGATCTCGATGTCGACGCCGGCCGGGAGGTCGAGCCGCATCAGGGAGTCGACCGTGTTCGGTGTCGGGTTGATGATGTCCATGAGTCGCTTGTGCGTGCGCATCTCGAACTGCTCGCGCGAGTCCTTGTTGACGTGCGGCGAGCGGATGACGCAGTACATGTTGCGCTCCGTCGGCAGCGGGATGGGGCCCGAAATCTGGGCGCCCGTCTTCTGCGCCGTATCGACGATCAGCTTGATGGACTGGTCCACGATCTCGTGGTCATAGCCCTTCAGGCGGATGCGAATCTTAGAATTTGCCACTTGCTTTACCTCCAATAGGTTTTCGTTTCGCCGCAAGTGCCTCTGCGTGCGCTCTCGTCCGTGGGTGGCTCGAAGCGAGCCTTCGGGAGAACGGATGCAGTGCCTTGCCAGCCGCCTAAAGTCTTATGCGTTTCCGCCAGCCTTGCCGATGATCTCGGTAGCGACGTTCTTGGGAACCGGCTCGTAGGAGTCGAACTGCATCGTGTAGACAGCGCGTCCCTGGGTGCCGCTGCGCAGGTCGGTCGCGTAGCCGAACATGTTGTTCAGCGGGACCTTGCCGCTGATGACAACAGCGTTGCCCAGCTGCTCCTGGCCCTGGATGATGCCGCGGCGAGACGGGATGTCGCCCATGACGAAGCCCGTGTACTCCTCGGGCGTCTCCACCTCGACGGACATGACCGGCTCGAGGATGACCGGGTCAGACTTCTTGAGGGCGTCCTTGATGGCCATGGAGCCTGCCACCTTGAACGCGGCCTCGGAGGAGTCGACCTCATGGAAGCTGCCGTCGACGAGCTCGACCTTGATGTCCTCGACGGGGTATCCAGCCAGAACGCCGGAGTTGAGGGCCTCTTGGATGCCCTTGTCGACCGCAGGGATGAACTCCTTGGGGATGACGCCGCCGACGATCTTGTTCTCGAACTCGTAGCCCGTGCCCGGCTCCTGCGGGTACATGTTGATGACCGCATGACCATACTGGCCGTGGCCACCGGACTGGCGAACGAACTTGCCTTCGGCACCCATGACCTCGTGGCCCGGGCGCTCGCGGTAGGAAACCTGGGGCTTGCCGACGTTTGCCTCGACCTTGAACTCGCGCAGCAGGCGGTCGATGATGATCTCGAGGTGCAGCTCGCCCATGCCGGCGATGATGGTCTGGCCGGTCTCGTGGTTGGTGGACACGCGGAACGTCGGGTCCTCCTCGGCGAGCTTCTGCAGCGCCACGGCCATCTTGTCCTGCTCGGCCTTGGTCTTGGGCTCG
>CAJUFC010000024.1 GCA_910585565.1 uncultured Eggerthellaceae bacterium | reverse complement strand
GTGCGGGCAGCTGGACGATTTCGCGCGATACGGTCTTGTGGCGACCCTTGCCATCGTTGGCGCGCACCTCGGAGGTGGCGCGGACGTCAGTGCCGAGCAAAATGTTGACCATGGTCGACTTGCCCACGCCCGAGCGGCCTATCAAGACGGCGGTGCCGCTTCCGATGAGGCTGCGCACGCGTTCGACGGACGCCTCGTCGCCTTTGGCCATCACCAGAACAGGCACCTCGCTGCCAGCCAGATCGCGCACGCGCTCGGCGGCGTCGGCTGCGTGGCGCTCGTCGCCGAGGAGGTCGGCCTTGGTGAGCACGACCGCTACGCTCGCTCCCGTCTCATGAGCCAAGACCAGTTCGCGCTCGAGCCTCTTGAGGTTAAGCGAGTCGGCCGGCTGCACCACCAGCACGATGTCGAAGTTGGCGGCAAGGACCTGCGGAAGCATGCGCTCGGTGGGGTCCTTGCGAACGAACGTCGTCGTACGCGGGCGGATGTTCGTGATGACGCCCACATCGTGGCCGCAGGGCAACTCGACATCGACGATGTCGCCGATGACGGCGCGCTCGGTTCCGTGCTTTTTGAGGGTGGTGGCGTGCTCGCAGCGCAGGCGGCTGCCGTCTGTGAGCGTGACGAGCGGGAACTTGCGGTCCAGCTTGACGACTTCTCCGATCATCGCTGCCTCTCTTGGATGACGTTGTAGGTCAGTGCCAGGATGCAGCCGAGGATGACAAGCAGAAGACCGGGAATCATCTCGTTGGCGTCGAAGGGGATATGCTCGGTGGCGCCCTTGGACACGATGGCGACGTTGTCGGCATGCATCTCGCTCGAGCCTTGGTGGTCGGTGCAGCTCAGTTGGAACGTGCCGCGCACTTGGAGCGTAGTGCCACGCTTGCCGTAGGCCCCGTACGTATCGATCGAGCGTGCTTGCGTGAGAGGCATGTAGACAGTCAGCTCGGAGTCGGTCTTGTTGACGGATTGCAGCGTGATCCAGCAGTAGGTCGGGTTGTCTTCGGCGATGATGCGGTCGCCCACCACCTCGCCGGTGACCTGCACGATTTGCCCGTTGATGTAGGAGTCGGCATTGGCCAGCTCCTCGATGGATACGTCATAGATGAACGAGCTGTCGGGCAGCTGCGAGGTGTTGACGCGGTTGGGGGATGCGTCGGTCTCGGTCTCGGCAGTAAGGCCGGCGGCATCGAGGCTGTCGCTGGCAGCTGGGCCGATGATGTCCTGCTGCTCGGTCGTGCATTGCGCAATGCCGGTAACGCACAGTGCCGCGAGCGTCAGCGCGAGGATGACAAGCCACATGCGCGACGTGGGCGACGCCGTCAGATAGCGCAGGAATCCGAATCGGGGCTGCTCGCTCATATGGCTTCCTTGGTGGCGCTGGCGGACGGTTGGCTGGCAGGGGCGACGGCCTGGTTGGCAGGGGTCGTGTGGTCCGAGGCAGCTGAAGGGGCCGAGGCGGCTGCCTCGGCATGGGCTGCAGCGGCCGCGCTGGCGGCGGCGCGCTCGAAGGTGCGCTCGTTGTCGGCGTCAGCGAGGGGCGTGTGCGTCTTCGCGCGCTGGCTATCCCCGTTGAACAGGCGGTCTTTCCACCCGCGTCGCGGGATGAGCGTTGCGGCCAGCTGCGCGACGAAGGCAAGCAGCGTCACGAACTCAAGGCGGCCCACCCACATTTGCAGGATGTAGAACAGTTCGAGGGTAGCAGGCATGCCGGGCGTGGCGATGCCGGTGATGAGGCCGCCATTGGACGTCATGGCAATCGACTCGAACATGGCCTGCTGGGCGTCGTAGCCGTGGGCGATGCCGACGAGCGTGCCGATGACGTAGGTGATGACGTAGAGGATGAAGATGGTCATGGCCTCTTTGACCGTGTTCGCGGTCAGCACGCGGCGTCCGAGGTGGTTGTAGGTGACCACCACGGCAGCCGAGTCGGGAGAGACCGCCTCCTTGATGGTGGAGATGATCGACTTGGCGATGACGCCGACGCGGTAGATCTTGATGCCGCCTGCGGTGGATCCGGCCCCGCCGCCGACAGCCATGACGATGGCGATGGCCATGAACGCGCCCGAAGTGAGCACGGTCACCAGCTGGTTGACGGTGATGACGGAAAAGCCGGTCGTCGTGAACACCGAAATCACCATGAACGTGCCGCGACGCAGGAGGTCGGGGATGTCCGAGAAGAGCGTTGAGGTGGCTAGCGAGGCCACGAACACGGTGACCATGGCGCCCAGCCACAAAACCGCCGTGCGGGTCTCGATGTCGCGGAAGAAGTCTCCCAGATGTCCGCGCAGCACCTTCGAATAGACCGCGAAGCTGATGGTGCCCAGCAGCATGAGGACCATCAGCAGAAACTCGATGGGAAACGAGTGGTAATAGAGGATCGACTGCTGCATGGGGGTGAAGCCGCCGGTGACGAAGCCCGAGATGGACACCCAGAGCGCCTGCAAGAGGGCGCGCACCGGCTCGATGCCGGAGGCCAGCATCAGTCCCGCGACGATGGCGGTGGCAATGCCGATGAACCATGCGGTTATCTTGCTGATGAACGTCGTGGTCTGGATGACGTTGGGCACGACGTGCTCGTTGCGTGCCTCGGAGGTGTAGAGAGACGATCCGGCGCGCTTGCCGAACACGCCGAGCGAGAGCGCGACGACGATAAGGCCGAGGCCGCCGAGCAGGTGCATAACGAAGCGGAACATGTTGTCTGCATAGGACAGGTGGTCCAGGTCGACGACGAGCGCGGCGCCGGTCGTGGTGAGGCCGGATACGCCATCGAACAGCGCATCGAGGTAGGTGGTGTAGTGCCCCGAGAAATACAGCGGGATGGAGCAGAAGAGACCCAGCACGATCCAGGCGAGCCCGACGACGGCCAGCGCCTGCTGCCGGTTGAGTCGCGCATGTCGGATGCGGCAGAAGCGCAAAAGCGACCCCACGACCAGTGCGATGCCGATGGAGTAGAGGTAGCGGTAGAACGGGTCCCATTCCTGAAAGACCAGCGCTGTGAGCCACGGCACCACCATGAGGCCAGCCGAAAACAGGATGAGGATGCCCAGGTAGTGGCCGATTACCTTGAGGTCATAGAGCGAGAAGCGTTTCCACATGATGGGTCAGCTGAGACAGGGCGGCAAATCACCGCGCGAGCGCGAAGCCGAACAGCACGCGTACGATGGACGTGACGATCATGAGCGCGATGATGAAGCATGTTATCGACAACACAAGCAGCATCACCGAACTGATGGCTTGCGGGATAGCAGCGGGCTTGTCTTCACGCTTTCTTTGCATGAAGGGTATTTTAGCTCTTTCGCTGGGCTGCGGGGGAGGGGTTCTCGGGTTCGCGTCGCTGAGCTGGGCTGCTGACGTGTGCGATCGCCGTTTTGCCGCCCGTCGCCCCGTCGTCTCGCTACAGCAGGTCTTCGGGATTGAGGTCCTTGACGAACGAGTGAAACTCCTTGATTTCGAGTTCCTTGTTCTTGGCCTCCTTGAAGAGGAACGGAAACGATGCGCGGTCGAGGACATCTCTTTCGATGTAGTAGGGCGCGCCTTCGCGAACGGCGAGCGAGAGGGCGTCGGTCGGACGCGCATCCAGCTCGATGAGACGGCCGTGCGAGCGCAGCACGAGCTTTGCGAAGAACGTCGTGTTCGCAACGTCGTGGATGACGACGTGGTCGACCCGAGCGTCTAGGTTGGTGAGCGCGTTGAGGAAGAGGTCGTGGGTAAGCGGCCGCGGTGGCTTGAGGCCCTCGATGGCGATGCCGATCTGCATGGCCTCTTGCGGCCCGATCCATACAGGGACGATGCGAGACATGCCCTGGGCTGGAGGCTCGTCGGGCTCAAGCACGAGAATCGCCGGCTGCTCAAGCGATGAGAATACCAATGTCAGAATATGAAGCGGAACCATGGTTGCATTGTACAGGATGACGCCGGACGGGGATAATGTCATCCGATTGAGAGGCGCCGCGGAGCGGGTGCGGCCCGGGGCGAGGGCTCCGGGGGCGGGCGGCGCAGAGCGTGAGGGGGTGGCCATGAGGGACGGAAGCGACGGACGGGCAAGCGTGCTCGTTGTTGAGGATGACGCAGCCATAAATGACGTGGTGTGCCGTCGCTTGGCGCGCGAGGGACTGAAGACGGTTTCGGCGTTTTCGGGCACCGAGGCGCAGCTCCTGCTGAGCCAGGGCAGCTTCGACCTCGTAATCTGCGATCTCATGCTGCCGGGCGTGCCTGGCGAGGACGTGGTGCGGGCCATTCGCGCGGCTGACGAGAGCCTGCCCATCATCGTGGCGTCGGCGCGCACGGCCCCCACTGACAAGGTGGACCTGTTGAACCTGGGGGCCGACGACTACCTCGCCAAGCCGTTCGACCTCGACGAGCTGGCGGCGCGCGTGCAGGTGCAGCTGCGCCATCGCATGCGCGCGGGTGCCGCTGGCGCTTCTGGGGGTGAGGGCTCCCGGCGCTTCGGGCGGTGGGTGTTGGACCATGCGTCGCGCACCCTCAGCGTGGACGGCGAGCCGCTGGCGCTGACGCGCACCGAGTTCAACATCATCGAGCTCATGGCCGAGAGCCCGGGGCGCGTGTTCACCAAGCAGGAGCTGTTCGAGCACGCGTGGGGCGAGCCGTACGTTGCGCAGGACAGCACCGTGAGCGCGCACGTCTCCAACCTGCGCGCCAAGCTCAAGCCGACCGGTACCGACGACTACATCCAGACCGTTTGGGGCATCGGCTTCCGCGTTTCTTCAAACTTTCTTAAAGATTAGCCAAAAGTTTCCCAAAGCCTGACGTACATACTCAAACGCAGTCACAGGAAATACGGAAAGGGGAGCGATGTACGTTCTGGAAACGCGCGGGCTGACCAAGGCCTATGGCGGGCGCCGCGTGGTCGATGGCTTTGACATGCATGTGGCCGAAGGTGACATCTACGGCTTCGTGGGCAAAAACGGCGCCGGCAAATCAACCGTGATGAAGATGGTCGACAGCCTGGTGCGCCCGAGTGCGGGGGAGGTGCTGCTGTTCGGGCAGGCGCTGGATGCGTCGGTGCAGGAGGGCGGCGCGCGTGCGGATGTGCGACCGGCGATGCGCGTGGGGTCGCTCATCGAGAACCCCGGGCTTCTGCCGAACCTCTCGGCGAAAGACAACCTGATGGCCAAGGCGCTGGCGCTGGGCGTGGCTGACGCGCCGGCGCGCTGCCAGGAGGTGCTGCGCCTGGTGGGGCTCGAGGGCGCTGGCGGCAAGCGGTCGAAGCGGTTTTCGCAAGGCATGAAGCAGCGTCTCGGCATCGGGCTGGCGCTGTTGGGGTCGCCCGACCTGCTGCTGTTGGACGAGCCATTTAACGGGTTGGACCCGGAAGGCACGCGCGACCTGCGCAACCTGGTGATGCGGCTTAACGAGTCGTTCGGCGTGACGGTCGTGGTGAGCTCGCACGTGCTCGACCAGCTGGATCGCATGGCCACGCGCTACGGCGTGATTGCCGACGGGCGCATGGTGCGCGAGATGACGGCCGACGAGGTGCAGCGCGAGTGCGGCGAGAGCCTGCGGATCAAGACGACCGATCCGGCGCGCACGCTGGCCCGGCTGGAGGAGGCCTATCCTCGGGCGCGGTTCACGATGGAGCCAGATGGTGCCGTGCGCATGGCGGACGGCCCAGGGGCAGCCGCGGTGGCTGCGCGCCTGCACGAGCTGGACGCGACGGTGCTGGAGTTCACCGAGATGCGTCGCGATCTGGAAGACTACTTCGTCGAGCTGATGGAAGGCGGTGCTCGCAATGTTCAACTTGCTTAAGAGCGACTTGTACCGCATGGTGCGCCGCATCGACTTTTGGGTCTGCGCTGGCGTGGCGGCGGTGCTGATGATTCTGGTGGCGTGCATGCTTTCGTTTTTCGCGTCGCCCGAGTTCGCGAACATGGTGACCGAGAGCGTTGACAGGGGCGTTCAGTCGCTAACTGAGGAGCAGCGCACCGAGCTTACGCAGGACCTTGACGAGAGCCTGAAGGAGATCGAGGCGCTGAGGGCCAAGGTGATGCCGAGCTTGACCTCTACGTGGTCGCAGGCGTTTTTGTCTGGTGGCCTTTTGAGTATCCTGGGCTCGGTTTTCATCGCGGTCTTCCTGTCGCGCGACTTCAAGAGCGGCTTCGTGAAGAACCTGGTGATGGACCGGCGGGG
>CAJUFC010000023.1 GCA_910585565.1 uncultured Eggerthellaceae bacterium | reverse complement strand
CGGTCATGGGTCCGGCAGGCAAGCCGCTCGAGGTGCAGATACGCACCGAAGAGATGCATCGCGCGAGCGAATACGGCGTCGCGGCGCACTGGCGCTACAAGGAGGGCGGCGCCCGCGTTCGGGCCGAAGAGCTCGACAAGCAGCTGGCGTGGCTGCGCGAGATGGTCGACTGGCAGGACGAGACGGAGGATTCGCGCGAGTTCCTGAAGTCGCTCAAGATGGATTTGGACAACACCGAGATATACGTGTTCACGCCGAACGGGGATGCCAAGACGCTGCGGGCGGGAGCCACGCCGATCGACTTTGCGTATGCGGTCCATACCGAGGTGGGCAACCACTGCGTCGGCGCCAAGGTGAACGGCGCCATCGTGCCTTTGACCTACGAGCTGAAGGTGGGCGACCGCGTGGAGGTGCTGACCTCCAAGAACTCCGGCCCCTCGCGCGACTGGCTCAACATCGTCCAGACGCCGTCGGCGCGCAACAAGATTCGCAGCTACTTCTCCAAGGCGAACCGCTCCACCGACGTCCAGGACGGGCGCGACATCCTCATGAAGGAGATGCGCAAGCACGGGGTGGGCCTGTCGAGCGCGCGCTCGATGCGCGCCCTCAAGATCGTGGCCGAGGCCATGGGCTTCAACAACGCCGACGACATGTTCGTGCAGCTGGCGCGCGGCAAAGAGAGCGCCCAGCACGTCGGCAACCGCATGCTCAAGATACTGGTCGACCGGGCAAAGGAGGAGTCGGAAAAGCCGCGGCTTGGCCAAAGCGAGAGCTCGACCGGCATCATGCCCCCCATGATCACGAGCGTGAAGCGCCCCAAGAAGCACGAGGCGCATTCCTCCAACGGCGTGGTCGTCAAGGGACTCGATGACATCCTCGTCCGGCTGTCGCGGTGCTGCAACCCCGTGCCTGGCGATGACATCATCGGGTTCGTGACGCGCGGGCGAGGCGTGTCGGTGCATCGTGCCGATTGTCCCAACGCCGAGGACCTGAAGCGCGACCCCAACCGCATCATCGACGTCGCTTGGGACGGCATGCCGTCATCGAGCGCGCTGTACAAGGTGCAGGTGCACATCGAGGCGCTCGACCGCATCAACCTCTTGCTCGAGGTGACCCAGATATTCTCCGAGTCGGGCGCCAACGTCTTGTCGTGCTCGACCAACACGCACCGAGACGGCGTCGTGGACATGCGCTTTCTCTTCGAGGTCAGCGACCTTTCGAAGATCGACAGCATCATCGGGGCCTTGGGCAAGATCGAAGGCGTGTTCGAGGCAAGCCGCATGCTGCCCAGCGAGGCAGCAGCGAAGCGATAGCGAAACGACAGGAGGTCGCCATGGAAATGCGCGAAGTCAAGGTGGAGGGGCTGTGCGTGGACGTGCGCTTCCTCGTCATGGGAAGTCTGGGCAACAACGTCTATATCATCTCGGACGGGACGGGCACCTTCGTGGTCGACCCGTCCGATCACGCCGAGCTCATCGTCGAGCGCCTGGGTGGCGCCAAGCTGGACGCCATCGTCCTTACGCATGGGCATTGGGACCACACGGGGGCCGCTGCCGAGCTCAGGCGCCTGACAGGCGCGCCGGTCATTGCCTCGCGGGAGGAGGCCGACTATATCGAGCGCCCGCGTCCCGAGGACACCTCTCGCGTCGCTGTGCCGTGCGTGGTCGACCGCCGCGTCGGGAACGGGGACGTACTCGCGGTCGGCGGCATGCAGTGGAAGGTCATCGAGACCCCAGGCCACTCCAGCGGCTCTCTGTGCCTGTTCATCATCCCTCAGTTCGGAAACCATGACAGCGGCTATCCCGTGCTCGTCTCGGGAGACACGCTCTTTGCCGGCACCACGGGCCGTACCGACTTCGAGCGCGGATCGGTGACGGACATGGCGGCATCCATGAAGAAGCTGGCCAAGCTGCCTGACGACACGGTCGTTTTGCCTGGGCATGCCGAGCTGACGACGATCGGCGCCGAGAGGACGACGTTCGCGCGATTCGGCTGGGAGCCCGAAGAGTAGGGCGACTTGCTCGCTGGCGCGGTTCGGCGTCTGCCGTTTCGCGTAACCTAACCGTAACAAGTGCCGATGCGCCCTGTTCGAGCCCTTGGTATTTGCTAGCATCTCTTATTGTTTGTGCGAACGGCGCGAGCTGGTCGGGGTGAAAGGTACTCACAATGGCGAAAAAGAAGAAGTACAACTATTTCAAAGCGTACGAGACGCTGACGGAGCTGGCGGTCAAAGAGGCCGACCTCCTCAAAGAGGCGATGGTGACGTTCGAGCATGCCAGCGGGCTGTCTGACGTCATGGAACAGATGCACGACTACGAGAACGCCGGCGACGACATCAACCATGACATCTTCGAGATGACCGCCATGGACTTCATGCCGCCGTTCGACCGCGAGGACGTGGTGCAGCTGGCGCAAGCGCTCGACGACACCCTCGACTACATCGACGACGTGCTGGGACACATGCAGATCTACGCCATCAAGACGATTCCGGAGAATGCGCTTCAGTTCGCCGACCTCATTCGCAAGTCATGCAAGGCGCTCAACGCAGCCATGGTGGAGTTCCAGAACTTCAAGAAGAACAAGAAGTTCAAGCATCTCATCGTCGACATCAACTCCTACGAGGAAGAGGCCGACACTCTGTACAAGGAGGCCATGTTCCACCTGCATACGGTGGAAAACGACGACCTCATGCACGTCTTGGTCTGGTCGCGCATCTACGAGCGCATGGAGAAGTGCTGCGATGCCACCGAGCACGCGGCGGCCATCATGTCCACCATCATGCTGAAGAACGTGTAGCTAGCTGACATCTTCCACCGCGGTGATGATCGCCGTGGTGGGCTTGCCGCGAAAGTCGAGGCCATTGGTGAACGCGCCAATGGCCTCGTTCGTTGCGGTGGGGTAAAAGCCCAAGAACAGCCGGGTGCGGATGCGCGCAGCGTCGTAGAGGTCCCAGAAGCTCTCGTGGCGCACGGCCCCGGTGCCGGGGTCGGTCCACGTGGCATGCTCGCGGTTTTCGAACGGAGACATCGTCAGAAGCTCGTTTCGGTGGCTCATGGCCTGCAAGAACGAGTGCCGGCGCACGAGCTTTTCCAGGCGCCCGAGGACTGACCTTTTCACGCCGGTGGGGGAGTAGAGGGCCGAAAGGGCGCTGCGGTAGTTCTTCACACCCTTCGCGAAGGCGTCCTTGGAGATGGCCTTGCCGAAGAGCTGCGATGCCACGCGCTTGTACAGGTACGACACCACCTCGAGCACGCGAGCATCAGCTCGCAGGATGTTCTGCGCAGGCACGAACTCAGCGATGGTGCATCCGGTCTTGGCGCTGAGAGCGAGCACATCAAGCTCGCTTTCTATCTCGGCATGCACTTCATGTGCGTCGCTGTCATCGAGCCCGGTGACGCCGGCGCCGGTGAGGGCGGCTTCTTGGGCATAGACGAACGGATGCAGCGATGCGTCGAGGGCATAGTGGCATACGAACCCTGCGGCATACGCCATGCCGAGGGGGCGCACCTCCTCGACGAGGTTGGCAGCCGCGTCGCGAAAGGCGGCGATGAGGGAGGTGGGGTCGCATCGATGCATCTGGGATCCCAGCTTGGCTGCATCCGCCAAGGTCGGGCTGAGCGCGCAGAAGTACAGCACGTCGGGCCCTTGGTTGCCCAGCAAGAACGCCTCGTATTCCTCATAGGGGCGCTCCTGCGTCCCATGCAGCTCGTCGTAGACGTCTTTCCCGAATAGATCGTGAGTGATGACTGCCGGCATGGCGCCTCCTTTGGTCATCTTTCATTATAAGCGCCTCTGGAAACTCTGATACCATTTACAACATATGCGCAAAACCAAGACAAGTGGTTTGCCAAACCGTTTCAAAAGAGGATGACTGCTGATTCGATGTCGTTGATTGTTGCAAAATTCGGGGGCACCTCCGTCGCTTCGCCCGAGCGTATCAAGGGCGTCGCCCGACGCCTTGCGGCCATGCATGACGCGGGCAACCAGGTGGTGGCCGTCGTGTCTGCCATGGGCAAGACGACCGATGAGCTCATGGGGCTGGCCAATGCCGTCAATGCCGACCCGCCTGCCCGCGAGCTGGATCGCCTGCTGTCGACGGGCGAGCAGGTGTCCATGACGCTGCTTGCGTTGGCGCTGGAGGCGATGGGATATCCTGCCATCAGCTTCACCGGGCGCCAGGCCGGCATCGAGACGAACGGCACGCACAACCGGGCCAAGATCGTGCGGGTGCGAAACGAGCGCATCCTCGAGGCGCTGAGCGCAGGGAAGATCCCCGTCGTTGCGGGCTTTCAGGGCATCGACGCCAACGGCGACATCACCACCTTGGGCCGCGGCGGGTCAGACACGACCGCCGTCGCGGTCGCGTGGGGCATCGACGCTGACGTCTGCGAGATCTATTCTGACGTCGATGGCGTCTATACGACCGACCCGAGAATCGCCCCGCGTGCACGCAAGCTCGACGTCGTCACCTACGACGAGATGCTGGAGCTTTCCAGCGTGGGCGCAGGCGTGCTGCAGTCGCGCGCCGTCGAGTTCGCCAAGAAGTGGGGCGTCGTCATCCATTCGAGGTCGGCCTTTTCCGAGGCCGAGGGTACCTATGTCAGGGAGGAGTCCCGTATGGAGCAGGCCGTCATCACCGGCATCGCCCATGACAAGTCTGAGATGAAGGTCACGATTCGCCATGTGCCTGACACGACCGGCGTAGCCGCGAAGGTGTTCACGGCGCTGGGAGAGAACAGCGTCAACATGGACATGATCATCCAGAACACCTCGTTGGACGGCGCGACCGACATCTCGTTCACTTGTCCGGCGGCCGATCTTCCGAAGGCCAAAGAGACGATAGAGGCGGTGCTGCCCGAGATAGGCGCGGCCAGCTACGACGTGGACGAGGACATCGCGAAGGTGAGCCTCGTCGGCACGGGCATGAAGTCGACGCCTGGCGTGTCGGCGCGGGCGTTTCGCACGCTCGGCGAGAACAACATCAACATCCTGGCGATTTCGACGTCTCCCATCCGACTGTCGATGGTGATCGAGGCGTCGGAGGCCCAGCGCGCCGTGCAAGTGCTGCACACGGCGTTCGAGCTGGACAGCGAGTCGGTCTTCGAGGAGACGCAGCTCTCGGCCGAGGAGATCGCAGCAAAGATGAACAAGGGACGATAGGGCAAAGGGGCAAGACATGGCGTGGACGAAGCAGATGCCGGCGCGGCCGGTAGTGGCGATAGCGGGCGCGACGGGGGCTGTCGGGCAGGAGTTCCTGCGCGTGCTCCACGAGCTTGACTTCCCGGCAAGCGAGGTGCGCGCGCTGGCTTCGGCACGCTCGGCTGGCAAGAAGGTCGCCTTCGAGGGCTGCGGGGACGTGCCTGCAGGCGAGCTCGTCGTGCGCGAGATGACCCCCGAGGCGTTCGAAGGCGTCGACATCGCCCTGTTCTCTGCGGGCGGCGATGTCTCGAAGAGGATGCGCGATGCGGTCGTTGCCGCGGGTGCGGTCATGATCGACAACTCGTCTGCCTTTCGCATGGACGAAGACGTGCCGCTCGTCGTGCCTGAGGTGAATCCCGAGGACGTGGCGTGGCATTCTGGCGTCATCGCCAACCCCAACTGCTCAACCATCCAGATGGTGGTGGCCTTGAAGCCGCTGTACGAGCTCTCTCGCATCAAGCGCGTCGTGGTGTCCACCTATCAGGCGGCCTCTGGCGCGGGTGCGGCGGCCATGAACGAGCTGTACGAGCAGACGCGCGCGTTTCTGGACGGCACGCCCGATGACGAGCTGACGGTGGAGGCGTTCCGGCATCGCATTGCGTTCAACTGCATCCCCCATATCGACGTGTTCCTCGACGACGGCTCCACCAAAGAGGAGTGGAAGATGGTCGTCGAGACCAAGAAGATCATGCATGACGACGACCTGGCCGTGAGCGCCACCTGCGTGCGCGTGCCGGTGCTGCGCTGCCATGGCGAGGCCATCAACGTCGAGTTTGAAGACGAGGTGCCCGTCGACGAGGCACGGCGCGCCTTGGAGGCGGCGCCAGGCGTCTGCGTGATGGACGATATGGACGCAGCGGCATATCCCATGCCGGGCCTTCTGGCGCACACGACCGACACCTATGTCGGGCGCCTTCGCCAGGACCCGAGTGTTGCGCATGGCATCGCGTTTTGGGACGTGGCTGACCAGATTCGCAAGGGCGCCGCTTTGAACGCGGTGCAGATTGCACAGCTGCTGCTGCCCTAGCGGTTTGCTTTCGGCGAGAAGGATCGATTCGAGCCGGCCTCTGACGCGGGCGATGCGTTTTCGTGCCACGCGATTTCGGTTCGAGCCAAGGCCTCTCGCACGAAATCGCTTAACGGCTCGAAAACGCATCGCCCGCATCAGAGGCCTAGCGCTCCTGGTCGCGGCAGCGAGCTGGGTCGATGGCGAGAGTTTCTACAACGATTGCGAGATTTCGGCAAGGCCATGGGGGTGGGGAGCCGTGAAGCAAATTTGTGCGAGAGACCTTGGCTCGAACCAAATCTGCGTGGCCTGAACCCCCATGGCCTTGCCGAAATCGGTTCGGAACTAGATGGCGAAATCCACACGACTCGATGATCTTTTGGTGGCGCGCGGGACGTTCTCGCGTCGAGACGACGTGCTGCGGGCTGTCATGGCCAACGAAGTGCTCGTCGATGACGTGCCGGCTGCGAGTGCGGCGCAAAAGGTGCCCCTCGATGCGGAGGTGCGCTTGCGTCGGCGTCGGCGCTATGTGTCCCGCGGCGGCGACAAGCTCAAAGGGGCCATCGACGGCTTCGGGCTCGCTGTGGCGGATCTACGCTGCTTGGACGTCGGCTCGTCGACAGGCGGCTTCACCGACTGCCTCCTGCAGGAGGGCGCGCGCAGCGTCGCGTGCGTTGACGTGAACTACGGGCAGCTCGCTTGGGAGGTGCGCACCGATGCGCGCGTCAGCGTGTTCGAGCGCACGAACATCAAGACTGCCGACCCCCAAGAGCTAGGCGCTCCGTTCGACCTCATCGTCATCGACGTCAGCTTCATCGGGCTGGCATCGCTCGCCTCCACGCTGGCTGCCTTCTCGCAGGCAGGCACGCAGCTCGTGGCGCTCGTCAAGCCGCAGTTCGAGTCGCGGCGCGGCGAGACCGACCATGGCGTCGTGCGCGACGAGGAGGTGCGCCTGCGCACCATCGAGGAAGTGAAGCGCGCGCTCGCCGAAAACGGCTTCGCAACAGAAGGGGAGATGACCTCTCCCATCAAGGGGCCATCAGGCAATATTGAATACCTCCTGCACGCAGTCTTCTCGGAGAGGAGAACATACGATGGAATCCTTCAATAGCATGTTGATATCGGTGACCGGGGCACTCGATGACTTCATGTATACCTATATTCTCGTCATCTTGTTGGTGATTGCGGGAATATACTTCACCGTGCGCACCAAAGGTGTGCAGATTCGCTATCTCAAGGACATGATCACCTGTCTGGCGAGCAAGAGCTCTCAAGCGGATACCGAGTTCACCAAAAGCCAGCAAAAGCTCGTCGAAGACTTGCAGGAGCACGGCGAGGACGAGGATGCCATCGGCGTGACCAGCGCTGCTGCCGAGGCGTATGCGGCCACCAGCGAGTCGGCGACCAAGCGGCGCATCTCGTCGTTCCAGGCGCTCATGGTGTCGACGGCATCGCGCGTCGGTACGGGCAACATCGTCGGCATCGCCACGGCCATCGCCATCGGTGGTCCGGGCGCTGTCTTTTGGATGTGGCTCATGGCCATCATCGGCGCTGCGTCTGCCTTCATCGAGTCGACGCTCGCCCAGATCTGGAAGGTGCGCAATCCTGACGGGACGTTTCGGGGAGGGCCGGCCTACTACATCCAGCTCGCCTTGGGCAAGCGCTGGCTTGGCATCGTGTTCGCCATCTCGCTGATCTTATGCTTTGGCTTCGGCTTCAACGGGCTGCAGGCCTACAACCTCGTCTCGTCGATCGACTACTACGTGGTGGACGGGTACCAGGACATCGCGAACGTGATCATCGGCATCTTGGTCGTCTTGGCGGTCGCCTTTGTCATCTTCGGCGGCCCGCAGCGCATCTCGTTCATGTCCTCGTGGATCGTGCCCATCATGGCAATCGGCTACATCCTCGTGGCGCTGTGGACCTGCGTCGCCAATGCGGCCGATGTGCCCGTGGCCATCGGTTGGGTGTTCCAAAACGCGTTCGACCCGGCATCGTTTGCCGGCGGCCTCACGGGCAGCGTGCTCATGTGGGGCGTGAAGCGCGGGCTGTTCTCCAACGAGGCGGGCATGGGGTCGGCGCCGAACGCTGCGGCGACGGCGGACGTGTCCCATCCGGTGAAGCAGGGCCTCGTGCAGACGCTGTCGGTGTACATCGACACGGTTCTCATCTGTACGGCCTCGGCGCTCATGACGCTCATCTTCTGTGTTCAGCAGCCCGACGTGGTGGCCAACCTCGTCGCCTCCGACAGTTTCAATGGCATCGACTTCGTGCAGCTAGCCATGGCGAACTCCATCGGCGAGGCGGGCATCCACTTCATGACGGCATCGATCATCCTGTTCGCCTACTCCAGCCTCATCAGCAACTACTTCTACGCAGAGGGCAACATGCTGTTCATCAAGGACAACAAGACCTTGCTGTTCTGGTTTCGCATCTTCTGCCTCGTCGCCATCTTCTACGGCTCGGTCAACAACTTCACGCTGGCGTGGAACCTGGCCGACATCTTCATGGGATTCATGGCCATCATCAACCTGGTGGCTATCCTGATCCTGGGCAAATGGGCGCTAGCGGCGCTGAAGGACTATGCCGAGCAGCGCAAGCGCGGCGTGAACCCGGTGTTCTATGCGGACTCGATTCCCGGGCTGCCGAAGACCGAATGGTGGCTGCGCAAGGATGACGCCTTCGGCGGCATGGGCGGCACCAGCGGCACCAGCGGCGGTTCTGGCGGCGCGAGCGGCATGGGCAGCCTTGCGGGCGGCCCCGGGCCCGTGTCGGCCGTGGCGGCGCGGGCGGACGCGTGAGGCATGCCGTCTGGGCG
>CAJUFC010000022.1 GCA_910585565.1 uncultured Eggerthellaceae bacterium | reverse complement strand
CTTCCAAGTGCCGGGGACGTTTTCCCCGGCTTTTTTCTTATCCATGAGAGCAATGCGAGAACTCAGCATCTTCGTCGACGAGTCGGGAAGCGGCGGCCTCTCCGACCGCCACTACCTGCTCACCGTCGTCATGCACGACCAATCCGAAAACATCGCGAATTCGATCGCGGCATATGAGGGCGCCCTTCGCGCCAAGGGGCTCCCGGACATACCCTTTCATGCGTCGCCGCTCATGAACGGCAAGGACCAGTACTCGGGGCTCGACCTGAGGACGCGCAAGATGATGCTCGGCTCGTTCCGCGTCTTCTTCCGCCACATGCCCGTAAAGTACCACACCTTCGCATACGCGACCAAGCAGTTCGCCTCGCTCGACAAGCTCGCGGGGGCGATGCGAAGGGATATCGTGAACTTCCTGTTCGACAACCTCGCGGAGCTGCAATCCTACGATATGGTCAAGGTCTACTACGACAACGGCCAGCACTCCATCGCCGAGTCACTCCATCGCGCGGTCGAGTACGCGCTGTCGAAGGACGCCGTCGTCTACCGATCGGCGCAGCCCTCCGAGTACCGGCTTTCGCAGGCGGCGGACTACATCTGCACCATGGAACTGACGGCAATCAAATACGCGGAGCACACCGCCACCGCGACGGACGAGAAGTTCTTCGGCAAGTGGTCCGATTTCAAGAAGGGCATACTGAAGGAGACGCGCAAGAAGCTCGTCTAGAGAGGCGATCAGCCCTTGGCGGAGCGTTTACCGACAATGGAGTCTGTTACGCGGGGGGGGGTTGATAAGACGCCACTTGGCTGCATAATAGGTTCCAGTTAGAAACCCTCGGGTTTGCGGGGCGGGATCGTGAAAGCGATTCTGCCCTATTTTTTGCCCCTATTTCTTGCATGTCTCAATGGCTTCCGCATTCGCTCCCCATTGGTTCAGAAAGGGTTCGGGGAAATCGTCGAGTCGATTGCGCACTCGCGTTTTGCAAAATAGAGCACAAGGCCCTCTAGCTCGAATTATTACATTTAGAACCCCGCCGCTCGTCCATCCCAGCTTGCCCAGAAAGCCCTCCCGCAATGTCCGTGTCCCAACGGATGGGTACCATTTATCAGGGTGCACCTGGGGCAACGGGCCGGCAGGCCCGCGCAAGGTCGCTCGCAGAACACGCAACATCAAACACGACAGAAGAGGCGAACGACAGATGCCGGACCCCGGACGACAGCACCGCGGAAGACGAGCATTCCGACCACAACCGAACAATCTTCGATCCTAGGCAGGCGCCCACATGGGCGCCTTTTTCTTTTCAGGGACTTAGCTGAGAGCTAAGGCACGCGGCTCATGGCCGTTTCGTGGAGGCCCGACCAGCTCGACCCACCTCGACCCGTCTCCGTTCCCGTCGGGCGCGCAGATCGCCATCAGGCGGTTCAATCGTCGCGCAGACGAAGAGGCACACGGTGTCGCGCGGCGTGCCCGCGCGGTGCCGCACGGGAAGATTGGAGGAACCATGGCACGCACAGCCGGATGCGCCGCGCCCGAGGGCAACCAGGACCGCGACGAATGGATGACGGTGATCGAGATGCAGGAGTACATGAGGGCGAGCCGAAACAAGGCGTACGACCTCATCTGGTCGGGAGAGATCGACTCGTACAGGCTCGGAAGGAAGCTCCTGGTGTCGAGGGCGTCAGTGGACGCCTACATCGAGTCGAGGAGCGGCAGGAAATGACGGCGGCGACCGCCCCGGGAGCCGCCCGCGGCCGGGCACGCGAGGGAGCCTCGAGACGAAAGGAGCTCGAGGACGACCATGACCAAGAGCACTAGCAGGAGCCAGGTGAGGCTCATCGCATCGACCAACGCGATATTCGGAGCCGACGAGGCGTGCGCGATGCTGCGCATCAGCCGCGACGCAATGTACCGGCTCGCCAAGGACCCCGACGACCCGTTCCCGATCCGCTACATCGGCGGCAAGACGCGCGACGGCATCGTTCTGCACGACGAGCTCGTCGCATGGGTCGAGCGGAACAGCATCGTCGGCTCGCCCAGAAGGGGCTAGCGCCGATGGCGGCCGCAGGCCCGAGGGGACGCGACGGCCCCTCCCCGCGCGAGTTCACGGCGGTACGGCACTTCATGATGGCGGACCTGGGCCTCTCCGGCCTTCCCCTGCTCGTCTACGCGCGCATCTTCG
>CAJUFC010000021.1 GCA_910585565.1 uncultured Eggerthellaceae bacterium | reverse complement strand
GAGGCAGGCCTCTCCTTCTCCTACCAGGCGAGCATGGACCTCTCGGTCAGGTGGGCAGGCGACAGGAGCGCGACTCCCGCCCATATAGACGTCCCCGCCTACGCCAAGGTGGACGGCGTCACCTACCAGGTGACCCAGGTAGAGCCCAATGCCTTCGAGGGCGCGGTCTTCCTCGCGAGCGTCGCCATCCCCGAGGGCGTGACCTCCATCGGCGAGTCCGCCTTCGCCGGCTGCACGAACCTGAAAGAGGTGAGCCTGCCCTCTACCTTGAAGACCATCGACTACGCCGCCTTCAAGGGCACTGCCCTCCAGGGCGTGACGATTCCGAAAGATGTTGCCTACATCGGCGGCGAAGCTTTCGCCGAGTGCGAGAATCTAGTCTCAGTAGAGATGCTGGGGACGCCGGCGATTGCTGCAACGGCAGGCATCTTGGGGGTAGGGTCTTCCGCCGAATTGACGGGGCGGAGAGCAGAAGAGGCTCAGTCCCTGAGCTCTGAGTTGGAGCTTGATGGCATTGAGGCGTATGCAGATGGATCGCACCTCTCGCCAATCGGTCACTTCAAGAACTTCTATGTGGGCTTCATCAGTGGATCGACATATTATGCCTATCACCAAATGGCTACAATGCTCTCAAGTCTCAGCATATTTGAAGGCACGATTTCCTCTCCGGTGGGATATCCATATGCATATGTGGAGGGGAATGAGACATGGGGAGATTCGAACCTAGCTTATATAGGCTATCACGATAGACCTGGGGTCAAGTATGGCGGTAGTGATATCGTATCTTTTCTGCCGCTCAATTCGGGTGCGCCTATTTCGGGAGACATTTTCTTTTACAGGGCTACGGCTGACGGCAACTCCTACGTGAGATGGCATGACAACCCCACTACGGATGGAAATTTCTATTTGGGTGGTGACATTTTGTTTACGTTGAATCTCGCTGGTGGAGAAGGCGACGCAACGCCATTGACTTATGCTTCCGAGTGTCCTGATAAGGCATTTGGGCATCTTCCCGCTCCGACGCGTGCGGGATATATTTTCAGTGGCTGGACCCTTAACGGAACGCCTATCACATCTGGCAGTACGCTGCCCGGTCCAGGCATATATACCTTGGTTGCCGATTGGGAGGTCGCGGCCGATGTCGCTCTTGAAGGCGTTCCTGGGTCGGTGGCGCTCGAAGAGGGGTCGCTTGGCGATGTCGCGTCGCTTGAAGGCGGCAAGCTGAGCATCAGCGACGACCTGTGGGATGCCGACCCTGAGATTTGGGCGAAGGTCGACCCGAGCGGGGATCTCAAGCTGTATACGCAAAACAACACGGCATCCGAGAACCATATCTGTACGCTGAAGGCGCCCAGCGACTCGAACTATCACTTCGAGAAGTGGGTCATCGACGGGACGGACCTGACGGCGTCGAGCAACATGCTCAAGCTGAGCAACAGTGGCGCGCATTCGTTCAAGCTGGTCTATCCCGCCAACGCCTACCGCATCACGTATAACGTGGGTGCGGGCGGATGGGTGTCTGACGCCACCAACGTGGATGAGTATACGTTCGGCGTGGGGCGCGACCTGCGCGACGCGTCGCGCGTGAAGGACGCGCCGGGCTTCTGGTTCGCGGGCTGGCAGCTGGCGGTCGAGGGGTCGGGTTCGCTCGGATCCAGCGTGCCGGACGGTTCCGCCACGACCACCAAGGTGGCCGCAGACGCCCACGGCAACATCACGGCTCATGCGGTGTGGAAACCCATCACCTACCAGATCAGCTTCGTGACGTCTGCTGCGGGTTACAAGCAGCTGCCCAACACGGACGAGAACCTTGTTATCGCCAAGCCGAACGGCGGCTCGCAGACGTTCGTGCATCCGACTGCCTATGACAAGATCGCCGAGGCATCAGACCCACAGTTCGGCCAGGTCGACACCGCCAACCACTTCGATTTGACGGTTGCGGGCATCGAGGGCATGTGTGGTGCTGACGGCTACAAGTTCGCCGTGCCGGACGACCTTCTGGGGTACGACTGGAAGGGCTGGACGAGCACGACCGACGTTGCGCTCGACCAGGATGCGACTGCCTACTACGTCATGCGCGAGGGCGACACGGGCACGCGCTTCCGCACCTTCTTTGGCGACGCATGGAGCGCGCCTTCTCGCGACAACGTCCAAAATGCGTTCGCGTACAGCCTGTGGCACTCGGTCCCGCTCTCGACGATCGAGCTGGGGTCGGGCATCCGCGCCAACGTGAGCGGCGGCGCCGAGATTCAGGATGTGCATGGCCAGGCAACAGGCGGCACGTACGAGCCGTACAAGAACAACGTCGGCGAGACGCTGCCGGTTGACGACGTGGAGGCATCGTCCCCGTCCATCCGCTGGTGGCCCGGGCGCGGCCTGGTCGGCACCAGCCCCGCTGCGGCCGTCGAGGGCGTGCCGTCCGAAGCCATCGATACGCTCACCCCGTCCCGCATGGGGAGCAAGAATGACGACGGCTCCTATGAGGGGATGCGCCTCGACGCGAAGATGAACCTCAAGGCGCCCGTGCGCTATGGCTTCCAGTTCCTCGGCTGGGGCACGGATGCCGACGACGAGGGCAAGCTCTATATCAAGTACGAGGAGAACTACTCAGGCGATCCGGCGGATTCGAAGTTCTCGCTCACCGACCAAGGCGCCGAAGTGGTGCACGGCTGGGAGGCCGCATGGGATGCGGCTGGCGAGGATGCAGGCGCACGCGCTGCCGTCAATGCTGAAGCTGCGCAGAAGTGGGTCGCCTGCTGGAGGGTGCGCACGGTCGACGTCGCCCTGCGCGTCCCGCTGCACGCCGTCGCCGAGGCGGACATGACGGGCGCCTCCACGGGCCCGGGCGCGACGCACGGGGACGCGGCCGACTTCGCCGCCGGCGTCACCAAGGGCGAGTACGACGACTACAAGTGGCGCGAGGGCACGTCCGCGGAGACGGGCGGCGGCGCGACGGCAGGCTGGTACATCGCGAGCCGCACCTGGCGCTATGGCGACCTGCTCGAGTATCCCGCGTTCAAGACGCAGCCCGACCGCTACACCTACGACGGCTGGTACCACCTGCAGAAGCCCTCGGTGACCGACTCGACCGACAAGGCGCTGGAGGACCTGGCCGGCACGGGCGCCGACCTCACCAAGGTGGCCACCTACCAGGCGATGAAGGCGCTGTCGTCCATCTACGTCACGGGCGGCAACACCGCAGGCGGCGGCGCGTTCGCCACCGACGCCGGCCTCGACGTCGGCGACGCCTACTTCACCGTGGGCGACCCCTCCGCCAAGAACGCCCACGACGGCGGGGCCGCCGTGGAGCTGTGGCTGTGGACGAGCCCGGTGCGCATCAACGTGGCCTCGCCCCTGGGCGTGTGGCTGTGCACCACCAACAGCTACGGCCAGGCGGTCGAGCCGTACGTGGTCGGCAACGACCGGCGCACGCAGCTGGAGGCGCAGGCCGAGTTCCAGGTGTCGACGAGCTCGCACGACCTGCAGCTGGTGGACGTGACGGCCGAGGACATCATCGCGTATGCATACAACGACGACAAGACCGTGAATGCCGACTCTGTCATATCGCAGGCCAACCCGACGGCGCCCGACGAGGGTATCTGCGACAAGATCATGAACCCGAAGTTCGGGGTGAAGGATGCGGGCGACAACCGCTACGAGGACGAAACGAGCCGCATGTTCTGGGTGAGCCCGGTGCCGACGGCCACGGCCGACCAGACCGGCGTGGTGTATCGCTCGGAGGGGCTGACCGCCGCCGAGGCCGCGAGCAAGGTGAGCACGACGCCCTCCATGACGGATGCCGAGACCCTGCTTGAGCCGGACGTGGCCACGAGGCGCTACTTCGGGTTCGGCTCCAAGGACGCTGGCGGCAACGCCGACAACCGCATCACCGACGAGCTGTCGAGCGAGCACGGGAACGAGGCCAACTACGAGTTGGGCGACTTCATCCTGCGCAAGAGCTATGTGAACGGCGTCACCGACGGCCTGGCCAAGACGAGCGAGGAGGGCGGCGTGTCGAAGTATCGCTTCTACTACGGGCTGGACATGCGCCGCGCCGACTTCGACCTGACGGGGCTGCAGGACGTCATCGACAACGGCGGCCACGGCCTTGCGTACAACGCCGCCTTCGACCAGCCGCTGCTGCGCGTGAAGTTCACGTTCGCGGCGGCCAGGAACCCGGGCATCTCCTACTACTCGGCGCGCCTGTCCGATGGCGAGGCGGAGGCGTACGACGCCTTCGCCGAGGCGGCTGGCGGCAAGATCAGCGACGCGGTCGAGATCAGCGCCGGCGCCCCGACCGACCTGTAGCGGCACGGCCGGACCCAATGGGACGGGGCGAATGGGTCGCCCTGTCCCTTCCTGGTGCTCTCGAGGGCGCGATCCCTGCTGGCAACCCTTTACCCCGTCCCTGTGGGTGAGACGGGAGCGCCCCGCCCAAGCGAGAAGAGAACTCTTATGCAAGCTTTACTGACATACATACGGAAGGGCGCGGGCCGAGGGCTGGCGCTGCTGGTGGCGTGTGCGCTCGCGTGCGGGCTGGTGCCAGCTGAGGCGCTGGCGCGTACGGCTGCGGCCGATGTGGGCATCGCGCTAGAGGTGCCGTCGTCTGCCTTCGTGGATCCTGGCGATGGCAGCGGCGTGCGTGCAGCCGATGCCCTCGTGGGCATACGCGTGGAGGTGCCCGCCTCTGCGTTCGTCGACCCCGACGACGGCGCAGACGTGCGCGCTGCCGATGGCATGATGGGCATCCGGCTGGAAGTGCCGACGCAGTCGTACGTCGACCCCGGCGACGGCTCGGACGTGCGCGCGACCGAGGGCGTCATGGGCATCAGGCTCGAGGTGCCCGCGAGCTCGTTCGTGGACCCTGATGACGGCGCCGACGTGCGCGCCGCCGAAGGGATGTTCGGCATCCGACTGGAAGTGCCCAGGCAGGCGTTCGTCGACGACGAGCCGGGCGACAGCGTGCGCTCGACTGACGCAATCGTGGGCATTCGTCTCGCCGTGCCGACGCAGGCATACATCGAGGATGACCCCTCGACCGTGGCGACGGCGTCGCTTATGGGCATCCGGCTTGCGGTGCCGAACACCCATACGGTCACGTTCGATGCCAACGGCGGCGTGGGGACGACCCATCAGACGGTGCTCGACGGCGCGGCCGTCGACGAGCCCGACCCCGTGCTGGCCACGCGCGACGGCTATGTCGTGGAGGGCTGGTACACGAGCCCCGAGTGCGCAGATGCCGACCGGTATGACTTCGCGGCGCTCAAGCCCGTGTTCGGCAACTTCACGCTGTACGCCAAGTGGGTGCCGGGCGAATACGAGGAGAAGGGCTTCTTCCTTCACATGAGAGGCGGGGGCGCCCATCTGTCCGAGGCGGACGCGCCCGACTATGCCCTCGACGACTCCGACCCGGACAACGCTGTCTATGCGGGCCGCTATGAGGTCGGAAAGGGCAAGGCGCTGCCGACGCCTGTGCGGGAAGGCTATGAGTTCGTGGGCTGGTATGCCTACGAGGACTATCGCGGCCGCATCGTCGACTGCGTGAGCCGCACCGAGGTGGGCGAG
>CAJUFC010000020.1 GCA_910585565.1 uncultured Eggerthellaceae bacterium | reverse complement strand
GCGCGAGGGTGGCACCCTCGGCAGCGATGTGCGTGCACGCATCCCCCGGCAACGTGAAGGTCACCTGCAGCACGAAGCTCTCAAAGAACGTGGGGCTAACCTGGTCATTCCGAGTAGTCGTCCCCTGTATGGAGAGGCTGCCGCTTGCCCCGGCCAGATCATCGGGCGTCACAGGCTGTCCATCCAATGCATAGGAGAAAGACACGTCCCACGGCAGCGCGATCGCGTCAGTGTTGCCCTGGTAGTAGAACGTGCCCTCCTCGACGTTGACCATGGTGGCGCCATCGACGAACGAGATGTCCTCGCCGCTCGTGAGGTTCTTCCCATAGGTGTACGCGCCGAAGTCGACGAGCAAGCCCGGCGCAGAGACGTCGAAGCGATTCACGACATAGGCGCCCTGCACTGCGCCCGTGGCGCTCAGGCTAGCATAGACGATCTCTGTCTTTTCTGCTGCGGCGGTAGGTGATGCCACCTCCGCCAGCGCAGGCGCAGGCAACGCTGGCAGCATCAGCATCAGCGCTGTCACCAGCGCCGCCAGGCGACGCTCGGCCTTCTGCGGCACGCGAGTGCCAGCCTGCTCACCGGTGCGCATCTCGCGGCCTTTCTTGCAGCGTGCGTGGCGCGTCTTCATGAAAGCGTGCATGTGCGTCCTCCATCTTCCTCTCAGGAAGCCTTCGAGCATAGAAGTCGGCCCTCCACGTCAGGCAACGGACGAAGCCGTCGAGATAGACGAGCAGCCCCGGCAAGAAGCAGGTGACCATGGCAAGCGAGATGAGCGCGCCGCGCCCGAGCAGGATGCCTAGGCTCTGCACGGCCGACAGCGACGACGTGACGCCGAGCGCGAACCCAGCTGTCGACAAGATGAGCGCCGACACGAGCAGCGACGGGAACGCCGCGGCAATCGCATGGCGCATCGCGAGCGCAGCCGGCTCGCGCCGCCGCAGGCGCATATAGTGCGTCGTGAGCAGGATGCCATAGTCGATCGTCGCACCCAGCTGCACGGTATTGATGACCAGATAGCCGATAAAGTTGAGCGACTCGCCCATGAAGTAGGGAATCGACAAGTTGATCCAGATACCCGCCTCGATCGTCAGCAGCAAGATGAGCGGCAGCGACAGCGAACGGAACGTCACGATGAGCACAAGGAATATCGCCACGACGGCAACGAGGCTCACGCGCACGTTGTCCACTGCCACGATCTGGCTCATGTCATAGAGGTTCGCCGACTCGCCGGCCACGTAGTATTCGTCATAGTGGGCAGCCGCCACGTCCTGTATCTCCTGCACCGCCGCGAACGCCTCGTCGCTTTCCACGTCCGTGTCGAGATACGCGATGATGCGCGCCCAGTCGTCCGAGTAGAACTGCTCGATCACATCCTGCCCGACGAACTCGACGGGAATCTCAGGCCCGACCGTCGTGGCGTAGGCCATGACGCTCTTCACGTCGGCAAGAGCCTCCAGGTCGCGTGCGAGCGCGCCCTCGGCAACGACGTCGCCGCGCGGCACAAGCACCACCGCCGCGTTCTGGTGCCCGAACTCGTCTGTGACGGCAATCTGGTCGGCACCGCTCCTGAAGCTAGGGTCTGGCTCTGCGTTCTGATACGTGAACGAGGCGTTCGACTGTCCGAGAAATGCCGGCACGACCAGCACGAGCACGATGACGAGCGCAGGCACGCGCACCTTGGCAAACACCCGGTCGGCCCTCTTGAACGACGGCATGAACTTTCGGTGTGCCGTCTTGTCGATGAGCCGACATGCCACCAACGTCAGCGCAGGTAGGAACACGATGACGGTGCCCAGGCTGAATACGATGCCCTTCACCAGGTTGATGCCAAGGTCAGCCCCGATCTGGAACTGCATGAAGGCAAGCGCCGCAAAGCCGAACAGCGTCGTCACCGCCGATGACGTGATGGTGGACACCGAGCTCTTCCATGCGCGCGCCATCGCCTCTTCCGCCGTATCGCAGCGCTGCCGCGCATCCGAGAACGCATGCAGCAAGAAGATGGCATAGTCCAAAGACACGGCCAGCTGCAGGATGGGACTCACCGAATAGGTGATGAAGGAAACCTCGCCCAGAAAGATGTTCGTGCCCATGTTCAGCAAGATGGACACGCCGATAGCAGCGATGAAGAGCGCCGGCTCGATCCACGACATCGTTGACACGATCAAGAGGAACAAGATGATGGGCACGATGATGATGACGGCTCCCACCACCTCCTCGACCGTGGACGCCTGCATTTGAGCCGTATTGGACGCATCCCCCGACACGGCGTTGCCCCCGCCCGTGTCACCATGAGCCGATGCCACCTCGTCAACGAGCGCTCGCATCGCGGGCACCGTCGAGCTCTCCGTCCCGTCAGCGACCGAGACCTGAAAGAGCGCAATTCCCCTATCGGCACCCGTCGGCTTGTAGTACGGCTCGACCAAAGAGGCATCCTGCGTCTCGAGCGGCGTGTCCAGGTCAGCCACGTCGTCGAGCCACATGACCGTCTCTACACCCTCGATGTCCTCAAGAGCTTGCTTCACCGCCAGAGCTTCAGGAATCGTCACGTTGCGCACCATGACGTTGGCATTGGGTATGTCTTGGGTAAACCCCTCCTCCATGAGGCGCACCGCCGTCGTGGACTGAGCGCTGTCAGGAAGGTAGTCGATGAGGTTGTAGTTCGTCTTGACGAACGGGATGCAGCATGCCGACACGATGGCCAGCACGACGAAGACGGCAACAACCGCCTTTCGATGCATAATGATTCCGTTGATGAGCCTGTCCATGGCCCCTATTCTAATCCTCGCAAGCGTTCATGGGGCGCGCAAGCGCACGCATCATCGGGAAAAGAAGCATCGCCTGACCCTGGCGGCAACAAATGCCTCCGAGGCCAGGCGAGCTGAGGCGCAGCCATGCCCCTAGCTATGCCAAGAGGCTCTTTCGCTGCATGTACTCCTTGAGGCATTCCTGCCACGTCGGCAGCTCGGCGCCCGCCATCTCCAGCATCAGGCTCTCGAGCACCACGTCCTCGACCGTTGCCGGGTCGGCCTTCGGGACGAGGACTGCCTGCGGGTCATAGCCCGCATACTCCAGCACCTGCGAGGCGAACTCATAGCGGCTCGCGCGCCCCCGAGGCGTGATGTGGTAGGTGCCCTTGGCGCCGCGCTCCATCATCTTGAGGAGATAGCGCATGTACATGAGCACACTGGTCGGGGCCGCAAACTGGTCGGTGCGCGACTCGTACGTGCCACCGTCGGCAGCCGCATCCAACAGCGCCTTCATGCGGCCGCGATCGGCCTCGTAGAGCCACGACGAGCGCAAGATGAGATGGTCAGGCGTGGTGTTTCTGATCATGGTCTCGCCCGCGTGCTTCGACTTTCCGTAGGGCGTATCCGGATAGGGCTGGTCAAACTCGTTGACCGGCTCTCCTGCTTGAGCGCGCCCATACACGTCATCGGTGGAGATCTGCACCATCGTGGCCCCCACGGTGTTCGCCACCAGCGCGACGTTGCGCGCACCCAAGGCGTTCACCTCATAGGCATGCACCTTGTTGCCGATCGTTGCGGCATCGCGGCGCAGGCCTGCGCAG
>CAJUFC010000019.1 GCA_910585565.1 uncultured Eggerthellaceae bacterium | reverse complement strand
TAGCCGATGTCGTAGGCCCAGCCGTCGCCGCCGAAGATCCAGACGGACTTCTTGGTGAGGAACTCCCTGTTCTCGAGGATGGCGCGCGCGATGTCGCCCGTGCTGGACGCTCCCCCTTGCGCGCGCTCGAGCTCGGCCACATAGGCGCGAGCAGCCTCGACGCTGGCATCACCGTCGTCCCTGGACTCGAGCCACGCCTTCGCCGTCGCCGCAAGCTCGTCAGACACCGCCCCCGTCAAAAGGTCGTTCGTCTGGGAGACGAGCATGTCGCGCACGGCGTTGTGTCCGAGCAGCATGCCCATGCCGAACTCGGCATTGTCCTCGAACAGCGAGTTGCACCAGGCCGGTCCGTGTCCGTCGGCGTTTACCGTATAGGGAGAGGTGGCGGCCGGGCCACCCCAGATAGAGGAGCATCCCGTCGCATTCGCCACATACATGCGGTCGCCGAACAGCTGCGTCACGAGACGCGCGTAGGCCGTCTCGGCGCATCCCGCGCACGAGCCAGAGAACTCGAGCAGCGGACGGGCGAACTGCGAGCCTTTGACCGTGGCGTCCACGAGGTCCTTCTTGACCGCGACGTTGTCGACGCACCAGTCGAAGATGCCCTGCTTGTGGGCCTCCTCCCCGATCGGCATCATCTCAAGCGAGTCGGTCGGGCAGGTGTGGACGCACACCGAGCAGCCCATGCAGTCAAGCGGCGACACGACGAGCGTATACTTCATGCCCGCCATCTGCTTGCCCTTCGCGTCCAGCAAAACCGTGTCTGCCGGAGCCTGCGCCGACTCGTCCTCTGTCAGCGCGAACGGGCGAATCGTCGCGTGCGGGCAGACGTAGGCGCACTGGTTGCACTGGATGCACGTCTCAGGCAGCCACCGCGGCACGTTGGTCGCCACGCCACGCTTCTCGAACGCAGAGGCGCCCTGCTCGAACTGGCCATCGACATGGTCCATGAACGCCGACACGGGCAGCGAGTCACCGTCCATGCGGCCCACCGGCTCCATGATCTCGGTGACCATCTTGATGAGCGCCGGAGCGCCCTCCAGCTCGACGGGCGCGCCCTCGCCGCCGAGCTCCACCCACGCATCGGTCACCTCGACTTCGACGGCCGCCGTGGCACCTGCGTCAATGGCGCGGAAGTTCATGTCGACGACCTCTTGGCCCTTCTTCATGTACGAGCGCTCTGCCGCCGCCTTCATGTACCCGATGGCCTCGTCGATGGGCATGACCTCGGCCAGCGCGAAGAACGCCGACTGCAAGATCGTGTTCGTGCGCTTGCCCATGCCGATCTCCTCGGCAAGGTCGATCGCGTTGATGATGAACAGGCGGATGCCGTTGTCTTTGATGTAGCGCTTGGCCTCCTGGGACATGTGGTGCCCCAGCTCCTCTGCCGACCAGACGCAGTTCACGAGGAACGTGCCGCCCGGGCGCACGTCGTAGACGATGGGGAAGTCCTTCTGTATATAAGAAGGCGTGTGGCAGGCGACGAAGTTGGCCTTGTTGACGTAATAGGGGCTGCGGATGGGGTCGTCGCCGAAGCGCAGATGGCTGATGGTGACGCCGCCGGTCTTCTTGGAGTCATACTGGAAGTATGCTTGGACGTACTTTTCGGTGTGGTCGCCAATGATCTTGATGGAGTTCTTGTTGGCGCCCACGGTGCCATCACCGCCCAGGCCCCAGAACTTGCACTCGATCGTGCCGGGCGCCGACGTGCTCGGGCAGGCCGGGTCCTCCGGGAGCGACAGCCCCGTCACGTCGTCAACGATGCCGATCGTGAACTCGCGCTTGGGCGCGTCCTTCTTGAGCTCGTCGTAGATGGCGAACACCGACGCAGGCGGCGTGTCCTTGGAACCGAGGCCATAGCGGCCCCCGATGACCTGGATGCCCTCGCAGCCCTCCTCCGCCAGCGCGCTCACGACGTCCATGTACAGCGGCTCGCCGATCGAGCCGGGCTCCTTCGTGCGGTCGAGCACGGCGATCTTTTTCACCGTGTCCGGCAGCGCGGCAACGAACTTCTCCGTCACGAACGGGCGATAGAGGCGCACCTTTATAAGGCCGACCTTCTCGCCGTGGGCATTGAGGTAGTCGATGACCTCCTCGCACACGTCGCAGAACGACCCCATGGCGACGATCACGCGGTCGGCATCAGGCGCGCCGTAGTAGTTGAACAGCTGGTAGTCGGTGCCGAGCTTCGCGTTGACGAGCTCCATGTACTTCTCGACGACCGCCGGCAGCGCGTCGTAGTGGCTGTTGCATGACTCGCGATGCTGGAAGAAGATGTCGCC
>CAJUFC010000018.1 GCA_910585565.1 uncultured Eggerthellaceae bacterium | reverse complement strand
TTTCGACCGGTTATCCTCGCCTGAGAACCATGTGTTTTTGACCGGAGTTTACGGTTGGGTTAAGGTTTTTCTGTGACGTTCCCGTAATGTCATTTTGATATAATCTCAAGGACTATAAAATTCAGTTATCAAGGTGTGAATAATCAACAGAGCAGGTGCCATAATGAGAGCGATAAGTGACAGAAAGTGCAGAGCTTTCGGCGTAGTTGCTGCGCTCATGTGCGCAGTCCTTTTGCTTTTTGCATCTAGTGCCGCCCATGCTGATTCCTTCTTGCCCGAGGTGGAGTTCGATACGTCTCATCATGCGTCCTATGACGTCATGCTCAACACGAACAGCGAGGGCATTGACGACAAGATCGCAGAGGCGCTTGAGGACGAGGCGGCCACAGAGGTGAAGACCTCCAGGTATACCTTGAAGTTCGTCAACTTCAATACCATCTTCGACTATTTCTCGCTTGGCGACATCACGTATGTTCGCTCGAACGACAACCGTGTCATCGGCAATTTCTGGTGCTGGATTACCGGTCAGCATCAGTACGAGACGAGCAAGGTTGAGCCCACCTGCACTACCTATGGTTACGAGTGGGGCGTCTGTCAGAGCTGCGATCGCATCGAGTTCCGTCCGATACCGGCGCTGGGTCACAAGTGGGGCAACCCCATTTGGGCATGGGCGAACGATCCGGTATCTGCGACGGCGACGTTTACGTGCGAGCACGATGCGGCGCACCAGCGGGTGCTTCCTGCCGAGATTGCACAGATTACACTCGAGGATGGCAGCGTGACCTATATCGCTACCGTCATGTTCGAGAACACCTCATATACTGACAACCATGTGCCGGAGATCGTCGGTCCCAAGCCTCATGAGCATGATTGGAACGCCCCGGTCTGGGAGTGGGCGGAAGATTCTACCGAGGCGACGGCTTCGTTCATCTGCAAGGTCGACGCCAATCATAAAGAGGTGGTTCCCGCCGAGATTACTCGCGTTGAGGAGGGAGAGGGCAAAGTCAAGCGCATCGCTACGGTAACGTTCGAAGGCAAGACTTTCACCGACGAGCGGATCGTTGAGGAGGATGTCGATCCGGACGATCCTTCGAAGCCGGTTGACCCCGACGATCCCAACAAGCCGACCGATCCCGACGATCCTTCTCAGCCGGACGATCCGACCGGCGAACCCGATGACCCCATCGGCCCCGTCAATCCCAACCCTGGCGAGCCTAACGAGCCAGACACGCCGTCTCCCGGCGAGGATGATGATCCTAGCGGGGATGACGATCCGTCTGACGAAGACCCTGTCATCATTGGCTCCGACCCGGTTGTCGTGCCGGTGGGCTCCGATGGCAAGGTCGGCATCCAGCTCGAAGGGGTGCCAGGTGAGTTTGTCCTCAGCATTGACGGCGCTCCGCAGGGCAACCTGTCGTTCGCGGTTCGCAAGGTCACGGCAGGCCCTGTCTACGAGGCGCTTACCTCCGCGGTTGCAGAGGCAACCGCAGGGCATGAGATTACGGGCATCTTTGACATCGATCTCACGGTGAACGGACAGCAAAAGTCGGAGGATTTCGGTAGTCTCACGCTTTCGTTCCCGGTCAGCAGCAATCACAACAATAGATGGGCAACGGTGTTCCATTGCCACAATAACGATACCGATAACATCTCCTCGTATGACAGCGTGCTCGCACGCGATGGCAAGGTTTCCGTCAAGGGCGTCAAGAATCTCTCGACGTTCGCCGTGGCAGTGGGTGACCGTGCTGTTGCCAAGCAGATTGGCCAGGTCAATCTCAAGACGCGTATCACCAAGGGCTTGGTGCAGCCGGTGCAGACCGAGGTGAAGCGCCCTCAGATGGTTTCGGAGTCTGAGACGCTGACGCATTCGGTGGCGGGTCCCGTCGAGGCGGTTGCCAGCGGTGACGGAGCTTTGCCGGGTTCTGGCTCTGGGGCAGATGTGCGCACGGCGGGTCAGCCTGGAGGCATCTCGCATCAGAGCATAGTCATCGGCGTTGGTGCAGCTATCGTCGCCTTGATGACCCTTTTGGTGGTGCTGATCATCTTCGCCAAGAGGCGGGAAGAGGAATAGTCGCCTCTGCGCTTTCGTGTTGTGCGCTCCTGTAGCACAACGGCACCTCTCAGCGCGACAACCAATTGCATCGCATAGGTCGTGGCACTCCAAAGTGCATGAGCACTTTGGAGTGTATCTGTCTTGTGCAACCTTTTGCGGTATGGCGGCCTCGTTCGGGTGCGTCTTTCATATATAATTGGAATTTCGAAACGTGACATGTGAATAAGGAGGTGCTATATGGCCAGATTGCAGATCATGGACACTACGATCCGCGACGGTCAGCAGAGCCTGTGGGCGACGCGCATGCAGCTGGGCGACATGCTACCCATCCTCCCGAAGATGGATAAAGTTGGATATTGGGCCATCGAGGCTTGGGGCGGCGCGACGTTTGACTCATGCTTGCGCTTTTTGGACGAGAACCCGTGGGAGCGCTTGCGTGCGATAAAGGCGAACACGCCTAATACGCCGCTTGCCATGTTGTCCCGTGGCCAGAACCTGGTCGGCTACAAGCACTATTCGAGAGACATCGTCTTCCACTTCATTGAGACGGCTCATCGCAACGGCATCGAGGTGTTCCGCGTGTTCGACGCGCTGAACGACATCCGCAACGTCGTCGACAATGCCGAGGCCATCAAGGAGGCTGGCGCGCACTTCGAGGGTGCGATTTCGTACACCATCTCGCCGGTGCACACGCTCGACAGCTTCCTCGAGTACGGGCAGCAGCTCAAGGGGCTGGGCGCTGACTCCATCGCCATCAAGGACATGGCGGGCATGCTCACGCCCTATCGCACCGAGCGCATGGTCAAGGCGTTCAATGCCGAGATCGGCCTGCCGGTGCACATCCACTGCCACTATGTTGGCGGCATGGCGCCGGCCAACATCATCAAGGCCGCCGAGGCAGGCGCCGCCATCGCCGACACAGCTCATGCGCCGCTGGCATTCGGCAATTCGCATCCGGCCGTCGAGATGATCGCGGCTGCGTTTCAAGAGAGCCGCTATGACACGGGGCTTGACCTCGATTTGCTGTTCGAGATATCGGAGTACTGGGAGGAGATTCGCAAGCGCGGCCACTACAAGCGCGGCGTGTCGTCTCTCACCCACATGCAGGTGTACTCGCATCAGGTGCCTGGCGGCATGATGTCGAACCTCATGAGCCAGCTGGAGATACAAAAGGCGTCTGACCGCTTGCCCGAGGTGATGGCGGAGATTCCGAAGGTGCGCGCTGAGGTGGGCTATCCGCCGCTCGTGACGCCGCTGTCGCAGATCGTTGGCACCCAGGCTGTGTTCAACGTGCTGACGGGGAAGCGCTGGAGCGTCATCTCCAAAGAGATGAAGGACTACATCTGCGGCTTCTACGGCAAGGCCCCAGGCAGGATGGACCCGGCCATCGTCGAGAAGGTGGCAACGGGCTCTGAGATTCTTGACCCGGACATTGCGCCTGGCTCGCTCGTGACGACGACCTATGAGGACGTCGCGGCAGAGATAGGCGATTTGGCGCATAGCGAAGAGGACGTGCTC
>CAJUFC010000017.1 GCA_910585565.1 uncultured Eggerthellaceae bacterium | reverse complement strand
GCCCGAGCTTTTGCAGCAGCTGACGCTGGATGCGCACGAGCTTGTTGATGGTCTCGACCATGTGGACCGGGATGCGGATGGTGCGCGCCTGATCAGCGATGGCACGCGTGATGGCCTGGCGAATCCACCAGGTCGCATACGTCGAGAACTTGAAGCCCTTCTTGTAGTCGAACTTCTCCACCGCGCGGATGAGGCCGAGGTTGCCCTCCTGGATGAGGTCCAAAAACAGCATACCGCGGCCCACGTAGCGCTTGGCGATCGACACGACGAGGCGCAGGTTCGCCTCGATCAGCGCCTGCTTGGCATCAAGTCCCACCTGCTCCACGCGGGAAAGCCGCCGCTTGTCGCGGCGGTTGAGCTCGATGCCCTCGTCATAGGCGCGGTCGAGCTCTTCGGTGGCGGCGACACCGGCCTCGATCTTCATGGCCAGGTCGATCTCCTCGGCCGCAGTCAGCAGCGGCACCTTGCCTATCTCCTTGAGGTACATGCGAACCGGGTCGCCCGTGAGCATCGTGACGTTGTTGTCGACGGAGCGCCTGCGCGTCTTCGCCTTGCCGCGCGTGGTGGTCACCTTGGGCAGCTGAACGTCGGACGTGGCCTTCAGCTCCTCCTCCGGGATGTCCTCAAGGATGGTCTCGGGATCCCCGTCGAGGTCTTCCGGCGAGGCAGCATCATCGTCGATGCCGTCATCCACCAGCATGTCGATATCGGCCGTCTCGATCTCTTCGGTGGGCTCGTCGTCGAGCATGTCGTCAACGACGCCCAGCGCATCGGTCGCGGACGCATCAGCGTCCTTTTGTGCCTTGTCGAGGGCAGCCTTTGCCGCCTTGGCCGCCTTCTCGAGGTCAGAGGCGGCCTTGGTCGCCTGAGTGCCCTTTGCTGCCTTCTTGGCAGGCGTCTTGGCAGCTGCGGCCTTCTTCGCCGTCGTCGTGCTTGCCTTGGTTGCCTTCGGCGTCCCCGACGATGCCTTCGCTGCGGCCTTGGCCGCTGGCTTCGCCTCGGACGCGGCAGCCTTGGTCGCCTTCTTCGGCGCCGCCTTAGCAGACGCGGCCTTCTTCGGCGCGGCCTTCGCCTTGCTTGCGGTTGCAGCCGCTTTTGTGGTGGATTTGGTGGTGGAGGCTGTCTTCTTCGGCGTGCTCTTTGCCTTCTTCGCCTCTGCTGCTTCGGGCTCTCCCGATGTCTTGGTTTCGGTCTTTGCAGCTTTTGCCACGAGCGTGATCCTTTCGTTTGCGCGCCCATTTGGATACAGCTTCGCCATAATAGACGCAAACATGCGAACTTGCAGAATACTACTTCTCTGCAGCGATTACAAGGCTACATCACAGCAAGTCGATGGGGTCCACGTCGATGGCAACGTTCACGCCCTTGGCTGGCTTGGCTCCCCTATATATGTCGTGCAGGACGGCAGAAACGTCGCCATCATGCTGGCACTTCACAATGACATGCCAGCGAAAGTCGTTGCGGATGCGCTCGAACACGCACGGCGACGCCGGCAGCACCTCCCAGTCGATGAGGTCGCTTTCCCTCACGCGCGCGCATATCTGTTCGCGCAGCAGCGTAGCGCACGCCCGCACCGCATGCTCGTCTTTCCCCCACGTCAGCACGTTGGCCATGCGGACATAGGGCGGATACTTCAAGACGCGCCGCTTGGGCAGCTCGCTTCTGAGGAACATATCTCGGTCATAGAGCGCAGCCGCGCGGATGGCGACGCTGTCTGCCTCGTAGGTCTGCACCATCACGCGCCCTGGCAGCTCGCCGCGGCCAGCTCGCCCCGCCACCTGCTCTATCAGGTCGAACGTGCGCTCGGCAGCGCGAAAGTCCGGCATATGCAGCTGGGTGTCGGCATTGATGACCCCCACCAGCGTCACGTCGTCGAAGTCGAGCCCCTTCGCAATCATCTGGGTGCCCAAGAGCACCGCACGCGCCTCCGAGGCAAACTGCTCGAGCAGCCGCCGGTGCGCACCCTTGGCCGCGGTGGTGTCCGCATCCATTCGGATGACGGGAACAGATGCGTCCTCGCCCAGCTCGGCGGCCAGAAGCGCACGCAGCTCGTCCTCCACGCGCTGCGTGCCTACGCCGAACTTCTTGAGGTAGGGACTGGCGCACGACGGGCATACGGGCGGGGCGGCCACGCTGTAGCCGCAGTGATGGCAGATGAGGCGGTTGCCGCGGTCATGGTAGGTCAGCGTCGTCGAGCACGACGTGCACTTGGGCACGAACCCGCAGTCGCGACAAAGCAAAAACCGTGCGAACCCGCGCTGGTTGAGCAGCAAGACGGCCTTGTGCCCGGCCTCTAGCTCGCCGATGAGCGCGCGCCTGAGACGCGCAGAGAACATCTCGCGCGCTCCCGAGCGGAACTCGTCAGCCATGTCGATGACCTCTACCTGCGGCAGCGGGCGCCCATTCGCGCGCTCGGGCATCGAGACGACGTGCCAGCTCGGGCGCGTATGCGCTTGGTACAGCGCCTCGATCGAAGGCGTGGCCGACCCCAAGACGAGCGCACCTCCGCGTCGACGCATCATCCACTCGGCAACATCGCGCGCGACGTAGCGCGGGGCGCTCTCCTGCTTGTAGCTCGTCTCGTGCTCCTCGTCGATAATGATGAGCCCTAGGTTCTGCAGCGGCGCAAACAGAGCGCTCCGGGCGCCGATGACGACTCTGGCCTCCCCCGCGCGGATGAGGTCCCACTGGTCGTAGCGCTCGCCTGCGCTCATGCGCGAATGCAGCACCGCGATCGCATCGCCGAACCTCCCGCGAAACCGCGCGACGGTCTGGGGAGTGAGCGATATCTCGGGCACGAGCACGATGGCCGACTTGCCCTCGGCAAGGGCGCGCGCGATCGCCTGCAGGTACACCTCCGTCTTGCCCGAGCCCGTCACCCCATCCACGAGCACCACCTCGCCGCACGCCGCGTCGTAGGCGGCGTGTATAGCAGAGAGGGCCTGCTCTTGCCCGCAGGTAAGATCTAAGGGCAGCTCGTCCACCCGATACACCGACTCGCTCGCTGGCATCGCGGCCGGCATGCCGGTGCGCACGCGACGCCTCCGCTCGACGCGAAGCGCGCCCTTCTTCTCCAGCGCAGCTACCGCAGCCGAGACATTGCCGTACGTCGAATTGAGCTCGGATATCTTGATGTCGCCGCGGCGCAGGGTATCCATGACAGCGATCTGCTTGACCGCGTTCGACTTCGGTTGGAAGGGGATGTCCCCCAGCGTCACCCAACGGTCGTCGACCTCGCCGACAGAGGGGCTTTCTATCCGCCATGCGCCGAGTGCGCCCTGTACGACCTTGGGAACGGCCCCAGGGGGAGTGAACAAGCGCACGCACACCGACAGCGGCGCCACATAGCGCTCGGCGAGAAATCGGGCACACTCGGCGCCCAGCTCGTCGAAGAACGACTTCGATACCACCTCGATGACGCCCTTGAGCTTCTTGTCAGCATCCGTCGCATCAGCCTCGCGCACGCCGACGATGAACCCGATGACGCGTCTCGGGCCGAACGGCACGACCACCGCCGAGCCTACGTGCGGCTCATGTCCCGGCACATCCGCAGGCAGCACATACGTGTACGTGCCGTCGAGCGACTTCGTAGGAATGTCGATGACGATGTCAGCCAGTCTCACGGGCGAGCCTTAGCGCCTGTCAAGACAGCTGGGCCGTCGGCCACATCTACCACGTCGCATCGGCGCACGCCGATGCGCGCCTCACCTGACGCACACGCATACAGCGCGCCGCCGCCCGACGCGCACAGCGCCCGCGTCGCGCGCTGAAGCCCTACAGCCCGCACGCCGCTCGCAGCTCTTCTGCCTTGTCGGTCTTTTCCCAGGTGAACTCGGGCAGCTCGCGCCCGAAATGCCCGTACGCCGCAGTCTTGCGATAGATGGGGCGCCTCAGGTCTAGCTGGTCGATGATGGCGCCAGGCCGAAGGTCGAACACCGCGTCCACGGCATGCTCGATGTCGGCAACGGGAACGTGGGCAGTGCCGAACGTGTCGACCATGATCGAAACCGGGCGCGACACCCCGATGGCATAGGCAATCTGCACCTCGCAGCGCTCGGCCAGCCCGGCCGCGACGACGTTCTTTGCCACCCAGCGCGCGGCATAGGCAGCCGAGCGATCGACCTTCGTCGGGTCCTTCCCCGAGAAGGCGCCGCCGCCATGGCGTCCCATGCCGCCATAGGTGTCGACGATGATCTTGCGCCCGGTGAGGCCCGAATCTCCCATGGGGCCGCCGATGACGAAGCGCCCCGTCGGATTGACATAGATGACGGCGTGCTCGTCGAGCGAGATGCCCTCTTCCTCGAACACGGGTCGGATGACGTTTGCCACGATGGCCTCGCGCAGCGTGTCGATGTCGACGTCCTCCGAGTGCTGGGTAGACACGACGACCTTCTCGACAGCGACGGGCTTGTCGTTCTCGTAGCGCACGCTCACCTGCGTCTTGCCGTCAGGCCGCAGAAAGTCGAGCGTGCCGTTCTTGCGCACCGCGGTCAGTCTCTCGGACAGGCGATGCGCGAGGTAGATCGGCATGGGCATGAGCGTCGGGGTCTCGTTGACGGCATAGCCAAACACCATGCCCTGGTCTCCCGCTCCCACCAGCTCGTAGGAGTCGGTCGCGTCAGCCTCGCCGCGCTGCACCTCCCACGACTCGTCAACGCCCTGCGCGATGTCGGGCGATTGCTCGTGAATGGAGTTCATGACGCCGCACGTGCTGGAGTCAAAGCCGAACTTCGCCCGGTTGTAGCCGATGTCGGACACGACGTCGCGCACGATGGCCGGCACATCGACATAGGCCTGCGTGCGTATCTCGCCCGTGACCATGACGGTGCCCGTCGTGACCAGGGTCTCGCAGGCACAGCGAACCTCGTTGACGTCGGCAGGACAGCCGCTCGGCGACACATAGTTCGCCTCCGCCAGCGACGCCTCCCTCTCGAAAATCGCGTCTAGGATGGCATCAGAAATCTGGTCGCACATCTTGTCGGGATGCCCCTCGGTGACAGACTCCGAGGTGAACAGATACGTGCGTGCGTTATCAGCCATGATTCCTCCTTCATCGATGCTGGCCGGACCACCTTGCGCCTCGGCGCCGGTTGGTGTCGGGATCAACGAGCCAACCCTCTTCCCCGACTCTTGATAACGGATGTGATACGGCTAGCTATTCTAGCTCAATATCCTTGCGGCGACCTGCTTTTTTCGAGAAAGGATGCCCGGCATCCAGTTGCCGCCGTCTGTCTCGCACACGATGCCGAACGCCTGGTTCACGGTGCGCGGGTTGCCCTCGAGGAGGAACTGGCTGCCTTCGGCCAGAATGTCGGTCACCAGCAGCAAAACGAAGTCGTAGCCGCGCACCTCGCGCAGGCCGCGCATGTGCTCGCGAATCTCGCCCTCGCGCGCCATGACCGCCGCGAGGTCCACCGTCTCGTGCTGGGCGATCAAGACGACGTCGTCGCCCACCTGGAACTCCTTCGAGTCTGCCTCCACCAAATTCTCGATGGAGACGTCCTTGTCGCCGCCTTTGGCCTTGAACACCTCAAGCGCGAACTCGGTGGCGTCCACCCCGAGGATGTTCGCCAGATAGGCGGCCTGGTCGTGGTCGGTCGGCGTCGTTGTCGGCGACTTGAGCACGATGGTGTCGGTCATGATGGCCGACAGGAGCACCGTCGCAATGTCCTCGGGGATGTCGATGCCGTAGCGGCGGAACTCAGACGTGACGATCGTCGCGGTGGAGCCCCATGGGATGTTGAGGAAGCGAATCGGGTTGGACGTGGAGACATCAGCGATGCGATGGTGGTCGACGATCTCGATGACGTCGGCCTCCTCGATGCCAAGCGCTGCCTGGCGCATCTCGTTATGGTCGACCAGCACCACCTTGCGCTTGGAGCTGGCCGCCACATCCGAGCGCGTGAGGATGCCGATGGCGCATCCCGCCTCATCGAGCACGACGCCTTCGCGCAGGGGGCTTTTCACCAGGTCGACCCGCGCCTCCTTCAAAAGGCCGTCGGCGTCGAGGATGAGGATGTCGGTCGCCATGAGCTCGCCCACCTTCTGGTTGAGCGACTCGATGAGCGAAGAGGCCACCGCCATCGGGGAGGTGGGGTCATCCTCGTCCAGCTTGTCGGTAGCCGAGATGTAGCGCTCGGCGATCGCACGCGTGGAGATGAGCCCGAGAAACTTGCCCGCGTCATCCTTCACCACGAGGCAGCGTATGTTGTGCTTGCGCAACAGCCGCCCCGCCTCCATCAGAGAGGCAGACGGCGGGATGGAGATGGGGTCAGCCGTCATGGCGTCGCCGACGCGCGGATGGACGTGCTTGACGATCTCGGGGGGCTTGATGCCGCTGCGCTCGAGAACCCAGGCGCTCTCGGGAGGCAGGGGACCCAGCCGTGCCGGCACGTAGGTCAACCCCGTTCGCTCCTTCTTCTCGAGCTCGTTTTTCAGATAGGCATAGCCAACGGCCGAGCAGATCGAGTCGTTGTCGGGATTGCGATGCCCCACGACCAGCACGTTTGTCGGCATGGTTCGTCCCCCTTTCGCTACCCGATCTTGACGATCGGGGCGTAATCCTTCAGAAGCTTCTTAACCTGGCCGCTCTCAGAGAACCTGACGTGTATCGTGTCGCCGTCGACCTTGAGCACGCATCCGCGCCCGAACGTCTTGTGATCGACGGTGTCTCCGGCCTTGAACGTCGTGTAGGCACCGGCTCGCTTGCCGCTGTCCGCCGAGCGCGCCGCGCGCGTGCGCTGACGTGAGCCGCCGCTGGCGCTCGACAGGCCAAAGACGCGCCCCTCGCCTGCCTCGCGGCCGGCACCGGCGATGCCGCGCCTGCTGCCGCGCTTCTCCCAGCCCGTGCCGCTAAAGCCGGCAGACCCAAGCCCCTTCGTCTCGCGCAGCTCGCTGGGTATCTCAGAGATGAAGCGCGAAGTCGGGTTGGAGTTGGTCTGCCCGAAGAGCTGGCGCGTCTGCGCGCACGTGAGGAACAGCCGCTTGCGGGCGCGCGTGATGGCCACGTAGGCCAGCCTGCGCTCCTCTTCCACCCCTTCTGACTCAGACGTGCTGTTCATGTGCGGGAAGATGGTCTCTTCCATGCCAGTCACGAACACGTAGTCGAACTCGAGGCCCTTGGCCGAATGCACGGTCATGAGCGTCACGGCCGAGCCCGACTCAGACACGGCGTCAAGATCGGTCCTCAGGCGCACCCACTCGATGAAGTCGTCGAGCGAGTTGCCGCGCAGGACGCGCGCGGGCGCGCTCGCGGCCCCGTCGCCTGCGGCAGCCGCCCTGGCATCGCCATCGCTCGCAGCCCTGGCCGCGTCGCTGCCGCCTGCGGCCCCCGCACCCCCAGGTGTGGCGCTCGGCGCCGTCGGAGCCTCGTAGAGGGCGTCATCATCCTCGTGGGTCTCGGTGAACTCGGTCACGACGCCCATGAGCTCGCGGATGTTCTCGATGCGGCTTTGGGCCTCGTCGGTGCCCTCGGCCTCGTATGCCTCGATCATGCCGGAGTTGTCGACGATGCGCTCGACGACCTTGCGCAGCTCGCCTTCGTAGCTGCCAGCCGTCTTGATCATCTCGACGAAGTCGCCCATTGCCTTGCGGGCTGACGGGCGCATGGTCTCATCAGCGATCATCATCTCGGCGGCCTCCAGCATGGGCATGCCGTAGGCGTCAGCCGTCTGCTGGATGAGCTCGATGCTCTTCTTGCCGATGCCGCGCGCCGGCACGTTGATGACGCGCTCGAACGACACGTTGTCGGCAGGGTTGACCACCAAGGACAGATACGCCATGACGTCGCGAATCTCCTTGCGGTCGAAGAACTTGGTGCCGCCCACGATGCGATAGGGCACGCCAGCACGCAGCAGCATGTCCTCCACGATGCGCGACTGCGCGTTCGTGCGATAAAAGACCGCCATCTGCTGATAGCTGGCGCCGCCCCCTTTGAGCTTGTCCATCTCAGAGGCCACCCAGCGTCCCTCGTCGCGCTCGTCGGTGGCGACGAAGACGCCGATCTTGTCCCCGGCGCCCGCATCGGTGAACAGCCGCTTGGCCTTGCGCTTCCGATTGTTCGCGATGACGGCGTTGGCCGCGTCCAAGATATTGCCGCAGCTGCGATAGTTCTGCTCGAGCTTGACGACGCGCGCCGCGGGGTAGTCCTCCTCGAACTCGAGGATGTTGCGGATGTCCGCTCCGCGCCACGAGTAGATCGACTGGTCGTCGTCGCCTACGACCATGATGTTCTCATGCGCATCAGCCAGCATCTTGGTGATGGCGTACTGCGCATGGTTGGTGTCTTGATACTCGTCCACCATGATGTAGCGAAAACGTTGCTGGTAGGCAGCCAGCACGTCAGGGTGGTGCTTGAACAAGAGGTATGCATACAGCAACAGGTCGTCGAAGTCCATGGCGTTGGCGGCTTTCAGACGCTCCTGATAGCGCGTATAGATGCGCGCGGCCACCTTGCCGACCGGGTCCGACACGCGCTGCTCGAACACCGACGGCACGACGAGCTCGTTTTTGGCCTGCGATATGCGTCCCAAGACCGTGTTGACCGGGAATACCTTGGGGTTCACGTCCAGCTCGGCCATGATGCCCTTGACGAGGCGCTTTTGGTCGTCGGTATCATAGATCGTGAAGCTCTTGGTGAAGCCCAGCGCATCGGCGTTCGCCTTGAGCACGCGCACGCACATGCTGTGGAACGTCGACACCCACATGCCGCGCGAGGCGCTGCCGATGAGCGCCGACAGGCGCTCGCGCATCTCGGCGGCCGCCTTGTTGGTGAACGTGATGGC
>CAJUFC010000016.1 GCA_910585565.1 uncultured Eggerthellaceae bacterium | reverse complement strand
ACCTGCTCGTAGTGGACCGGCAGCGTCGTGTTGCGCTCGATGACGCGCGTTGCCACGCCGCCGACAGTTTCGATGGAAAACGACATGGGCACGACGTCGAGCAGCAGAAGGCCGCCGCCCCTGAGCACGAGCTCCCCTCCGCGCTCGCCATCCTGGGCACGAGCGCCGGCGAGCGTGGCTGCTTGGATGGCGGCGCCTTGCGCGACGCATTCATCCGGGTTGACGCTGCTTTCGGGGCGCTTGCCCGTCAAGGCCTCGACGTGGGCCTGCACGGCCGGGATGCGGGTCGAGCCGCCCACGAGAATCACGCGCCCCAGCTCGCTTGCGGCGATGCCGGCATCGTTGAGCGCCTGGCGCACGGGCTCGGTGGTCGCCTCCACGAGGTCTTTCGTCATCGCGTCGAACTGCGCGCGCGTGACGGTCTCTTCCAGGTGAAGCGGGCCGCTTGCCCCTTGCGAGAGGAATGGCAGGTTGACCACGGTCGAGTCCATGGAAGACAGCTCGCGCTTGGCTTGTTCGGCAGCCTCTTGCACGCGCTGCCAAGCCATCTGGTCTGCCGTGACGTCGACGCCGGTCTGGGCGCGAAACGCCTCGGCAAGGTGGCGTGCCAGCCGCTCGTCGAAGTCATCGCCGCCGAGGCGGTTGTTGCCGGCGGTCGAGAGCACCTCGATGACGTCGTCGCCAATCTCGATGATGGAGACGTCGAACGTGCCGCCGCCGAGGTCGTACACCATGACCACCTGCGGGTCGCCATGGTCGAGCCCGAACGCGAGCGCTGCTGCGGTCGGCTCGTTGATGATGCGCAGCACGTTGAGGCCGGCGATGGTGCCAGCGTCTTTGGTGGCGTTGCGTTGCATGTTGTTGAAGTAAGCAGGCACGGTGATGACGGCGTCTTGCACCTCGCACCCCAGGTATTTCTCGGCATCGGTGCGCAGCTTCCTGAGCACCATGGCGGAAATCTCTTGTGCAGAGAACTCCTTTCCATCGATGCCGATGCGCCAGTTCGTGCCCATGCGCCGCTTGACCGATGCGATGGTGCGCCCGGGGTTCGTTGCCTTTTGGCGCTGGGCGACGACGCCGACGAGGCGCTCGCCATCGCGCGTGAACGCAACGACCGATGGCGTGGTGCGCTCGCCCTCTGCGTTGACGATGACTTCGGGCGTGCCGCCTTCGACGCAGGCGACGCAGCTGTTCGTCGTTCCCAGGTCGATGCCGATTGCTGTCATGTTCGTCCTTTCGGGTTGGTGTGAGGTTGAGGTTGGGGCTGAGATCGGGGTCGGGGTTGGTGTGAGATTGAGGTCGAGGTCGGCGGCGCCCAAGCCTAGATTCCAAAGCCGCCGTACAGGCACAGCCTGTTAGCATAGCTAAAGCAACTCGGCCCTAGGCAGATGCAGCAGCACAGCCATGTGGGGTCGAATCCAAAGCTCGTGAAGCCTTGGCCTTGGCCGGCTTGCTCGTATTGACGTGCGCGCTGGACGAATTGCTGCTGAGCGCGCAGATAGTCAGGGTTGTTGGGGTCGAGCTGGCGTGCGCGGCGAATGTTGTCGTTGGCGGCGACCGTGTTGCCAATGCCGTTGTTCGCCAAGGCGAACAGGTAGTGCCAGCGTGCGTTTCTGCCCGTTGAGGGGATGTCTTGTAGGATTTCGAGCGCCTCGCGCCAGTTGGATGCGTTGATGTTGAATATGGCCTGGCGCACCTCGGGGGAATCGGCTGCGTTGGCCTCGGGGTGGATGGGCCCGCTCGATGTGCCCCAGCCGCCGCCGAACAGGTCGTCGAAGTTGATGGTCGTCCAGGTGTAGGGATTCTCGCCGGTGGCATAGCCGCCGCCGGTCGACCCTTCCGTCTGGTCGGCGGCTCCCGCGTTGCCCGTCGGCGTGCCATAGCCGTTGTAACCCTGGGTGTATGGGGCGCCGTATCCGCGCTTGCGCGCGTCGGATGCCGCGAACTTCTCGGGATTCGTGATGCGCTCGTAGGCCTCGTTGACCTTGTTCATGCGCTCTTCGGCCGCAGGGTCGTTGGGATTGAGGTCGGGGTGGTTCTCGCGGGCCTTCTTGCGATAGGCCTTCTTCACCTCGTCCATCGAGGCGTCTTGCGAGACGCCGAGTATGTCATAGGGATTTTCAGTCATGGTGCCATTCTACCTGACCTGGGCGTTGCCTCAGCGGTTTTCTTCGGCTCGTACTCTGCATTGAACTTCTGCCATACGCCCGAGTAGAGAACCGAGCGCATGAGATGGGCGTCCTCGACGCAGGGCAGAAGCTCGAACGCGCGACAGGCGCATCCGGCGAGGCTGCTGAGGTCGATGCGCATCGCGTCGGGGTCGGCCCCATCGGGCTGGAGGCGCACGAATGGGTTGTATGCGCCGCTTTTGGCGTCTTTTCGGTAATCGATGGCGGCATCCATGAGGCAGATGAGCCGTCCGAGCCAGTAGCCCAGGTCATGCAGCGCGTCTGACCAGAAGCTGGGGAATCTGCCTGGCACGCACTCGAACAAAAAGCCGAGCATCTGGCCAAAGGCGATCGAGGTTGCATCTGGCGGCGTTGTGGCGTCGCGCTCCATCGCGCGAATCGAGGCCATGGCGCACGCGATGACGTGCGTGTGCTCGGGGAGGCGTGCGGCGCACGCTGCATAGGCGCGAGCGAGGGCAGCGGCCGCGACGCGCCCGGCGACGGAGTTGTCGTCAGCCACGTCATCGAGGCACTTGTGATAGGCGAGCGCGACGGACAGATCGGCGCAGTAGTCGGTGAACTCCGATGAGGCCCATGGCATCTTCTTGCTGGGATGCAGGGCGCAGCGGGCTTGTCCGCGCTCCTCGCTCGGCTCCCACAGCGAGTCGTACAGCATGACGAGGAACGCAAGGTCGTAGGAGAGGACCGTGCGGCTCGCTTGTCCATAGCGACGCTTGAGCGCGAGGCAGAGTCCGCAGTAGAGCGCCTGGTAGCGCTCGCGCTCCTCGGCAGATACGGCATCAAGCCGGGCAACGGCGACTCCGAACATGGACGTGCATCACCTCATCGCTTTCGGTGGGCTGGTGCGAGCGTGGCCAGGGCCGCTCACGAGTCGATGGTCTGCTGATGGTGGCAGGAGGGACAGGTGACCTTGAGCTTGCCGCGCCCTTTGGGAACGGAAAGCGACTGCCCGCAGTTGTCGCAGGTGAAGCGCACCTTTGCCTTGTCGGGGGCAGGGGGCTTCTTGGTTTGTGCGCTGCTTGACGCGGTGCTGGATGCGTTGGCTGAGCGGCCAGTGGAGCTTGCGCTGCCGCTGGTGCCGCCGCCGGTGTTGCGGCCGCCCTTGAACCGCGCGAGGAAGGCCTGGAACTTCTCGTTTTTCTGTCTGCGCGCGGTGACGTTTTTCGAGAACATGCGATAGATGCTGTAGAACAAAAGCGCATAGCTCAGCATCGTCAGTATCAGGCTGGGAACGAACGTCCCGATGAGGATGACGACGATGGCGGCGCCCAGCGCCCAGCGCGACAGGGTGTCGGGGCCGTTGCGGCCAACCATGAAGTTGCCGAGCTTGTCGTTGAGGTTCTTGAAAAAGTCGCCCATGTCGTCATCTCCTGAACTGGTTTCGTACGATTCTCGCATGACGGGTGCGCGTGGCGGCCGTCATGCGAGATATGACACCGTTGCGTTAGAAGTTCCAGCTCGTCATGTAGGCGATCTGCTCGTCGGTGAGCTCATCGATGTTGACGCCGAGCGTTTCCAGCTTGACGGCGGCGACGAGCTCGTCGATCTCGGCAGGCACGTCGTAGACCTTGTTCTCCAGCTCGCCGCGATGCTGGTAGAGGTATTCTGCGGCAAGTGCCTGGTTGGCGAAGCTCATGTCCATGACCGAGGCCGGGTGCCCCTCGGCGCACGCGAGGTTCACGAGCCTGCCCTCGGCAAGCACGATGATGGTGCGACCGTCGGCGAGCTCGTACTCGCGCACGAGCGGCTTCAGGTCGCGTGCGGCTACGGCATTGTTGCGCAGCCACTCCATGTTGATCTCGGAGTCGAAGTGCCCGGAGTTGCACAGGATGGCGCCGTCCTTCATGTTCTTGAAGGCGTCTGCGTCAACGACGTTGCAGTTGCCGGTGACGGTGACCCAGACGTCAGCCTCGCGCGCAGCTTCGACGGCTGGCATCACGCGATAGCCTTCCATGTGCGCCTCGAGGGCGGCCACCGGGTCTACCTCGCAGACGATGACGTTCATGCCCATGCCGCGGGCGCGCAGCGCCAGCCCGCTGCCGCAGTGCCCATAGCCAGACACCACGATGGTGCGGCCGGCGAGCAGGCGGTTCGTGGCGCGCACGATGCCGTCGAGCGTCGACTGCCCGGTGCCGTAGTGGTTATCGAAGAAGTGCTTGGTCTTTGCGTCGTTGATGTTGAAGACGGGGTATTCCAGCGTGCCGTCAGCAGCCATGGCCGCCAGGCGCACGACGCCGGTGGTCGTCTCTTCGGTGCCGCCGATGATGTGGGGCAGCTGGTCGCGGAAGCGCGTGTGCAGCGCGGTGTCCAGATCAGCGCCGTCGTCCATGATGATTTGGGGGTTCGTGCCAACGACTGCATCGATATGCTGCTTATAGGAGGCCATGTCCTCACCGGCGATGGCGTACACCTGGACGCCGAAGTCGCGTACGAGCGAGGCGGCCGTGTCGTCTTGGGTGGAAAGCGGGTTCGAGGCGCACAGGGCCACCTCGGCACCGGCTGCCGTCAAGGCACGCATGAGGTTGGCCGTTTCGGTGGTGACGTGCATGCATGCGCCGATGCGAACGCCTGCCAAGGGACGCTCTGCGGCAAAGCGCTCGCGGATCTGGGCGAGAACGGGCATGTCGGCGTCAGCCCACTTGATGCGGGCGAGGCCTTCGTCGGCAAGTGCGATGTCCTTGATATCGTAGTCTGTAGCCACGGTGGGGCTCCTTTTGCTTGTGGTCGTACGGTCTTGCATGGTGCATGGTTGTGAATCGCCCCATGGTAGCACACCGCGCCGTGCCGCCCGGCCAGCCGGGTTGAGGCTGAGGGTGCACCGCCAGACGTGGCTAGTGCGGACGCGTGCTTTCAGTGGTTGCGCTTGTGTTGTGCCCGGCGGATGCGGCATCCGATTGCATGCGCCTCAGGCGTCGCATCTCCCAGATGACGAACAGCGTTACGGTGAACACGGCGAGGAAGTCGGAGATGGGGGCGGCGAAGTACAGGGCGTCGAGGCCGTTGAAGGCAGGCGCTATGTCGGGCAGCACAAACGGCAGCACCAACAGCAGCGGCACCAGGAACAGGATCTGGCGCGTCAGCGTCAGGAAGATCGACTTGGCGGGCTGTCCGGTTGCTTGGAAGTAGTTCGCGCCTACGATCTGGAATCCCACGAGCGGCAGCATGATGAACTGCACGCGCAGCGCAAACACGGTGAATGCCACCAGCTCGCCATGGCTGATGCCGAACGCCGCCACGATGGCCTCGGGAAACACCATGATGGCTATCCACTCGATGAGGCCGATGGCGGTGGCGGCAGCCACGCCCAGCCAGAGCGTCTTGCGCACGCGCTCGATCTTGCGCGCGCCATAGTTGTAGCCCAAAAGCGGCTGGATGGCGATGGCGATGCCGATGAGGGGCATGACGCTGAACATGCCGATGCGGTTGACGACGCCGATGGAGGCGAGCGCGTCATCAGCGCCGATGACGCTCATCGCGCCATACGTCGCCAGCTGGAAGTTGAGCACGAAGTTCACGATGGCCATGCCGGCCTGGACGGCGAAGCTGGGAAACCCGAACGCCAGCACGGTGCCCATCACGCGCGGTGCTGGCACGAGGCAATGCGCGTGTATGCGCAGCGGCACGTTCTTCGTGAACAGGAAGTACCATAGAACGGCGCCTGCGGAGCACGCCTGGCCGGCCAGCGTGGCAAAGGCGCTGCCAGCAACGCCCCAGCCAAACACGATGACGAAGAGGTAGTTGAAGATGGTGGCGGCAACAAGACCGATCACCATCGTGCCGAGCGCCCGGTTGGGGGCACCTGCCGTGCGGATGAAGTTGTTCACGCCCATGCCGATGCTCTGCAGCACGAACCCAAAGCAGAGTATCTGTATAAAGGTGCGGGCGTAGGGGCGCACCTCGTCGGTGGCACTCGATATGGTGAGCAGCCATTCGAGCACCGGCGGACACGCCGCCATCACGGCCACCATGACCCAGAGAAGCACGCTGAGCGTGATCACGTTGCCCAAGGCGCGCTCGGCAGCGTCGCGCTTGCCTTCGCCCAGCCGCAGCGCAGCCAGCGCATTGCCGCCGTTGCCGACCAACATTGCCAGCGCCATGAACACGATCATGATGGGGTTGGCCACGGTGACGGCCGAAAGGCCGATCTCGCCTACGGCGTTGCCGAGGAAGATGGAGTCGATGACGTTGTAGGAGCCATTCACCACCATGCCCACCACCGAGGGCACCGCGAACTCGACGATGAGGCGCGGGATGGGGGCCGTCCCCATGCGCACCACGCGCGCGTCGCCGTATTCGTCGGCAACCTCTGCCTGCTCGGCAGCGGCAAGCGTCTCTGCGCCGTCGCGCTGCCTTTCCGTTGTGTGCTCGCTCTCCGGTGTGGCGTGGGGACGCGTGCCCGCGTCGCTGTCGCATGTGCGCTCGTTCACCAGGGGTCCTTCCTGCATTGTCATAAGGGGATAGTGCCAACATTTTATT
>CAJUFC010000015.1 GCA_910585565.1 uncultured Eggerthellaceae bacterium | reverse complement strand
CTCTTTGGGGTGGCCATCTTCTGCGTCTCGCTTTTGGTGGGAAAGCTGCGCGTTCGCACGCGCTCGTAACGATTGCGCCCCGGCCGAGCTGCTGAGGAGTGCGTGCCGCCGGGGCCTCACGCGCCCGTAACGGTCACGCTCCAGCCGCGCTGCTGGAGCCGTCCCAGCACGCATGCGGTCCCCGCAGCCCCGTTTGATAAATGAACGAAGCGCGATATCATGGAGCGAGCAAACGGAGGGAGATATCGTGCGCGTGCTGCTGGTGGAAGACGATCACGCGATCGTGCGGGCGTTGTCAGAGCTGTTGTCCGGCGAGGGGTTCGAGGTGACGGTCGAGGCCACCCAGCGGGGCGCCTGTAGCCAGCTCGACAGCCACGTCTTCGACATTGCGCTTCTGGACGTGACGCTGGCCGAGGGCAGCGGGTTTGCGGTGTGCGCCGCTGCCCGCGCTGCGGCGCCCAGCATGCCGGTCATCTTCCTCACGGCATCTGACGACGAGTATTCCACGGTCGCCGGGCTCGACATGGGGGCCGTCGACTACATCGCCAAACCCTTCCGCCCTCATGAGCTGATGTCGCGCATCCGCGGCGCGCTGCGGCGGGCAAACCCAGCTGACAGCGTGCTGACGGTAGACGACGTGCGCATCGACGCGTCGTCGGGCGTCGTCACCAAGGATGGGCAAGAGGTGTTTCTCTCGGCGCTGGAGTATCGGCTGCTGCTCTACTTCTTCCAACGCAAGGGCAAGCTGGTCACGCGCGAAAACCTCAAGGATGCCGTGTGGGACAGCGCGGGGGAGTACATCTCCGACAACGCTCTTAACGTCTACATCAAGCGCCTGCGCGAAAAGGTGGAGGCCGACCCGTCGGCTCCGCGCATCATCGTGACGGTTCGCGGTCTCGGCTACAAGGTGGAAGAGTAGCCCATGGGGTCATATTCGTCTCTGTTCTGGCAGAGCGTTCTTCTGGCTGCGTTGGTGGGGATCGTGGCATTTGGTGCGCCGTCGGACGCGAAGGCGTGGGTGGCGCTGGCAGGAGCCGTGGCGCTCATTGTCTTCGTCGTCGTGTCTCTATCGCGCCGACGCGCCATCATCCGGCTCGCTTCGGACATCGACGAGGTGCTGCACGAGGGGCGCCACATCAACTTCGCCAACTGCCGCGAAGGCGACATAGCTGTTCTCACCAACGAGCTGGAAAAGATGGTGAGCCGCCTTGCGCGCACGAGCGAACAGCTTTCGAGCGAACGCAATGCCTTGGCCGAGGCCTTGGCGGACGTCTCGCATCAGATTCGCACGCCGCTTACGGCGCTCTTGCTCATGATGCCCATTGCGGAGCGCGCAGAGGATGCGCACGAGCGCAGGAGGGTCGTGCGCGAAGCCGAGCGGCTGCTCGAGCAGGTGTCATGGCTCGTCGCGACGCTGCTCAAGATAGCCAAGGTGGATGCCGGCGCCATCCACGTCGAGCGCAAGGTGGTCGTGGCAGCTGAGGTGGCGCGTCGCGCCCTTGCGCCGTTGGCGGTCTCCATGGAGCTGCGCGGCGTGGAAGCGACGCTGCATATGGACGAGAGCGCGACGTTTGTGGGGGATGGCCCGTGGACCATCGAGGCGCTTGAGAACATCATCAAGAACTGCATGGAGCATACGCCTGCTGGCGGCATGGTGACCGTGACGGTGCGCGAAGACACGCTGGCTACCACGTTCGTCGTGAGCGATACCGGGCCGGGCATTGCCTCAGAGGATTTGCCGCATATATTCGAGCGGTTCTATCGCGGGCGGCCGAGTGGGAGCGCTGCTCGTGCAGATGCGGCCGCCGCCGCTGCTGAGGTCGCCGACGATGCGCCTACCCCCAACGCGGCCAGCGTCGCCGCTGCCGCCAGCGTCGCCGCTGCCGCCAGCGTCGCCGCTGCCGCCAGCGAGGCTACAGCGACGCTTGGCGGGTTCGGCATTGGCCTCGCTTTGGCCCAGGCGCTCGTGTCGGCCCAAGGTGGTATCCTGCGCGCCTTCAACAACGCAGACGTTGGCGCGCGATTCGAGATTGCGTTTCCCAAAATCATCGTCTGACGAAGGTGCAGCGTCTGACGTAGAGGCTGCACCCGCATGACCGTGCGCCCCAGCGCTCCATTACAGTTCTGTAATGCGGGAGTCACGCCTGCGTGAGGCGCGCGAGACATACTTACCCCTAGATGCAAAGGCGAGCAAGAAAGGCTTGACATGGAGATTCTGAGAGTCAGCCATCTGACGAAGGTCTATGGGGAAGGGGAGGCGACGACCCGCGCGCTGGACGACGTGTCGTTCTCCGTCGAGGAAGGCGAGTTCGTCGCCATCGTGGGGTCATCGGGCTCGGGCAAATCGACGCTGCTGCACCTCATCGGCGGCGTTGACCGCCCTACGTCTGGCTCGGTGCTGGTGAACGGCATCGACGTGTATGCGCGCTCCAATGAGGAGCTTGCCGTGTTCCGCCGGCGCGAGGTGGGGCTGGTGTATCAGTTCTATAACCTCGTGCCCGTGCTGAACGTGGTGGAGAACATGACGTTGCCGGTGGCGCTCGATGGGCGTCCGGTCAACCAGGAGCGCCTGTCGGGGCTCATCAACCGGCTGGGTCTGCACGACCGCGAGGGATACCTGCCCAGCCAGCTTTCCGGCGGCCAGCAGCAGCGCGTCGCCATCGGGCGCGCGCTCATGAACGCGCCGGCCGTCGTGCTGGCTGACGAGCCCACCGGCAACCTCGACACGCGCAACTCAGCCGAGATCATGCAGCTGCTGCGCGGCTCCAACCGCGACTTCGGCCAGACCATGATCGTCATCACCCACGACGAGGAGATCGCGCTGGCGGCTGACCGCATCATTGCCGTAGAGGACGGGCGCATCGTGCGCGACGAGAGGATTCGCCGATGAGCGCTATAACCAACTTCACGGTGAAGTCGCTGCGCGCCAACAAGGTGCGCACGCTGGTCACCATCGGCGGCATCGTGCTGGCCGCAGCACTGCTCACGGCCGTACTCACGAGCTACACGAGCCTGCAGTCGCTGTTGTATCGCGGCACCGAGGAGGTGTCGGGCAGCTGGATGGCGATGGCATATTCTGACGACGGACGCGATTCGTTGGAGGCGCAGGCCGCGTCCGCTCAGACCGAAGGACTCATTGGCGAGACTGCCTTGATACAGGACGCAGGATTTGGCCAGCTTACCGAACGGCAGCAAGACATCTATGGCCGCTACCTGCCCATCGCCGACATAACAGGGGGAGTGGAAAAACTGTGCGGCTTGCGTCCGAGCGAGGGCCGCTTACCTGAGAAGCCGGGCGAGATCTTGCTCTTTGACACGTGGCGCACGTCTGGTGGCCTTGAGGTAGGCGACACCCTCACGCTGCCCGTAGGCCAACGCGCGGCTATGTTGGCACCAGGCCAGGCAGGCTCGATGTCCCAGAGTCCCGATATGCCGGCGGCTATGCTTGAGGAGGGCGAATGGGCGACCGATGCGATGACCGAGATCTCCGAGGGCACGTTGCTTGACTCTTCCATGGGCTACTTGGAGGCTGACGCGGATGGCGGCATCTTCAACGAGCGGCTGGTCGAGGCCGAGGAACGCACTTACACGGTGGTAGGCTTTTTCGCCCAAATACCCTATGTCGCCAGTCGCGGTGTTGGCATAACGGCCTTCACATCAGACGACCCGGCGGCTGCCGGCTATGCGCGCCTCTTCACGACTATGAGCGATGTTTCTTCCACTGACGTTGTGGAAGAGCGCATGAATGCGGCGTTTCCTGAGGCCGAGGTGCGGCTGCACAAGGACCTTCTGCGCTACATGGGGGTGCGCTCGGGCGGCGCTATCTGGGATACGTTCTTCGGCATCGTGGCAGTGCTGGCTGCCGTCATCGTGGTGGCTTGCGTGTCGCTCATCTACAACGCGTTCGCCATCTCGGTCGCCGAGCGCATTAGTCAGTTCGGGCTGTTGGCTTCGGTGGGCGCGTCGCGGCGCCAGCTGAGGCGCGCGGTGGTGCTCGAGGCCCTTATCGTCGCCGTTATCGGCATTCCGATAGGGCTTTTGGTGGGCATTGGCGGATGTGCCGTTACGTTTATCTTCGTTGGGCCTGCCCTCGCTATGCTGATGGGGGCAGAGGGCGTGCCTTTCGTCGTGAGCGTGGCGCCCTGGGCGCTGGCGTTCTCGGCCAGCCTCACGCTGGTGACGGTGCTTGTGTCGGCTTTCGTGCCGGCATGGCGCGCAAGTCGCATCAGCGTGGTGGAGGCCCTGCGTGGGACGCGTGGCGGTCGTGTCTCCAAGCGAGGAGTAAAGGCTGCCGCCAAGGCCGTCATGCCGGGCAAGCTGTGGAAGCCGCGCGGCATGGTGGATCGCATCTTCGGCATCGGTGGCACGCTGGCGCACATCAACGAGAAGCGCGGCACCGGGCGTGGTACGGCAGCTTCGGTGTCGCTGGCGCTGGCCATCGTGCTGCTCATGACGGCTGGGTCGCTCTCAACGTTTCTGGGAAAGCTGTCCGATGTTGCTGGCGGCACTGTGGATATGCCGGATGTGTCCATCAGCGCTGCCTTGGTCGCTACGGTTGACGCGTCTTCTGATCCTGAGGCTGTCGTGGCTGCCGCCAACGAGCGCTTCGCCAAGGACGCCGAGCTGTTTGGTGCCACATACGACTCGCTGCTCGACACCCCCGGTGCGGTGCCCCGCGGCTGGATACTGCGCGGAAGCGCACCCATCATGCTGCCTGAAGAGATGGCTGATACGGCCATACTCGACCATGAGATCGAGGCAGGCCCGCGCGCTGACGGCAGATGTGGGGCGATGGCGGGGCTCGTCTTTCTCGATGATGCCACCTTTGATGCCTATGCTGCCGAGCAGGGGATTGATGCGGCCGAGTATCACGACGCTGCTCACCCGCGCGCCATTGGCGTGGCTGAGGCCTATGGCAACAACGGCGATGTGTATCAGCTGTTTCGGGTGTTTCGGTCTACGGGCATGGTGGAGGTAATCGAGGGAGGCATCGTCACGACGGATGGCGGCGCGCGCCGACCTATCGAGGTCTTCACTTCGGGCTATTACGGCACGGGCGAGGACGGCGGCTCGCGGTTCAACATCACGCCCTACTATACGGATGAGCAGGGCAACACGGTCATTGCTGATGACGATATCAGCTCTGATCAGGTGACGGTTGTTTCGTCTCAGTTGGAGATAGCTGCGCTGGCGGATGCGGCTCCCTCGCTCATGGGGAACGCATGGGGCCTGAAACTCATCATGCCGATGTCTCTGGCGTCTACGACGGGCTTCGGCATCATGTCTCCGAGCTTCGAAGGCTTTTTCGACGCTGCGAACGATGCGCATGCCGAGGTCGCACAGGCGCTCGTGGATGAGGCGGGTACGTTCCTACATGCGCACGTTGCTGATGATGTGTCATATCTCATGATGAACGACTTTGCCGAGCGCTTCGAGTCAAATCGAACGTTGGCTCTGGTAGTCAACGTGTTCTGCTTGCTGTTTACGGTCATCTTGGCGCTCATCGCTATGGGCAACGTGTTCAACACGGTCACGAACAGCCTCATTCTGCGGAGGCGCGAGTTCGCCGTCATGCGTTCGGTAGGGCTTTCCGGTCGGCAGTTCCGGCGCATGATAGTGGACGAATGCCTTGGCTTCGGGCTGCGTGGCTTTGTGCCGGGCCTTCTCGTTGCAACGGTCGTGTCGTGGCTGCTCTACTGCGTCGTCACGAACTCCATGACGGGGCTTGTCTTCGCGCTGCCCTGGACCTATGTGGCCTTGGCGCTGGGGATGACGGTGGCGGCCATGCTCGTCTCGGTTGCGTATGGCATGCACCGCTGCAAGGCGGACAATGTCGTTGAGGTCTTGCGCGCCGACAACGCATAAGGCTGAGTGCCGGGGTCGTCAAGGTGATGACCCCGGCACGCTGCTTGCGGTCTGGCAGGCGCATGGTCGCCGATGATTCCCGCTCGCGCCCAACGGGTCAGACGACCTTGTATTTCGTGTTCTTGCCCTTCCCGACAGAGGCGACGACCTGCGCGGTGATAAGGCGCTTCAGTGCATCGCGCACTGTGCGGACCGGTATTCCCAGATCGTCCGACAGGGAGTTGCTCGTAACTGAGTCTCTTACTGCTATATAGTCGTAAATCAGCTTGTCGTTCGCATTCAATCGGGAAAGAATCTGCCCGATTTCGCCGGAATCCGCCCGATTTCGCCGGAATCCGCCGGAATCTTGCCCGATTTCGCCGGAATCCGCCGGAATCTTGCCCGAATCTGCCCGATCCTGCCTGATTTCAGTCGCCCCAGACCGCTCCTGGCCACCGCCGCCCGTTTTTGGCCACTTGTTTCCGGCCACTTCCGTCTGATGCTGGCCGCTCCTGGCCAGCTCGCTTGCGAAGGCGTCATTGCGGTGGAATATGAGCTTTGCGCCATCGGGCGTCCGCTGATACTCGATGTTGATGCCGGCTTCGTCGCACAGTGCTTTCATGCGCGGTATGCCCGTGCCGTACGACTCGATGTCGCCCGAGCGATGCAGGGTCTTGGCGATGAGGGGATTGCGCGAGCGAGAAGAGACGCTTTCGCCGGTCAGGTGCTCAACGGGGTCTTGCCCTGCGACGAACCATCCAGGGCTCAATATTTCGACAGCGTCGTTAAATATGTCGATCTGGACACTTCCCCTGAGCATCCAATCCTGATGCGCGAAGGCGTTCATGAGCGCTTCTCTGACCGCAAGCGTCGGAATTTCGGGAATCTCTTCTCGGGGACCGAGGCCATCCATGACGAAGGCGCGTCTCGTGTTGTTGAGGACGTAGGCGACGCCCTTGTCGACGAGCTCGAAGACGGTTCCGCTCTCTTGGTGCAAATCGAGGATGTGGGTGCGCGCATGGGTTTCCAGGATGCCCATCTTCAGCCTGATGTCGCTTGATTTGCAGAAGAGCACATCGGCAGCGTTGACGGGCGAGTCGCCAGAGAGAAGGTCAAGTCGGCTCAGCGCATCTTCGACATTGGTGAACGCGAAAGGAATGCGTCCCTTCGAGCGTCCCCGCTCAACATATCTACGCAGAGTGTCTTCGTCGATGCTGGCAAGGGTTCGCCGCGAAGCTTGCGAGTCCCATGGGTTTCTCGCTGCAATCTTTTGGGCCACCATCGCCTCGATCTGCGCCGAGGTCATGATGATGTCTTCGTCGGCCGATCTGATGCGATAGGCTCCCTTGCACGAATAGGGGGCATCAGCGCCAGCGAACGAGACCCTGACGAACTGCTTGCCATTGTCGTCGAGAACGGTTATCTCTGGCACGATTTTTGGCTCTATGGACATGCCGATCGCCTGGCTGATCTGACGCAGCGTCGTTTCTGAGACCTCTTGACCGCAGACATCGCCGCGCGGCGTCACGCCGAAGTACAGCTCTCCCGACCCGTGCTTGTTGAGAATGGAGGCAATCGAGACCATGCCCTCCTTCAGCTCGGAGGTGGACCGTTTGAATTCGGTATGTTCGCTCTCGATGCCTAGATTCATTCCAGATTAGTGGTCGCAGTCTGCTGTTTTTGAAATTATACGTTGCCGGTTTAAGGGCCTGCGAGAAAAACGTACGATTTTTATTTGCAAGCATTTTCGATTGGAGAATCTATGATCAAAACAAAGGAAAAGGGAGGGTTCTTCGGCAAGGCTCTCGCTGCCGCCTGCAGCGTCGCCCTGGTCGCT
>CAJUFC010000014.1 GCA_910585565.1 uncultured Eggerthellaceae bacterium | reverse complement strand
GGCTGGCGCACCGACGACATCGTCATGGGCAAGCCCTACGGCTCCCTCACTGAGGCGGTGGCCGTGACCGAGGAAGGCGCGATCGAGCGCACCGAGATGCAGCTCGTCTCCTACCCCGGCGCCCATGAGAACGCCATGGACATAAAGAAGCCGAACGCCCAGGGCATCGTCGAGCAGGCCGAGAGCGGCCTCGCCTTCACCGTCAAGTCCGACATGACGGCAAGCGTGACGTGGCAGGGCGACAAGACCGCCACTCCCGCGCACCTCGACATCCCCGCCGCCATCTCTATCGACGGCGTCACCTACCCCGTCACCGAGATAGCCGCAGGCGCCTTCGAGGGCGCCGCCTTCCTGCAAAGCATCACCATCCCCGAGGGCGTCACCGCCATCGGCCAAGACGCCTTCAAGGACTGCCCCAACCTGGCCGAGCCGAAGCTTCCCTCCACGGTGAGGGGGCTGCCCGAGTCAGTCGCTGCAGAAGCCTTGACGCCGCCGACGCCGTCCGAGGAAGGCGAGACAAATCAATCGACCTCGTCCCAGGATGTCAGCGATATTGCTGATGGACACTTGCGAGATGGCATTGAGCCATATGTCACTACTGACGATTCTAGCTACTTGTACACTATATCTTTCTTCTCAAACGCCCCAGAATTAGGGTTCCGTGACTTCAGTGTGTACTCACCAACTAACGCCAACGTTTCCTTCTCACACATCTCTACTGGGTCCAATGGTGTTCGCTATGGGATTACTTATCTGACTCAATCGGGGTCCGGAAACACTACCTTGGGCTTTGATTCTGTCATTGAAGGCGCTGATAGTGGTTACGACCTTCAGGCCCCAATTGCTGTGAGTGGGAAGTATGCAGGGTGGCTACGCTTTAACATTAATCCAGGCACTCCAGGCGATCGTCCCTATCAAATCCTTGTTTCTCCTTCGACCTCAAGGTCTTCATATGATGGCCCTTACTCGTTCTATCCGCGAGGCACCGACTTTAGGATAACTCTCTATTTCGATGACGTTAGAGGCGATACAACCTATGCACGGACGAACTGGGTTCTGGCTCAAGACTACGTTGATGGGTTGACGCTGAACACGCGGCTTTCAGCGTATGCCAGGAGCGATCACAACCACAATAACACCTACGCCGCAATATCCCACACCCATGCTGCGGGCGACATATCGAGCGGAACGTTTGGCACTTCGAGGCTGGCGGATTCGGCCGTAACCACGGCGAAGCTTGGGGCGAACTCAGTCACGAGTGCCAAGATCGCCGACGGTACGATCGCGACGGCCGACCTGGCAAATGGTGCGGTTACTGCCGACAAGTTGGCGGACACGTATGCGCGCGAGTCGCAGTTCGGGTCTATCAAGTATGAGGGGTTGGAGGGCTGCACCAACGCTGGCGTGTTCCCGACGTCGTACTACGCCGGGCACTGTCCAGCTATCCCTGAGCCTGTGCGATCTGGCCATGAATTCCTGGGGTGGACGTGGCACGGTAATGACAGCCCTACTACCGATGCGCAACTCATGGCTACCACTGGCGACTTGTTTGCCTATCCGGCTAATCGAACCCTGACTGCCAACTGGGAGCGGGAAACCTCGGACGCGGACTACTTCTTCTCGAACAGCCCGCTGGACGCTACGAGTTCGGCTTCGCAGACGAGCAGAATCGCTGTCTCGCTCGCAAACGAGCCGCGCACTTTGACGAGGCTTGGTTTCGTCAAGAACGATCCAAATAACCTGTTTCCTGATTACGCGGTATGGGTCACTGTTTACGGTGGGGATGGGTATATCGCGGGTGATAACTACTTCACCGATGTTCCGCTGAAGCAGCTCGATGACGGCACCTATGGCATTGAGCTCGAAGTGAGTTTGGGAGATGGGGCTGTGGATTCCTCGAGCCTCCTGACCTCCAAGGGGCCAGGCTCTTATGTAGCCGATTTTGTCACGATGAACTACACCTTCGCCTAAGAGGGCGTGATCTGTATGGGACTTTTGGAACGAGGCCCTGCGGGGCCGAGATGGCTGCACCATTCTGCGCGGCTGCTCTGGGCGGTGCTGGTGGCGCTAGCGGCAACGCTGGCGCTGGCGGCGAGCGTGCTGGGGCTGGCGGGGCAGGCATACGCGGCGGAGAGCGGCTCGGTTAATTTGGGCATTGCCGTGGCCAAGAAGGTGCAGTCTCCCGAGGCCGGCGCCTCGGGCAGCATCGATCTGGGCATCGCGGTGGGCTTCCACGAGGAAGAGGCCAACCGCACCGAGACGGAGACAGGCGGCTCCATCGATATCGGCATCGCCGTGGCGACGCTGCCTTACCACGACGTGCACTTCGTCGGCATCTACTGCGACGACTACGACAACATTACGGACGAGCGCGAGACGCTGGGCGGCGCGCAGAAGGTGCCCCATGGCGAGGCACCCGACGAGCCGGCCGGCGCAGACCGCGACGGCTACTGGCTGGAAGGCTGGTATGCGAAGGACCCGTCCGTCTACACCGACCGCGACGACAACCCGCTGCTTGCGCTCGACGAGCTGGAGATGACCGCCGATACGGTCCTCTACTGCCTCTGGAAGAAGGGCTACGTCGTGCGCCTCGATGCCAACAACGGCGACGACGAGGCCGCAGCCGAGCTGTTCGGCGGCGCGGTGGCGGCGCCGGGGCAGGTGATGGTGCCGCGCGACCCGGCCTACGACGAGGACGGAGGAGAGGCGCCCGCGGGCGTCGCCTACGCCGACTTCCCCGAGGCCACGCGCCCGGGCTACGCCTTCAAGGGCTGGTACTGGCCCGAGACGAAGTGGCAGGC
>CAJUFC010000013.1 GCA_910585565.1 uncultured Eggerthellaceae bacterium | reverse complement strand
CGTCGACGTCGCAGCCGAACACCTTGCCCATCTTGAGGAAGAAGTCCCCCTCGTCGAACGTGAATCCCGGCAGCACCTCGCGGGCGCGCTCGTTTTTGATGCGCACCTCCGAGCGATGCTTGTTGTCGAGCGAGCAGTAGTGCATGCCGAGCGACAGCCCCTCGTCAAGCGCCCACAACATGAGGCGCAGGATGGCCAGCTCGGACCCCGCCACCGCTAGACCGCCCGAGTAGCCGTAGTCGTACATGACGTCGAAGGGCGGGTTCTTAAGGGCAAGCCCGCGCTTCTCGAACTCGGGCCAGTTGCAGAACGGGAAGCAGAACTCCAGCATGTTGATGCCGTCGATGCCGATGGCGTCGAACTCGCGCAGAAGCTGCTGCATGGCCTCTTCGGCGCCCGGCACGATGGGCATCTCGACCATGACGCTGGGAATGTGCTGCTTGGCGATCCGCATGGCCGCCAGCACCCGCGCCTGCTGCTCGGGAGCGTCGTCATCCTTCACGCTGAAGCGAATCTCGTCCAGCCCGGCCGCACGCAGCCGCGTCGCCATATCCTCGGTCAAGAGGTCGCCTGAGGTGTACATGCGCTTGTGCGCATCGGGGAACAGCTCACGCGCACGCTCGAGAAAACGCACCGAGTCGTCGATGTCGAGCAGCGGCTCGCCGCCGGTGAGCCCCACGGCCGCCAGGCGCCCGTTCTCGGCCTGCGAGGCCACGATGCGCTCCTCCCACGGGCAGCCCTCCCGGAAGAAGCGCTCGTAGTCGGGCTGGTTCTTGTTGAAGCAGAAGTAGCAGTCGCGGTGACACTTGAACGTGGTCGAGAACGTCTCGGACCCGTCGCTGCCGGTGCACGCCACGCATGCCGGGGACAGGTGTCCCACGACGATGGACGCGCCCGCGTTGCGGATGCGCGCTCCGCGCTCGGCCAGCTCCTCGCGCGCCTGCGCGCAGGCAACGTCGTCGCGATGCGCCGGGGCGAAGGCAAGTCCCTTGTCCGCGAGCGCGCCCACGTACCTCGTCCCGACCGCCGCGTATTCGTCTCGTGCTCTTTGCAAGGCAATGTTTTCCATGGCGATACATTATAATCGCCAAGGCGCCCGGACGGGCCCTATATACGAGAGGATAACCCATGGCTAAGATAAACGAGAATTTCGAGAAGCTGCCTGGCAGCTATCTGTTCGCCGAAATCGCGCGGCGCACGGCCGCCTATCAGGAGGCCAACCCCAACGCGCGCGTCATCAAGCTGGGCATCGGGGACGTGACGCGCCCGCTCGTGCCTGCGGTGGTGGCCGCCATGCACGAGGCCGTGGACGAGCAGGCATCCGCCGAGACGTTCATGGGATACGGCCCCTACGAGGGCTATGACTTCCTGCGCGAGGCCATCGTCGAGCATGACTTCCGCGCCCGCGGCGTTGACATCGCGCCCGACGAGATATTCGTGTCCGACGGCGCCAAGAGCGACTGCGGCAACATCGGCGACATCCTCGCACGCGACAACAAGGTGGCCGTGTGCGACCCGGTCTACCCCGTCTACGTCGACAGCAACGCCATCGAGGGCCGCGCAGGCGAGTGGGACGTGGACGCCGAGGAGTGGACGAACATCCACTACATGCCCACCACGGCCGAGAACGGCTTCTGCCCCGCCATCCCTGAGGGGCGCGTGGATGTCATCTACCTGTGCTCCCCCAACAACCCCACCGGCACGTGCCTCACGAAAGACGAGCTCAAGCGTTGGGTGGACTACGCCAACGAGAACGATGCCCTCATCATGTTCGACGCGGCCTACGAGCGCTTCATCACCGAGCCCGACGTGCCGCACTCCATCTACGAGGTCGAGGGCGCCAAGACGTGCGCCATCGAGTTCCGCTCGTTCTCGAAGACAGCCGGGTTCACTGGCATGCGCTGCGGCTACACGGTCATCCCGCGCGATTTGGTGCGCGACGGGCAGAGCCTGAACGATTTGTGGATGCGCCGTCAGTCGACGAAGTTCAACGGCGCGAGCTACATCATCCAGAAGGGTGCCGCTGCCATCTACACGCCCGAAGGCGCACGCCAGATCGCCGAGACGCTGGACTACTACCGCGAGAACGCCCGCGTCATCAAAGAGGGCCTGGAGGCTGCCGGACTCACCGTATATGGTGCCGTGAACAGCCCGTATGTCTGGTGCAAGACGCCCGAAGGCATAGCGTCGTGGGACTTCTTCGACATGCTTTTGGAGAAGGCCAACGTCGTGACGACGCCTGGCGCCGGCTTTGGCCCGGCAGGCGAAGGCTACATCCGCCTCACCGCATTCGGGGACGCCGAGGCCACGAAAGAGGCCGTCGAGCGCATCGTCAAGCTCTTGGGCTAAACGCGGCCACGAGGCCGAAGGGGATGCACGCCTGAGGCGCCTCGGGCGCTTTCATGCATGCATCGCCCCTTCGGTCCCAACCGCGGTTCTCCGCCCGCTCACCTCGCCTCATGAACGCCCTCTACGAACGCACCGCCGCCTCACCGCAGCTCGCCACGCGCGTGGCTGCCGCGAACAAGGCTCTCACAGCCATCGGGTACATCGCCTATCCGCTGCTGCTCGCCCTGGTATGGGCGTTCTCGCCGCAGCTGCTCGCGCGCTGCATCGTCGTGCCGGGGGCAGCCTTCGTGGTGCTGAGCGCCTTTCGGTACCTCTACGACGCGCCGCGCCCGTATGAAAACGGCGGCCCTCCCGCGCTCGTGCCCAAGTCAACGCACGGCAGGTCGTTTCCTAGCCGGCACACCTTCTGCATGTTCATGATCGCCTTCGCCTGGATGACGTGGCAGCCCGCGTCTGCGCCCGCCATAGGCCCGGCGATTGGCTGCGCGCTGACGGCAGGGGCGATCGTCATGGCCTGCGCGCGCGTCGCCCTCGGCGTGCACTACCCGCGCGACGTCATCGCTGGCGGCATTGCAGCCGCCGTCTTCTCCGCCCTCGGGTACCTGGCGTTTCCCTGGTAGGGGCGCCGTGCGGCAGGCAGCGCCTCACGCGAGCCTCTCCCGCAGCCGGCGCACCCCTACCGACACACCCGCTCACAGCATCAGATAGCCCGGCTTCGTGGCCGTGAGGCCATCGGCATCGTCATCCAGATGCTGCAGCTGCAGCGCCAGCTCGCCTGATGCCAGCAGCTCGTCGCTCACGATGAACACGAGCTCGATGTGCGCATACTCTTCGTTGGCCGGTATCACCACATGGCTCCAGCTGCCCGGACCGTCCCCGAATCGCTCGCTCTTGCACGCAAAGGCGCCCATGGTCGACACCATGGCTATGCCGCGGCCCACGTCAAGAGCAGCAGGGCGCCCCAACTCGTCGGCATAGGTACCGCCGCTCGCGTCCACCATCGCTCCACTGCGCATATCCATATCGACGACGAGATAGCTGAAGCCCTCGCTCAGCGTACCGTCGGCGGCCACCTCATAGCCGTGGGTGATCCGGCGACAGGCGTTGTAGTATTCCAAGTCGCCGAACATGCCAGAAACGGCCGTGTCGACGGCGAGGTCATATCCTTCGGGCAACCGGTTGGCGACGCGCGCCTCCACGTTCTTCACCAAGACCATGCCCTGCCCATACCGCTCGCCCGAATCCTCGACAAGCACCACCTCTATGGAATCGCGCTCGCCAGCGCCGTTGACGGCGTCTTGCGCAGACAACTCCACCACATTCGTCGTCTCCTGCGCATCCAGCACGTCTTCCAAGTCCAGCGCCTCCACAGGCGCATCCGCTCGCGCATTGGCGCGCTCGAGCGAATAGGGATGCGGGCCTTCGAAGGAAAACTCCACCACACCATAGAGGATGTAGATGCTGCCACTTGAGCCTTCCTCGGCACGCACGATCACCGGGTCGCCCACGGGCACGACGTCGCCCGCAGCGCCTGCGTCATAGGGCACGTCCTCGACAGCGAACGTGCCTGCGCGCAGACCGATGACCTGCGTCTCGCACCGGCCGTCCTCGAACTGCACGGTGACGGTCAGGTTCTCACCAGCGAAGTTCTGGGGGTTTTCGCGCGCGAGTCCCGTCTCCCTCTCGGCCCCGCCTACAAACCACAAGCCCAAGCAGGGCGCCTCTCCTCCGGCTACCTCCACATCGATGGTGGAGCCGAGCCGCTTGATGAGACGCGCCTGCACGGTCTTGGCCGGGTCGTCATGGGCAAGGCCGTCGTCAGCCCAGGCGAACGTGACGTTGTCATAGCCCCCATAGTGGCTGCCGTAGCCACGCCTCGTCGGCTTCCAGCTGACGAGCTCGGCCATCTTGTCTGGCTCCTCTGCGGCCACGAACTCGTCGAACTCGTAGCGATAGATCTCGCCACCCGTGAGCGTCGCCTGCACGCGCTGCATCCCCTCGCCCTCGACGGTGAAGACAGCGCCTGTGTAAATGCCCTCTTCTCCCTCGCCGGCGCCCTGGAATGCCGTCTGCAGGTCGAGGGGAAAGATGATGCGCCCCTCCGCATCGGCATCGATGACGGAATCAGTCGAGGCGGCATAGGCTTTGACGGCAAAGGGCGCCTCCGGCCCGTGCGGCCCTGCGCCGAACGTGCCGAACGCCAGCGCGAGCGCCACGATGAGCGCCACCGCCACGCCGATAGTTGCGCCCACCAGCCTGCGCCTCCGAGCTGCAGGCGCAGCGGCAGCCGATGCCGTCGAACCCGCTGACGTCGACAGCCCCGACGGGCGCGCGCCTCCGGAAGCGGAAAAAGCGTCTCCCCGCCGCTTTGCGCGCCGCCTCGAACGCCGCTCGCCGTGCTGCTCTCTGCCCCTCACAACAATGCCGTCCGGGCTGATGCGCGCCTCCTCCCGGCGCACCGCCGCCATCGTGCGCGCCTTCAGCGAAGCAGGCGTCTCAAGGTCGTCTTGCAGGGCGCCGTAGCGCCTCGTTATCTCGTCATCTCGCATGGAGCACTCGCCTCCAATTCCTTCTTGAGCGCCTTGCGCGCGCGATGCAGATGCGACCGTACCGTCGAACCCTTCTGAGCCGTGATGCGCGCTATCTCTTCGACCGAATATCCCTCGTAGTAATACAGATGCACGGCCACGCGCTGGCTGTCGGTGAGCCGCCTGAGCGCAGAGGCCAGCTCAGCGTCGGCGGCCATGCCAGGCGGTATTTCGCTGGCTACCTCGACCGCCCCGGCCGCAGTCCCCGTCGCACCGCTCATGCCAGCGTCATCCAGGCTGAGCGCGCGGTGCCGCTTGCGCGAGCGAAAGACGTCGTTCGTGCAGTTGCAGGCGCACCGCAGAAGCCACGCCTTCTCGTGCTCGTTGCTTTCGAATGTCGGCGCAGCCCGCAGCAGCGCCAAGAACGTCTCCTGGAACGCGTCTTCGGCATCCAATCGATGGCGCAGCCGCGCCAGGCACAGCCGCCACACGGCGTCCCCCCACCGCCCCATCGCAGCCTCGACCTCTTCTGACCCCATTGGCTCCCTCGTCCCCCTTCCCGGACGCCCCCACGCCCTCCTCGCTCTCTTCACCCCCTATACGGACCAAGGCCCCCAAAAGTTGCAGCGGATTTCAAAATATGAGGCGAACGGAAAAGCCGCGCCGTCGGACGCGGCAGCCGCCTGCCGCCAACAAGGCGATTGCGGCCGCAGAGCGTATCGCACGTCCGCGCCGTCGCCCAAATCCGAGCGTTCTCGCCGTGGCTTTGACGCGTCTCGTCGCGAAGATCAGCGGGACGGCCTAGACGAACAGCGAGGCACCGCGTTCGCGGGACACGACCTCGCGCGCGGCCTGCAAATGCACCCGCACGGCCCCCTCGTCGCTTCGGCACGTCTCGAGCAGCGTGTCGTGCACGATGGGCGCCAGTTCTTCGACCAGATCCCAGCCCTTTTGCGTGAGGGCAAGCGCCTTCGTGCGCCGGTTGTCGGCGTTGCGCTCCTTGGATATGAGGCCCTTGGCCTCGAGCGCCTTCAACGGAGAGGTGACGTCACTGCTTTTCAGGAAGAGATACTTCGCCACTCGCGACGCGGTGGCGCCCAGCCCCAGCACGCGCAACGCCACTAGGATGCGATACATCGATGTGTTCAACCCGAATTCGCCGAGCCGCGCGGAGGTGAGGGTGCGCGATATCATGACGGCGTCGAAAAACGCGGTGTCCAGCCGGCAGTTCCCGTTCTCGATGCGCGTCGCATTATGCAGCGCCGCCGCATTCGTCGAACTGGCGAAGGCCGCCTCCAACTGCTCGGGCGTGAGGTTGCGCCAGTAGGACTGCAAAAACGCGCCGACGTGGTAGTCGGCCTTGTCGATCTCCTCGACGCCGGCATCGGTGAGCGTCAGCGACACGACGCGCATGTCGTTGGGGTCCTCGGCGCGCACGACGAAGCGGTCCTCGACCAGCTTTGGCACAGCCGCCGAGATAGTGCTGGCACAGACATGAAGGTTCTCAGCCAGGTCGGTGGTGCGCAGCGTGCGGCCAGCGGCGCCGAGCAGGCGGAGCAACATGCGGTACTGCAAGGCCGTGATCGAGCAACGCCCGGCAAGCACCTGGCTTATCGACTTGAAGAGCAGATTCATGAGCGTGAGGTAGTCCGACTCGCCCTCGATGGCCGAGAAATGCCGAGGATCCGCGCGATTCTCCAGCGCCTGCCTCTGAGTGCCCTCCCTCACCGCATCCATTCCGGCCTCCTTGGGATTCGTGTTCATGCGACGGGCCGCGGGTGGCGGCCTTCCGATGGCTTACATCCGATTTAATTCAATCACAATATTATCAAGTTGTCACATTGTCAACGGAGGATGCTTTACGCGCCGGAGAGCGCGGCTATGCTTGAATCAGCGACCTTCGGCGCAAAGCGTCGAAGACATGCGACCGCAATGAGAGGAGTTGCACATGTCAGAAGAGTCGTTCGTCTATACGGCATGCCCCGGATGGGGAGACCACGACTATTGCGCGCTCAAGACCATCGTGAAGGATGGCAAGATCGAGCGCATGGAGCGCATCATCTACTCGCCGCCCGAGGAGCCAGACGGCCACATCTGCCAGAAAGGCTGCTTGGCAGGACGCCAGCCCTACGACCCCAAGCGCCTGAAAAAGCCGCTCAAGCGCGTCGGCGAGCGCGGCAGCGGGCAGTTCGAGGAGATCAGCTGGGACCAGGCGCTCGACGAGATTGGCGAGAAACTGTGCCGCATCCGCGACGAGCACGGGCCTGAGTCGGTCGTTCTGTGGAACCTGGGCGCAGGCGTGCCGGCCCAGTACAGCTTCGAGAACCTGATGCCGTTCCGCTTCGCCAACACGTTCGGCGTCACGGTGCCGCTTGGCTCCATCGGGCTGGACAACGGGCCATTCTACGCCGAGTTCTACAACGCGGGCAGCGAGTTCCCGCGCACGGTGATCGACCCGCGCATCATGAACGAGACCGACCTCATCTACGTGTGGGGCTGCAACCCCATCGAGAACCAGATGCGTTGTGCCAAGAACCTCGTCGTCGCCCGCGAGAACGGTGCGCGCATCGTGGATCTGGGCCTCATCTTCGACGGCACCGCCGGATTCGCTGACGAGTTCGTCGCCATGAAGCCCGCCTCTGACGGATACCTCGCCATGACCATGGTGAACTACATCCTCGAAAACGACTTGCAGGCTGACGATTACCTGCGCGCCCGCACCATCGCCGGATACCTCGTCGATGATGAGACGGGCCTGCTCGCCCGCAGCGAGGATGGCGGCTACTTCTACGTCTGGGACGCTGCCGCAGGCGCCGCGGCACCGGTGGCCGCCAAGGCAGGCGCCTATCCGGAGGGCGCCGAAGTGGCGCTCTTCGGTCACTACGAGGTGAACGGCCGCAGCTACACCACGGCCCTGCAGGTGCTGAAGGAGCGCGCATCCGAGTACACCTTCGAGCTGGCCTCCGAGAAATGCGGCATCCCGGTAGAGGACGTCGAGCGGCTTGCCCGCGACTGGGTGGAAGCCGAGAACGCCTTCATCCTGTCAGGCTATGGGCTGCGCTACCGCAACTCCAACGAGACGTACCGCCAGTTCCTGCTGCTGGGTGCGCTCACCGGTCGCCTCGGCAAGCCCGGCTCGGGCGTCTTCGAGGCGCTGCAGCTGCAAAGCTACCCGCTCGTGTTCAACGACCTGCCCATCAGCTGCCCCGACGGCGTGGCTGGCGTGAAGTCGGTGCCCGTGCGCATGGCCGAGTGGTTCGCACGCGCCGAGGCGGACGACAGCCCCTACAAGGCGCTCATCGTCTGCAGCGGCAACCCCGTGCACCAGCAGCCCGACCGCCAGCGCTGGCTGGATGTCGTGCGCGACATGGACCTCGTCGTCGACTATGACGTGTGGCTGACCGACACCGGCGAGATCGCTGACTACGTGCTGCCCGACTGCATGTCCTTCGAGCGCGAAGACCTCATCACGGGCGCGTGCTACAACCACGTCATCTTGCAGGAGCCGGCCATCGAGCCGCAAGGCGACTGCCACGAGCCGGTGTGGGTGTTCAGCGAGCTGGCGAAGCGCGTGGGGCTTGGCGACTACTTCACGATGAGCATCCCCGAATACATCGACGTGCGCCTGCAGACCCCGTATCCGCTCATCGCGATGGTAGACCCGCCCATCACCTACGAGCGTCTGAAGAAGGAAAAGATCATCCGCGCTGCAGCGCCGCCCGAGCCCAAGTACACCCCGTATCTCAACCCAGCCGAGGTGCTGGACAACGAGACCGGGCGCATGGAAATCATGTACGCAGAAAAGCTCGTGCCGGTCGGCATGGAGACGACGCGCGTCCTCGAGCCGAACAAGATCGGCAAGTCGGAGACGTATCCCTACCAGCTCTTCACCGGGCGCCAGCGCTTCTTCATGCAGTCGAGCTTCACCGACGACCCCATCACGGTCAAGCTGTCGGGCGGCACGCCCGCGACGAGGCTCAACCCGAAGGACGCCGAGCGCCTGAGCCTCGCACAGGACGACACCGTCGAGGTGTTCAACGAGCGCGGGCATGTCGTGACGCGGCTCGATCTTGACGAGAGCATCCCCGAGGGCACGGTGCACGTGTGGTTCGGCTGGAGGCGTCGCCAGTTCGAGGAGGGCACCTATTCCGAGATCACGCACCAGTGTGCCGGGCAGGAGTCGCAAGGCCCCGTCGAAGACAAGTGGTTCTCAGACTGGCTGGCAGCGGGACACCACCCCAACCCCTACGTGGAGGCCATGAGCTCGCTCACGGGTTCGACCGACTGCTATTGGGACTCGTGGTGCGACATCCGCAAGTACGACCGCCCCGTCGTGCCCAACCCGTCCATCGACATAGTGAAGGAGGCGTAGATCGCCATGACATGCAAGATGCTCGTTGACCTCGACCGCTGCATCGGCTGCTGGACGTGCGCCATGGCCTGCAAGGTAGGCAACCACCTCGCCGACGACGAATATCGGGTGGAAGTGGAGACGCACGGCTCGGGCAAGGGCATAGACCGCCCTGCTGGCGTCTATCCCGACCTCAAGATGACCTGGCAGCCAATCTATCTGCCAAGTTGCACGTTCTGCGCGCCCCGCATCGCCGAGGGGCAGCCGCCGTTCTGCCAGATGGACTGCCCCACCTTCGCCCTCGCGTTCGGCGACGATGCTGACGCCGAGTCGGCCTTCTCGCAGGAGAAGGCCCGCATGGAGGGCCGGGGTGCCCGGTTCTGGGAGCTGGACACCGCCGGCGCGGACACGCGCGCCAACATCGTCTACGCTTCGGCCCGATAGCGCCCAAACGTACGCACGCGAGGCCAGCGCATATGGCCTGTCCTTGCGCACGCGCCCCGCTCGTTGCCCCCTCAGGCAGCGAGCGGGGCGCTTTCGTTTGCGAGGCGTGACGCACCAGGAACCGGCGCCGCTACGCCGGCAGTCGCGCGGGGCAGCAGCCGCGCTCGGGGCAGCCTAGGCAACGATGCAGCATCGCTTCGGCAACAACTCGCTGGGTGGCGCGACGCGCGCCGCGCACAAGCTGCAAGATGAGCAATACGGACACGGTCTTACCCGAAGGAAGTGAAGTCATGTATTACTCGAGCGGCAACTACGAGGCCTTCGCCCATCCCCTCAAGCCCGAGGGCGTCGAGAACAAGCAGGCATACATCATCGGAGCGGGCCTCGCCGGCCTGACGACGGCGTTCTATCTGGTACGCGACGCCCAGATGCCTGGCGAGCGCATCCACATCCTCGAGCGTGACCCGCGCGCGGGCGGCGCATGCGACGGCTGGGACTATGCGCAGCTGGGCTACACCATGCGCGGCGGCCGCGAGATGGACAACCACTTCGAGGTCATGTGGGACGTCTTCCGCGACGTGCCCTCCATCGAAGACGACAGCGTCAGCGTGCTCGACTACTATTACTGGCTCAACAAGCGCGACCCCAACTATTCCCTCTGCCGCGCCACGGTGGACCGCGGCAAGGACGCGCACACCGACAACAAGTTCAACCTCTCGGACAAGGCCTGCATGGAGATCATGAACCTGTTCTTCACCCCCGAAGACCAGCTGCAGGACAAAAAGATCACCGACTACTTCTCGGACGAGGTGCTAGATTCGAACTTCTGGCTGTACTGGCGTACGATGTTCGCGTTCGAGAACTGGCACAGCGCGCTCGAGATGAAGCGCTACGTCACGCGATTCGTGCACCACATCGGCGGCCTGCCCGACTTCAGCGCCCTGCGCTTCACGCGCTACAATCAGTACGAGTCGATGATCCTGCCGCTGGAAAACTACCTCAAGGCGCACGGGGTAGACTTCCAGTTCGACACGCACGTGACCGACATCGAGTTCTCGTGCTCGGACGCCAAGGACAACGACCGCAAGGTGGCGACCGAGCTGCGGTTCGTGCACGACAGCGACGCGGCCGGCCAGGCTGCCGCCGTAGGGCTACCCGACAGCGGCAATCCCGCCCCGCAAGGCGCCGAGGAGGTCATTGCGCTTTCCGAGAACGACCTCGTGTTCATCACGCCCGGCAGCTGTGTTGCGCACTCGTCGTTCGGAAGCCAGGATGCACCGGCCGCGTTCAAGCCCGAGCTCACGCCGGGCGACGGCTGGGATCTGTGGAAGCGCATCGCCGCCCAAAGCCCCGAGTTCGGCCACCCCGAGAAGTTCTGCGGCTCGCCAGAGCTCAGCAACTGGGAAAGTGCCACGGTGACGACGCTGGACGAACGCATCCTGCCCTACATCGAGGCCATCTGCCAGCGCGACCCCTTGTCGGGCAACGTGGTCACCGGCGGCATCGTGTCCGTCAAGGACTCGAACTGGCTGCTCAGCTGGACCATCAACCGCCAGCCGCAGTTCCGCGCACAAAAGCCGGGGCAGGTGTGCGTGTGGCTCTACGGCCTGTTCACCGACAAGCCGGGCAACTACGTGAAAAAGCCCATGCGCGCATGCACCGGGCGCGAGATCTGCGAGGAATGGCTCTATCACCTTGGCGTGCCGGAGGACCAGATCGAGGAGCTGGCAGCGACAAGCGCCAACACGGTGCCGTGCATGATGCCCTACATCACGGCGTTCTTCATGCCGCGCGCCTCTGACGACCGCCCGCTCATCGTGCCTCACGGAGCCGTCAACTTCGCCTTCATCGGGCAGTTCGCCGAGACGCCACGCGACACCATCTTCACCACCGAGTACTCCATGCGCACCGGCATGGAGGCCGTCTACACGCTGCTCGACATCGACCGCGGCGTGCCTGAGGTGTGGGGCAGCGCTTTCGACGTGCGCGCGCTTCTGAACGCCACCGTGCTGCTGCGCGACGGCAAGCCGGCAACGGACATGAACATGAGCATCATCGAGAAGCTGGCGTTGGCCAAGGGGCTCGACGAGATCAAGGGCACCGACGTCTACGGCCTCTTGAAAGAGTTCGGCGTGATACCGACCGACGCAGACAACGCCGACACCTACGAGCCGGCCGTTGGCGCCATGTGGCCGGGCATCCACTAGGCAGCCGCGAGCGGGCATCCGTCAGCGAGGATTCGCCCCGCCGGCCTGAAAGCCGCCTTTCAGGCCACCCGATCGCTCCGTTTCCCGAGCGGGGAGGCCATGCATCTCGGCCTCCCCGCTTTGCGTGAGCGTATAATGCCCGCTATGGAAAACGAGGTTCAGATACTCAAGCGGCGCACGCGCCGAGGCATCGTCGCCGCGCTGGGATGCTATCTCATGTGGGGCGTCTTCCCGCTCTACTGGAAGCTGCTCGGTCACGTCAACTCGTTCGAGGTCATCGCCCAGCGCATCATCTGGTGCTTCGTGTTCACCGTCATCATCTGCTTCATCGGCAAATGGGACTTCCTCAGCCTGCTCAAGGACCGGCGCGCCATGAGCTATCTTGTCCCCGCATCCATCCTCATCACGCTCAACTGGAGCGTCTACATCTTCGCCGTCGACATCGACCGCATCGTGGAGACGGCCATCGGCTATTACATCAACCCGCTCGTGTCCATCCTGCTCGGGCTGGTCATCTTCAAGGAGCGCCTGACGCCGCTGCAGTGGGCGGCCGTGGCCCTGTGCTTTTGTGGCATCGTGTTCTTCACGGCGAATTACGGACAGTTCCCCTGGATATCCATCGTGCTGGCAGTAAGCTTCGGACTGTACGGAGCCGTCAAGAAGAAGGGCGCATACCCGCCTGTCGAGGCCATCGCCGTCGAGAGCACGGTCATGGCTCCCTTCGCGATTGTCTTCGCCATCGTGCTGGGCTGCACCACGGGCAGCCACGCATTCCTCGCAGACGCCAGCACTGCTGCTGGCTGGACGACGACGGCGCTCTTGGTCGGCGGAGGCGCCATCACGGCCATCCCCCTCATCCTGTTCGCGACAGCAGCCAACACCATCCCGCTCACGCTGTTGGGATTCATCCAGTATCTGAGTCCCACCATCGCGCTGCTCATCGGCGTGTTCGTGAACGGAGAGCCCTTCACGCTCGCCCATGCGGTGTGCTTCGGATGCATCTGGAGCGGGCTAGCCCTCGTCGGCGTCGATGCCATCCGCCACGCGCGGCGCGCCAAGCAAGACCGCCAGCGCCAGCAGTCAAGCGCCTAGCCCAGCCGAGCCGCAACCACACAGCGCCTCAGCCGCAGGGCGCCTCAATCACTGGCCGCCGCCGTCGTTACGATTTCAGTTTGGCAATCGTGGCACGGGCCTTGTCGAGCTGTGCCTCCATGTCGATGCCGGCGATATCCAGCCCCTCTCCGGCCACGAGCCTCACCTCCGGTATGCCGAACATCCGCGCGATGCCGCAGAAGTACTCGTAGCCGAAGTTCGCGCCCTCGAGAAAGCCGCCGCTCGTGGTGATGTAGGTGAGGCTGCGAGCATGGCACAGCCCCTCGCACCGTGCATCATCAGTGAAATGGAAGGCGATGTCGCACACGCTGACGTGCTCGAGATATATCTTGAGCGCTGAGGGGAACGACAGATCCCAGTAAGGCGCCCCGATGACGATCGCGTCAGCCTCAGCAAACTGGCGAGACAAGGCGAAGATGGGGTCGTCCCACGCGCGCGCCTCCTGCTTCTCCACCCGCGCAGCCACCATCTCTTTGTCGAACGGCACAAGCCCGACCTGAGCCAAGTCCACCTCGACGACGTCCTCGATACCCTCAAGATATTCCCGGCACAACATGAGCGTACGGGACTCGTCCCCCCGCATGCACGCATTCACAAACAGCGTCGTCATAGCGCATCCTCCCTGCATAGCCCTCTCATCAGAAGAGACCAGTCTAGCAGATGCGGAAGTGCTCCCACGCGCGCGGCCTGCATGCGCATCGAACTCACGTACGCTCTACCCGGATGGAGTCGTGGAGAAATCACACAAATCGTTGCGCTTTCGCCATCAAGTTGTTAGCATATCGTGATTATGATGAATTTCTCTCAACCACAGGGCGAGAGAAGTTTACGAATCCACACCCCATTCGCAGCAGTCGTAGCTTCCGTCGTTTTAGCTTGTAGCCTGGCGCTCGTGTCTGACGAGACCGCCTCGGCTGCCGAAACATCTGCCCACAACGCATCTGTCCAGTTCGACACCGGCACAGCCTTCGAGTCGCCGCTCGGGCCAGCCCCCGTCGAGGAATCGCCAGCCGCAAAGCTCGTGCGGCAGCTTGACGAGACGATACGTCAAGCCGAGCATGACGCGGCCATCGAGGCCCTGACGTCAATGGCGCTTTCCTTCGAGGGGACGCCCTATTCCTACGGGGGCACCACCCCGCGTGGGTTCGACTGTTCGGGCTTTGTCCTCTACTGCATGCGCGAGGCGCTGGGGATGGAGATGCCGCGCACTGCGGCTGCCCAGTCCAGCCTCGGCGAACGCGTGCCGATGGACGCTCTCGAGCGGGGCGACCTCCTCTTCTGGGGGTCGGGCTCAGGCGTCTACCACGTCGGCATCTACCTCGAGGACAACACCTACATCCACGCGGCCGGCACGGGGAAAGGCGTTCGCATCCAGTCGTTCGACTACTTCTGCCCCACCTTCGCGAAGCGCGTGTTGTAGGGTCACCTCCGCGGCGGAGGCTCGGCCTCGCAAAGAATGTCCGCGATATCGCGGGAAGTCGTGCCTGCGAGTGGCATCAGATGCTATATTGGGCGAAAGCATATCCGTCCCGAGAGGATCTGATGCCATGGCCCTTTCAGACAACACCGATTCTGCTCTCGAGCCACAAGGCGCCACGCCGGACGCTGACGGCGCCGAAAAGCCTCGGCTGGGACACGCCGATGCCTACTGGAGGTTCGCGGGCACCTGCACGCAATGCGGACACTGCACCAAGGCGTGCAGCTCGCTGACGACCGCAGGCCTCACCTTGGGCGACATCGCTGCCAAGATGCTGGCAGCCGAGCGAGACGCCGCCACCCCCGAAGAGCTGATAGAGAACATCGCCTATGACCCGGCTCTTGTGCAAGCGGTGCGCGGGTGCTTCTTCTGCACCTCGTGCAAGAACACCTGCTTCGCGCACAACGACGTGTGCGACCTCATCTACAACGCGCGCTGCGACTTCCAAGACCTCGGGCTCATCCCGCGCTACGCCTGGTCGAGCGTGATGGTCGACGAGGAATGGGACATCTTCAAGGCGTACCGCGCGATCTACGGCATCGGGATGACCGACCTCACCAGGCACGTGGAGACCGCCGAGCACGACGCGGCAACCGATTGCGCCATCGCGTTTTTCCCAGGCTGCTCGCTGGCGGCATACGCCCCCGACCTCACGCGCGAGATATTCGCGACGCTGGAAGAGCTGGGCGGCAAGACGACGATGATCGACGCCTGCTGCGGCTCGCCGCTCAAGAGCGCCGGCTTCTTCGATCGCGCCGAGGCCCTGTGCGACCGCAATGCCGCCGAGATTGCCGCATCGGGCGCGCAAACGCTCGTCTGCGTGTGCCCGGGCTGCGCCAACGCCATGCGCACGGCGCTCGCCCGAGGCGGCCTCGATGTCTCGGTGGTGTCGCTTTCCGCCTTCCTGGTCGAGCATGGGTATCAGCCCAAGCGCCCGTTGCCAGACGCGCCGCTCTTCCTTTCCAAGTCGTGCCAAGACCGCAACGGCACCTATCTTGAGGAGACGTGCGCAGCGCTCGGCATAGCGAGCGACACCCCTTCGGTGTTCCATGGCTGCTGCGGCGCCGGCGGCGCGGTCAGCGCCTTCGACCCGGCCCGGCAGTCGCAGCAGGCCGACGACAAGCTGTCGTTTGCGCCTGACGGCTCGCTGGTGGTCACGATGTGCCCGACGTGCACCTACACCTACGCCTATCGGATGATGGAAAACCCGCGCGACCTCACGAACAAGCACTATGCCGAGCTGCTGTTCGAGAACCAGATAGACTGGCCGCGCGTGTTCGCCGAGCTGCAAGGGATGTACACCGGCGAATATGGCCCCTGGCTGGCGCAGGTGTTCGCATGACGACCGAAAGAGGAGATATGACGGCCACACAAGACAAAAGCGTCGCCATCGTGGGGTTCGGCGTCGCTGGGTTCAACGCGGCGCTCGCGCTGCGCACCGCTGGCTACGACGGCGAGATACGCGTCTTCTCCGACACGGAGGGCGCACCCTATAGCCCCATCCTCACCTCCTATTACGCTGGCGGAGAGCTGACCGCAGAGGAGTGTCACCCCTGGAGCCAAGACGCCATCGACGCACTCGAGCTGACCGTCGAGGCCGGGCATCCGGTGACCGAGCTGGACACTGCCGCACACGTCGTGCGCACGGAGGCGGGCAGCTTCCCCTATGACAAGTGCATCGTGGCGACCGGCGCTACGCCGACGAGCTGCGGGTTTCCTGCTGATTGCGGCTACGAGCCGCTGATGCTGAGGACGATGGACGACGCCGAGCGCCTGCGCAACGCGCTTACCGAGCCGAGCTGCCGGCGCGTGCTCGTGAGCGGCGCCTCGATGGTGGCGCTCAAGATACTCGAGGCATGCCTCAAGCGCGAGCTGGACGCGACGCTCGTCGGCATGAACCCGCACATCCTCGACTGCAACGCGCTGCCCGAGGCGGCTGAGCGCTTCGAGCGCGGGCTTCTTGAAAAGGGCGTGCACCTGAGGCTCGGCCAGACGATAGCGGGCGTACGCATCATCGAGGACGCATCGCATCCGCTGGGACGATGGCTAGAGGTCACGTTCTCCACCGGCGATGTCGACGAGTTCGACCAGATCGCGGTTGCCCATGGCATGCGGTGCAACCTGGGCTTCCTCGCGGAAGGCGCGCTCGAGACCGACTGCGGCATCCTCGTCGACGATCACATGCGCACAAGCGACGCGGACGTATACGCCGCCGGAGACGTCGCTCAGGCAACCGAGCTCGTCTCGGGAACGAAGCGCATCATTGGCATCTGGAAGAGCGCCGCGATTCAAGGGCAATGCGCCGGTACGACCATTGCTGCCGAGCTGGCAGGCGCGCCCATCCCGCCCGAGGGGCGCTTTGCGGGCGCCATCTCCACCAACACGATCGGCGTCGACGGCACGCTCTTCATGTCTGCTGGCTCAATCGAGCTGAATGACAGCCGCGAGGTGGAGGTGCGCGAGGGCGACGACATGACCGTCGTGTACGTGTACGAGCAGTGCCCGGGCGACGACGCGGCCTCAGGGCCGCACAAGCGCCTCGTCGGCTTCAACATCACCAGCGACACCGACATCGAGGGCAGCGTCGCCTATGACACCGGCGCCATGCTGACGATGAGGATCGAGCAGGGCTGCCGGCGGTAGCAGCCTCGACCTCGGCAAGCGCCTCATGACGGAAGCGAAGGGGGCACCTGCCTTGGCGGTGAGCGCACAAGCGCGTCAACGCCAAGGCAGGTGCCCCCTTTTAAGTCTGTTGCGATGCGGAAGCCGTCATCGCCATCGGCACGCTCCCTCGCGCATCCCTACAGCCCAAACAGCGCCAAGAAGCGATCGACGATCGTCTCTTCGGCAGCCACCTCCTCTTCGGGCTGCTCCTGCTCAGGCACCTCGATGGCAGCGGTCGTCAGCACAAACTGCACCGACTTGACGGAGGCATTCTGCGGCGACATGAACGACGTCGGCACGAACTCCGGGAAGTCGAAGTCAGCCGCCATCTTGTCGATCTCGTCCTGCATTCGCGCCGGCATGCGAGCCGTCTCGCGGCGCATGGTGGCGGCACCCGATGCCAGCTCGTCGGCCCCAGACGCCAGCTGCGACGCGCCGGACGCG
>CAJUFC010000012.1 GCA_910585565.1 uncultured Eggerthellaceae bacterium | reverse complement strand
GCGGGGGCCATAAGCTGCCAGGCTGGATAGGCCCCTTCGCACAACGGTCGCCGAAGCGAGAAGCAGCGTGCCAGAGGGCACATGCCGCATTCCGCAACCGCGGTTCTGTATGTGGCAGGTTACCCGTATCTCAGCCCGCCGGTTCCAAACTCCATGTAAACCACACCTCATGCCGGCTTGCGCAGCTGGCTAGAGCCCCATGGATGCGAACATCTCGTCGGCATTTTTGAAGCCAGTTCCGCCTTCTGCGATGACGCGGTCGGCTTCTTTGATGCTTTCGCGCGACTCGGCATTGGGCTCCGGGTCGGAGAGCTGAAGCGGGATGCGGTGCTCCCGCACGATTTGCTTGTAGAACGCACGCGTAACCGACGACAGATCAAGCCCGAAGTAGTCGACGATCTCGCTTGCGGCCTTCTTCGTCTCGCTGTCCACGCGAATGGTGACTGATGACGTCGTCATGATATGCTCCTACGAATTGCTCTCGATGTCTTACAGGTGCATTATATCGTCTTACGGATTAACGTGTCAGCGGAACCCTTGCATGTAATGCATTCGCAATCAGCTCGCGTCTGGAGATAGGGGCGGTTAGGAGAAGACGGAGATGGTGATGCGGGCGGCGGCTTGGCCTTCTTCTTCGAGGGTGCCCATGTCGTAGGCGGTGAACGTGGCTGTGGCCGGGTAGTTGCCGGCAGGCAGCGGGTTCGCCAGCGTGATGGTCTCGATGAACGTGTCGGGCTTGATGCCGCGCGACTGGTATATGACCTCGCCGGTGTCGTCGAGGGTGATGGTGACGGTCATGATGTAGTGGTTGGCCGGCGAGTTTTCGATGTAGGCGATGCCGGGCGACGTGCCGCTCTCGAACTCGATGACGCTGGCGATGGAGATGTTGAGCATGCCCTCCTCGACCACCTTGTTCAGCTCGGCCTGTATCTCAGCTTCCGACTTGTAGCTGGCCTGCCCGGGCTGCACGCTGTCGTCGAAGAAGTCGTACGAGTAGTCGGTGAAGAACCACCAGATGAACACGATGATCAAGAAGATGAACGCCAGCACGAAGAAGACGGCACCCACGCGGGTGAGCCATGGCTTGCGCGGCTTTTCGTCGTCTTCGGCGGCGGCATTGGCGGTGGCGCTAGCGTATGGCGCGGCTGCGGGAGCGCTGGGCGCCGGCGCGCTTGCCGTGGCTGCCGCTGCGGGCGCGGGAGCCGCACCTGCTTGTGCGGACGCGCCGGTGGGTGCAGGCGCTGCGGGCTGCGCCGACGAGCCAGCCTGAGGCTGCATTCCGGCGCTTGCGGGCGCGCCTGCGTTGCCTTGGTTGTTTGGGGCGGATGTGCTCGTTGAAGCGAAGGTGCTCGTCTTTGATGATGCCTGGGCGCGGCTGGCCTGGTTGGCCTGTGCTTGGTTTGCCTGCGCTTGGGCGGCCTGCGCCTGCGTACGCGCCTCTCGCCATGCGGCGTCGGCGGCCCGCTGCGACTCAGCGGCTCGGGCGGCAGAGGCGGCCTGCCGTGCCGACTCGGTTTCGCGTGCGGCCTGGCGTGCAGCTTCGCGCTGCGATTCGATGCGAGCTGCCTCGGCTGCCTGCGCCGCCTCGGCCGTCCGAGCGGCTTCGGCCTTGCGCGCAGCGTCTTCTGCCTCGCGGGCAGCGCGCTCGGCCGCCGGTGTGGCCGTCTCGGGCTGGGGCTCCTTCGCGGGTTCCGGCGCGGGTGCGGTGCTGGCGCTGCTCGCGCCCAGCAGGCTGGCGGGCACCGACACGCTGACCGTCACCATGGGCGCATTGGCGCTGCTGCTTGAGCCGGCAGGTGCCGCCTGGCTGGAATCCGTGGTCTTTTTCTTGAAATCAGTCATAGAATAGTAGAATCGCTTCCGTTTGCTCGCATCATTATAAGCGGTAATCTTTGCGGAAAGGAAAAATCCAACGTGAGCGCAGCCACTTTCCTCGACATTTTCAGACGCTCGGTGGTGCCGACTATCTATTTCTTTGGGTTGACGCTGCTGCTGGTGTTCACGTTCAATCTGCTGTTCATGACGACGGGCTTTCTGTTCGGCCTGACCGTCAGCTGGGCGTCGCTCGTCGTGCCGTTTCTGCTGGCGGTCGGGGCGTGTGCGCTGTTCGCTGCACAGCGCGGGCGCGAGCGGCTGGCGCAGGC
>CAJUFC010000011.1 GCA_910585565.1 uncultured Eggerthellaceae bacterium | reverse complement strand
GGTGGAGGCCGAGCGCGTGCGCATCGCGCGCGAGGTGCATGACATCACGGCGCATTCTTTGTCGGCAGTGAGCATCCAGGCGGCTGTGGCCGAGCGCATGCTGGACACCGATCCTGCGGCCGCACGCGCAGCCATCGAGCAGGTGCGCGCAACAGCACGCGGATCTCTCGAGGACATGCGCTCGATGATTGGCGTTTTGCGCGGCGACGGCGCGGCCGAGACGGCTCCGGTCGAGGGGACCGAGCGCGTGGGAGACTTGGTCGACTATCTGGAAAATGCCGGCGTTGCCTGCGATCTGCTTGCCGGCGCCTACGATCGCTCGCGCGTGCCGGCGCCCATCGACGTGGCTCTCTTTGGCATCGCGCGCGAGGCGTGCACCAACGTCGTGCGGCATGCGCGCGCCGCACATGCGACCATCACCTTGGCCGTGCGCGAGGACGATGCCATGCTTGAGGTGGCCGACGACGGGCAGGGCCTGCCGGCGGGAGAGAGGCCTGCTGGCGGTCATGGCATTGAAGGCATGGGAGAGCGGGCGCGTCTGTTGGGGGGCACGCTCGACATCACGTCAGCGCCGGGTGCGGGCACGGTCGTTGCGGTCACCATCCCGCTTGCCGGGGCGCCCCTCCGTCAATGAGGCAACGCGAGAAGGGATACGCATGGAAGCGCTCAAGCTGCTGATTGCAGACGATCAAGATCTCGTGCGCAGCGGGTATCGGGCCATCCTGTCCACCTATCCAGACTTTCAGATCGTCGGCATGGCGAAAGACGGAGAGGAGGCCGTCTCGCTGGCTCAGAAGACGCAGCCCGACGTCGTGCTCATGGACGTGCGCATGCCGACCAGAAACGGCATCGAGGCCACGCGCGACATCGCCAACAACCCGCTGCTTGCCGGCACGCACGTGCTCGTGCTGACGACGTTCGACATCGACGAGTACGTCTACGACGCGCTGGAGGCGGGTGCGAGCGGGTTCTTGCTCAAGGATGCCGACCCAGACGAGATCGCAGAGGCGATACGCGTCGTCGGGCGCGGGGATGCGCTCATCCAGCCTTCCGTCATGCGTCGCCTGATCGAGGACTTCGCCCGGGTGCGCAAGGGCAGCGGCGTGCCGCCAAGCGGCGAGCGTGCGCCGGAGTTGGGGCAGCTGACCGATCGCGAGCAGGAAATACTGACGATGGTGGCGCGCGGGCTGGGCAACGACCAGATCGCGAGCGAGCTGTTCATCTCTCCGGCGACGGTGAAGACGCACGTCGCCCGCATCATGGCCAAGACGGACTCGCACGACCGCGCGCAGCTGGTCATCTTCGCCTATGAGAGCGGCTTGGTGAGCCCAGGCGCTTGAGCGGCCCCTCTGGCTGCCGCAGCCACGATTGTCTCAGCCACCGCGACTTCTCCGACTGCCGCAGCCGCGACCACCACGACCGTCCAGTCGGCTGGGCCGTCCCGGCGACCCCGACCGCCCGATGGCCAGAATTCTCGTGCGCATCGAAAAAGCCTCCTTGACGTTTAGCACTCAAAGAGTTAGAGTGCTAAGCCATCACATTCGCTTAGATAATCTGAGTGCGTAACACATATCTGAAAGGAAGGCCGCGCTATGAATCTTAAGCCGTTGGGCGATCGCGTCATCGTCAAGCAGGACGAGACCGTCGAGAAGACCTCCTCTGGCCTCTATCTCGCTGGCGACAGCAAGGAAAAGCCGCAGACCGGCACCGTTGTTGCTGTGGGACCTGGCAAGATGGACAAGGAGGGCAAGAATCTCCCCATGCCCGTCAAGGAGGGCGACCGCGTCGTCTACAGCAAGTACGGCGGCAACGAGATTATGTGCGATGACGGTGAGGTGCTCATCGTCCGTGCCGACGACATCTACGCAATCATTGGTTAAGAAAGGAACGAGAGAACATGGCTAAGGAAATCAAGTTCGACGCTGATGCTCGCTCTGGCCTTGCGTCGGGCGTGTCCAAGCTCGCTGACGCGGTCAAGGTGACGCTGGGCCCCAAGGGCCGCTACGTCGCTCTCGAGAAGTCCTATGGCGCGCCCACCATCACCAACGATGGCGTCACCGTCGCCAAGGAGGTCGAGCTGGAGGACCCGATCGAGAACATGGGCGCGCAGCTCGTGCGCGAGGTGGCTGTCAAGACCAACGACGTTGCCGGCGACGGCACCACCACTGCGACTCTGCTTGCTGACGTCATCGTGTCTGACGGCATCAAGAACGTGACGGCCGGCTCTGACGCGCTTGCCATCCGCCGCGGCATCGACGCTGCCACCGAGGCGGTCGTCGAGGCGATCAAGGGCAGCTCCACCCCGGTTTCCACCAAAGAGCAGATCGCCAACGTCGGCACCATCTCGGCAGGAGACGCCACCATCGGCGAGAAGATCGCCGAGGCCATGGCGGCTGTCGGCAAGGATGGCGCCATCTCGGTGGAGGAGTCTCAGACCTTCGGCCTGGAGATGGACATTGTCGAGGGCATGCAGTACGACCGCGGCTATATCAGCCCCTACATGGCCACCGACATGGAGAAGATGGAGGCCGTCCTCAAGGACCCCTACATCCTGCTCACCGACCAGAAGGTCTCCAACGTGCAGGACTTCATCCCGCTGCTGGAAGAGGTCATGCGCTCGGGTCGTCCGCTGTTCCTCGTTGCCGAGGACGTCGAGGGCGAGGCTCTGGCCACGCTTTTGCTCAACAAGCTGCGCGGCACGCTCAACGTCGTCGCCATCAAGGCGCCGGGCTTCGGCGATCGCCGCAAGCGCATCCTCGAGGACATCGCTGCCGTCACGGGCGCCCAGGTCATCGACAAGGACTTCGGCATGACGCTGGCTGACGCCACCGTCGACATGATGGGCACCGCCAAGACCGTCAAGGTCACCAAAGACAATGCGCTCATCGTCGATGGCGCTGGCGACAAGAAGGAGATCGAGGGCCGCATCAGCCAGATCAAGGCCGAGATGGAGCGCACCGAGAGCGACTTCGACCGCGAGAAGCTGCAGGAGCGTCTGTCCAAGCTCTCCGGCGGCGTGGCCGTGCTCAAGGTGGGCGCTGCCACCGAGTCTGAGCTCAAGGAGAAGAAGTCCCGCATCGAGGACGCGCTGCAGGCAACGCGCGCGGCCGTCGAGGAGGGCATCGTGCCGGGCGGCGGTGTTGCGCTGGTGAATGCCATCTCCTCGCTCGACGCGCTCAAGGTGGATGCTGACGAGCAGGTGGGCGTCGACATCATCCGTCGCGCTCTGGAGGCTCCGCTGCGCGCCATCGCCGAGAACGCCGGCTACGAGGGTTCCGTCGAGGTGGCCGAGGTCAAGAAGGCCAAGGCTGGCACGGGCCGCAACTACAAGAGCGGCGAGTGGGGAGACATGATCAAGATGGGCGTCAACGACCCGGTCAAGGTCACCCGCACCGCGCTTCAGTCGGCCGCGTCCGTGGCATCGCTCATCCTCATCACCGAGGCGACCATCAACGAGATTCCCAGCGAGGGTCCGGATCTGTCCGCCCTGGCTGGCGCCATGGGCGGTGGCGGCGGGATGTACTAATCCGCCAGTCGCTTGCGCTCCTGCGCATCACTTGCAAAAGGCACCTCTCCGGAGGTGCCTTTTTATTCTAAAATAGATTCACTATGGAATTTTTCGAAACTGTTGAACATGTGATCGAGCATACGATCGCCGATACGCTGTACCTCATACCGTTTCTGTTCGCGACGTATGTCGGCATGGAGTGGCTTGAGCATATGACGGGCGCGCGCACGCAGGATGCCATTCGTCGCGCCGGCAACTTCGGCCCCATTGTGGGGTCGCTTTTGGGAGTGGTGCCCCAGTGCGGATTCTCCGCCGCCGCTGCCACGCTGTATGCGGGGCGCGTCATCACGCTGGGCACGCTGTTCGCTGTGTTTCTGTCTACCTCAGACGAGATGCTGCCCATCTTCATCGCCGAGCAGGTGCCGTTGTCGACCATCTTCTCCATCTTGGGGATCAAGCTCGCCATCGGCATCGTCGTCGGGTTCGTCGTCGATTTGGTTGCGAGGCTGGCGCGCCGGCGCGAGGTCGTCGAGCTCAAGATACACGAGCTGTGCGCCGAGGCGAACTGCGGCTGCGAGGAGGACTGCGAGACGTGCCTACAGAGCCCGGTGCGCGTCTATGAGCATTGCGAGGATTCGGCGCGTGCGCGCGGGCACGAGCACGACCATTCTCAAGACCACAAGTACGGCTGGGGCTCCATCTTCAAGAGTGCCCTCAAGCACACGCTGCAGATTCTCTTGTTCGTGATGCTCATCACGCTGGTGCTGAACGCGGTCTTGGAGACCGTGGGCGAAGACGCGCTCGTGGCGGTGCTTGGCGGCGACTCCGTCTTCTCGATCATGGTGGCGGCCCTGGTGGGCCTCATCCCCAACTGCGCGGCTTCGCTCGTTATCGCGCAGCTCTACATCCAAGGCGTGCTGGGGTCAGGCGCCATGCTGGCGGGGCTGCTCGTCTCGGCCGGCATCGGGCTTTTGGTGCTGTGTCGCACCAATCGTCATGCAGGCCAAAACCTCGGCATCATCGCGGCCTTGTGGGCCATCGGCGTCGTTGCCGGCATCGTCGTGGGGGAGCTGGGGCTCTCCTTCTAGCCGGGCGCCTGGCACGGGTGCCCGGCGGCGCGCACGCCCGACTCGGCAGCGCGCGTTCTTTCCTTTGGGTTGCAGCCCGGTGACAGGATGGTGCGGCGCTTCATGACGGCATGGGCGTCTCGGTACAATCGTGTCTCAAGACACCGAGGAAAGGAGAAGCACCATGACTGGTACGGCTTCGCAGAAAAAACGCGACTGGGGCATGATCGTCATTGGCATCCTGCTCGTTATCAGCGCCTTCGTCATCATGCTCTGGCCGGGCATGACCCTCGTGACGCTCGCCATCGTCGCAGGCGTCATGTTCTTATTCGCGGGAGGGGCCGACCTGTCCCAATACTTCCGCGTGCGCACCATGACCCAAGGGGCGGGCTGGATTCTCGTGAACGCGATCCTCGACATCATCTTGGGAGCGATGTTCATCATCCATCCGATTGCTGCTGCCCAGGTGCTGCCGTGGCTTGCGGGCATGTTCGTCATCTTCTATGGCATCATGGTGATCGTGGCGTCGGTGGGCATGCGCTCGATGGGGTCGGTTTGGGTGCTCACGCTGCTCAACGGCATCCTCTCCATCGTCATCGGCATCCTTTTCTTCGTTAATCCGGCCTATTTCGTCTGGTTCCTCGGGTTCTTCCTCGCATGGCGCGGTGCCATGATGTGCGTTTACGGGTTCATGTGCCCGAAGTGCCTTCCGTACATGTAAAATCATGTCATTTATACGAATGACGGAAGGAAGCACATGGGTTTTCTCGAGGGAAAGACAGCGATCATCACCGGCGGCGGGTTCGCGGCGCTCAAGGATGGCTCTCCGGGCTCGATCGGGTATGGCATCGCCACGGCATATGCCAAGGAGGGGGCCAACCTCGTAATCACCGGGCGCAACGTGAAGAAGCTCGAGGAAGCCAAGAGCCGGCTTGAGGGCGAGCACGGCGTTCGCGTGCTGGCCATGCAGGCAGATGTCGCTGCCGGCACCGACAACCAGGCGACCGTGCAGGCCGTCATCGACGCCGCCATCGCGGAGTTCGGCCGCATCGACGTGCTCGTCAACAACGCGCAGGCCTCGGCCTCGGGCGTCACCATCGCCGACCACACCACCAATCAGTTCGACCTGGCCGTCTATTCGGGGCTGTATGCGACGTTCTACTACATGCAGGCGTGCTATCCGCACCTCAAAAAGACCAAGGGCTCGGTCATCAATTTCGCCAGCGGCGCGGGGCTGTTCGGCAACTACGGGCAAGTGGCGTATGCGGCTGCCAAGGAGGGCATCCGCGGCATGAGCCGCGTGGCTGCCACCGAGTGGGGCCCTGACGGCATCAACGTGAACGTGGTGTGCCCGCTGGCATGGACGGCAGCGCTGGAGAACTTCCAGGAGCAGTATCCCGAGGCATTCGAGGCCAACGTGCACATGCCTCCGATGGGTCACTACGGCGACGTGGAGGCCGAGATCGGCCGCGTCGTGGTGCAGCTCGCCAACCCCGACTTCAAGTTCATGAGCGGCGAGACGCTGACGCTGGAAGGCGGCATGGGCCTGCGTCCGTAGCGCACGAAGCCATATCGCATCGATGAGGGGCGCAGCCATCGGCTGCGCCCCTTTTGCGTGGTGCGCAAGCAGATCATGGGTGCCACGTCGCATTTTTGTCGCATGTAGTGAGGGGAGGGTCGTCAATCGAGCGTGTTCGATGGCGGCCTCAGTCGTACATGCGGTGGAGATTTCGTGCACACTATACGTGTTATTTGGTTCTCATGACAGTGGTTGGGGAATCAGGTACTATAGGCGTTGCGGAGAAGTTAATTGAATACTGCCAATATAGCGAAGACGCTTGGCAACAAGCGCTCGTCCACTTGTACGCTATATTGGCTACGTAAGTTGACTTCTCCGCAAGAAGGCAATGGGACTAAGCGCTTTTTGCGGTTAATGGCGCATTCCATTGCGGGATGCGCCAACCTCTTTTTTCTTTGGACATCCCATATTTATAAGAAGCGCTTGCAACAGTAAGCGCAAAAAGAAAGGCGCGCGACCCCGAAGCTTGGCGGCGAAGGGTCACGCACCTCGTGTCAAGGTCTCTCATGCGAGAGCCTTTGCGGGCATTATTGTACCTTCCCGCTGGGGCTTTCGCAAAGAG
>CAJUFC010000010.1 GCA_910585565.1 uncultured Eggerthellaceae bacterium | reverse complement strand
TCTCCCCGCACGCCGCGCAGACGTCGGCCACCTTGACGAGCTCGTCGTAGGCCTCGGCGTCGACGACCGTCTCCGTCCAGGCCTCCTGCTCGACGTAGTCCACCGCGACGGGCACCCCGGTGGTGTAGCCCGCGTGGCCGTACTCCTCGGCGTGCTCTGCGGTCATGCCGTCGATGGGGCTCATGCACGTGTTACAAACGGTGTGCTCCTCCACGCGCGACGCCATGACGGCGGGGTGCTCGACCTCGTGGGTCGCCGCCGGATGCGAGACGATCTCGTAGGACGGCTGCCAGGCGTGCTCGTGGGCGGCCTGGGCCTCCCCCGCCTCCTGGGGCTGGGCCTGCGGGGCGTGGGAGCCCCCGTCGTCGCGGCTGGCCAACTCGTCGGCGACGAGGACGAGCGCCAGGGCGCAGGCGGCGCATGCCGCGGCCAGCAGGGCGGTGAGGACGTAGTGGGCGACCGTCGCGCGGGAGACCGTCTTCCGAGTGCCCTGCGGGGCCTCCTCGGGGGTGTTCTCGGTGATCATGGGTATGCCTTTCCAAGGGTGGGGCGCTCTTCGCGCCCCACCCCCATTGGCTCGGGGTTTTGAAGGGGGTCAGGTGGGCTGGCTACTCGTCGGCGGGTTCCTCGGGGCCGGGGGCCATGCGGCGGCGGGCCGCCCAGGCGCCCAGGCCGCCCGCCAGGACGGCCAGGAAGGCGATGAGGGTGGCGATGGCGGTGCCGTCCCCGGTCTTCGCGAGGGACTGCCCGGGCGCGCCGGGGACGTCCGTGATCGTGACGGTCTGGGCCGCATCGTCGATGTCGGCGTGGACGGCGACCTCGAGGCCGTCCTTCGAGAGCGTCTCGAAGGCGACCAGCTCATGGCCCTTGAGGCCGCGGGCGTCGAAGGCGAACTCGACCTCGGCCGTGCCGTCGGGGGCGTTGGGCACGAAGGTGGCCGAGGCCCTCACCTCGCGGTCGGCGACGAGCAGGGGCTTGCCCGTGGCCTTGTCCATGAGGATGCCGGCGAGCACGTACTCCTTGCCGGGGACGAGGTCGCGGTAGGCCACCGTGTCGACGAGGACGGCCTCGGCGGAGTCGAGGGCCTCGTGGTCGCCGTCGGTCTTGTCGGTGAGCTCGGTGCCGATCGCCGGCGCGACGATCCCGCACTGCTGCTCGGCGCACGAGAGGTCGAGCTCGGAGGCGACCACCCTGTCGTCGGCGACGAGGACGGCCAGGCAGACCGTGGTCGTCCCGGCGAGTCCGGAGGCGTCGATCGGGTACTCCAGCTCCACGGTGGCGGAGGTGCCCTCGGGCGTCACATCGCGCTTGGCCACGGCCATCTCGGCGACGGCCTCCTTGTGCTCCGCCAGGGCGGCGGCGAGCGCCTTGCGGTCTACCGACCCGTCGCCCTCCTCGCCGAGGCCCATGGCGCGGGCGATCGCCTCGGCCGCCTCCGCGAGCTCCTCCTCGCCGGCCTCGGAGCCGGCCGCCACGGCGGGCAGGCCGGTCTCGGCGTCCATGAGGATGCCGTGGGCCTCGTAGTCCCGCCCGGGGGCGAGCCCGGTGAGGGACAGCGTGTCGACGAGCTTGGCGCCGGGGTCGGCCGTGACGGCCTTGTCGCCGTCGAGGGCGTCGCGGGCGGTGGTCGCGATGCTCGGGGAGACCACCTCGACGGTCTGGCCCGCATCGTCGATGTCGGCGTGGACGGCGAGCTCGACGCCCTGCTCGGAGAGCCCCTCGAAGGCCACCAGTTCCTCGCCGGCGAGCAGCGAGGTGTCGAGTCGGAACTCGACCTCCACCGTCCCGGAGCTCGCCGCGGGGACGAACGCCTTGGTCGCCGTCACGGGCGCGCCGTCGGCGCCGGCCAGCGGCTCGCCGGTGGACTTGAGCATGAGGGTGCCGGTGACGAGGTACTCGCGCCCGGGGACGAGGCCCTCGTAGGCCACCTCGTCGACGATGACGGCCTCGGGGCCCGCGGCGACCTCCTTGTCGCCGTCGGCGCCGTCGGAGGCCTGGGTGCCGATCCCGGGGCGCGCGACAGAGACGGTCTGGCCCTCGTCGTCGATGTCCTTGTGCTCGGCCACGACGATCCCGTCGCGCGCGAGCTCCTCGAAGACCACGAGCTCGGCGCCCTCGGGCAGGGCGCTCGCGTCGAGCTCGAGGGTCACCTCCGCGCTGCCGTGGGCGGCGGCCGGCTTGAAGGCCGTGGAGGCCGTCACGGGCTGGCCGTCGGCGCCCGCGAGCGGCTCGCCGGTGGCCTTGTCCATGAGGGTGGCCGTGAGCACGTAGGACTTCCCGGCGACGAGGCCCTCGTAGGCCACCTCGTCGATGACCGCCGCGACGGGGCTCGCGGCCAGGGCCTTGTCCCCGTCCTCCGCGTCGCGGGCGGTGGTTCCGATCTCGGGGGCGGCCACCTCGACGGTCTGGCCCTCGTCGTCGATGTCGGCGTGCACCGCGAGCTCGAGGCCGTCCTTCTCTAGCGTCTCGAAGGCGACGAGCTCCTTGCCGGCGAGCAGGCTCGCGTCGAAGCGGAACTCGAGCTCGACGCTGCCCGAGGCGGCGACGGGCTTGAAGGCGAGGGTGGCCGTCACGGGCTCGCCGTCGGCGGCGAGCAGCGGCTCGCCGGTCTGGCGCACCACGAGCGTGCCGGTGACGAGGTACTCGCGGCCGGGCACGAGGTTGGCGTAGCTGACGGTGTCGACGACCACGGCCTCGGGGTCGGCCGCGACCAGCTTGTCGCCGTCGGCGCCGTCGGAGGCCTGCGTGCCGATCTCGGGCGGGACGAGGCGCACGGTCTGGCCCTCATCCTCGATGTCGGCGTGCGACGCCGCGAGCGTGCCGTCGGCGGCCCAGAGCTCCTCGAAGACCACCACGTTGCCGGACAGGCCGCGCGCGTCGAGGGCGAGGCGGACGTCGGCGGTGCCGTAGTGCTCGCGCGGCGTGAGCTCGCGCTCGCCAGTCACGGGCTCGCCGCCCTGGGTCACGGGCTCGCCGGTGGCCTTGTCCATGAGGGTGGCCACGAGGCGGTAGGTCTCGCCGGGCACGAGGTTGGCGTACTCGACGGAGTCCACGATGACGGCTGCACCGTCAGCCGAGACCAGCTTGTCGCGGTCGGCGGCGTCCATGGCGGTCGTCAGTATGCGCGGGCTCTGGTCGACCGGGCGATCGTCGTCGACGGTGCCGAGGTCGACCGTGTGGGAGTCGCGGGTGATGGTGATGTCGGGTATGGTGACGAGCGTCAGGCCCTCGTTGGCCGCGCAGGGCAGCTCCTCGAGGGTATAGCGGTCGTAGGGCAGCGCTCCCTTGGAGTCGTCGGGCGCCGAGCCCAGGCCGAACCACACGCCGGCCTCGTCGTCGAGCGCGCCCTCCCCCGCCGCGTCGTTGGCATTGGTCTTCTGGGTATGGGGGTTCCAGGACGCGTGGGTGGAGGCGTAGCCGTTGGCGTCGGTCACGATGACGTGGCTCTCGCCGGTGGTCTGGCTGGTGATGCGGAAGGGTACGCCCGCCAGGCGGTGCATGGTGCCCTCCTCGACCTTGACGAGCTCGAGGTCGCCGCGCTTGGCCTGGTTCTTGAAGGCGGACTCGCCGGTCGCGGGCTTGGCGACGATGCCGTTGCGCTCGATGGAGAAGGAGCGCGGCTCGCCGTCGGTGAGGAAGTAGCCGGCGCCGGCGGATACCTCGCGGATCTCGTAGGAGCCGTAGGGCAGCGCGTCGGAGGCGGTCTTGGCGACGCCTTCCTTCGCCTGGATCGTCATGACGGCCTTGCCTGGGGCGTAGGAGACGCCGCCCACCACGACGGGGCGGTCGCTGGCGTTGGAGACCTCGAAGAGAACATCCAGGGAACCGGCGCCCAGGGGCTCGAGGCGGCCGGTCTCGGCGTCGCGCTTCTCGACCTCGACGCCGCCGCGGATGACGTCGTCGGTGAAGGAGGAGGAGCCGGTGAGGCGCACGATGGCGCCGTCCTGGCGGATCTGCGCGGACTGCGGGACGGAGGTGTTGAGGTAGGAGCCGTTGGTGGCGGACTCGCGCACCAGGTAGTCGCCGTAGGGCAGCGCGTCGGAGGCCGTGCGGGCCTTGCCGTCGGCTCCGGTGGTGAGGGTGAGGGCCACCTCGCCGGGCGCCACGTCACGGCCGCCCACGCGCACGGAGCCCTCGGAGTCGTTTACGACCTCGAACTCGATGCCCGCGAACGTCGCGTCGCCCTGCGGAGCGGAGCCGGTCTCGGCGTCGCGCTTCTCGACCTCCAGGCCGCCTCGGACGACCTCCTCCTTGACGATGGGCGCGTTGTAGGTCTCTACGGACTCGACGTTGCCCTCGGTCGTCACCTGGCGCAGGTAGACGCTGTCGTCGAGCAGGTAGCCCTCGGGGGCCTTGGTCTCCTGGATAAGGACGGTGCCGAGGGGGATGGTGACAAGACCACCTATTTTGTATAGCGCATCGCCGGAAACGAGATAACTGTCACGAAGAACGGCCCGGCCTCTCTCGTTAGTCTTAACAACCCAGGTTCTAGTTGCAGGGCCGCTTGCCTCCGCGGCAGAGACGCTATCAAATTGTTGATTGAAATAGCGAATTGTAAACTCAGCTCCGGCAAGCGACGCGGAGCCCTGCGGCATGTCGAGAGTGGTCTCAAGATCTATTTTGCCGACCCACATACGCGCCGGGTCGTTTTGCGGGATCTCATTGTGCCATCCTTCCGCGTCGCCGATCCAAGAGGTCTCCTCGCTCGTCACCTCGACGTCGAACACGGTCTCGTCGAGGGCGTAGCCCTTGGGGGCCACGGTCTCCTGCACGTGGTACGTGCCGGGCTCGAGCTCCTTGGAGTAGGCGTAGCCGCCGTCGGCCGGCACGGTGATTGTGTCCACCTGGGCCCAGGAGGAGTCGTAGACGGCGTACTGCGCGCCGCCCAGGTCGTAGCAGGAGTTGCCGTCGGTGATCTCCGGGTTGGCCGAGCGCTTGGCCACACCGATCCAGCCCTCGGGGTTGTAGGGCCGGAAGGAGAACACGCGCTGGGTGCCGGAGCCGGTCGCCATCTGGAAGACCTCGAAGTCGGACGGCGCCGCAGACCAGCCGTAGTTGAAGTACTTGTCGTAGGTGGAGCCGGCCAGGAACGGCTTGCCTGAGCCCTGGTAGCCGATGATCTGCGTCCGGGCCCAGGTCTTCATCTGCTCGTTGCAGCCGTAGACCGAGCCCTGCCAGTCGGCCGCGTAGGCGTCTGAGAGCGCGATGTGGAGAGCCACGAAGTAGCGGTCGTAGGTCATGGCGCTGCCGTCGTACCAGGCGGTGGGCCAGAAGCCCGCGTCGAAGCCGGGGGAGCCCGGCCCGTACCAGAAGAGGTTGCGGATCAGGTCGGTGCGCCAGGTGCTCCCCGGCTCGACGGCCAAGGCGTCGCTCCCCTCGAGCAGGTCGTAGGAAACGGCGTAGGAGCCCTCGGGCGGCGTGGCCTTCGAGGGCTGGGCGCACACCGCCGGGCTCCCGTCGACGCTCATGGCCATGGTGGAGTAGCCGGCGTAGGGGATCTTGCCGTCGTGCTGGATATACGCAGTCTCGGCGGCCAGGAGGCCGCCGGACGAGAGCGATGCGATGGGGATGAGGCCTAGGGCCAGGATCGCGGCGATGAGAAGCCGCAGTGCCTTAGATGCGCGTGGGCGCGCGCCGACAGCGTGAACCATACGGGTCCCTACCTTCCTTATGTGACCGGGACCCGGAATTTGGAGTTAGGCCCCTGGGCCGCGCAGAGTTGGAGCGCGCGACTTAGGGCCGATGGTGCCTTATCGGCGGTGTTTTGTCAAGCGATTGAAAGCGCAGGAGGGATGGGTCGGGCTACTTGGTGGCGCCGCAGGAGCACTTGTAGCCGGTGGTCACCGTTACAGTGTGGCCGACTTCATCGTGATGGATGATTTCGTATTTTGGGACTACTTCATATGAGCAGGAATGGATACGATCGCCATGTGCATCCCACTCTTCCACGGAATTAAAACTCTTCCCGCAGCTCGCTTTTATGGTAACTCCTGTCTGCTTTTTCCCGTCCCAGGCGGCCTTGTCAACCACCCACTGCGGTTCGGTGACGGGCTGCCAGTTGTGCTCGTGGGCGGGCACCGAGGGCTGGGAGGCCGCGGGGGCCTGCTGCTGGGGCTGGGAGGCCGACCCGGAGGACGACCCGCCCTGGGGCGCGGCCTGCGCGGGCGACCCGGAGGCGACGGCCTGGGAGGTGCCCTGCTGGGGCTGGGCGGCCGCTCCGGCGCCCGTGTCCTCTGTGGCAGGGGCGGCAGGGGCGTCTGCCTGCTCCCCGCCCTCCCCCTCGGCCGCCTCGGCCTCGCCGGTGTCCGCCAGGGCCTCGTCGCCGGGGACGGCGGCCCCGCCTGCGGCCCAGGGCGACTCGATGGGGATATGCGGGATGAGCGCACGCGCCGCGAAGCCCTCGACCTCAACGGCCTCGGCGGGCTGCATCATGACGGCGACGGCCACGGCCACGGCGGC
>CAJUFC010000009.1 GCA_910585565.1 uncultured Eggerthellaceae bacterium | reverse complement strand
GGCGTTTCCAAGATTATATAGCACGTGCTCTGGCTGTAGCGCACGCTCTGGCGCGCGCCTACGAGATATGAGGGGGCAAACCACCGCCATGCGTGTCGGAGGCGCGCATTGTGGGCTATGATTGGTGAAACAGCTCAAGACGTTTCAAAGGAGACCGCATCGTGCGTTTGCCTGATATCGCCACCAGCGCCACGAATGCTCTGTCAGACGGCATGGCGTTTGCCTCGCGCATGGCGAGCCCGACGTATCGGCGTCTTGCGCGGCGCTATGCCGATGCCCGTGGCTCGCTCGAGCTCATAGCCGTCCTTGCGGGCGAAAGCGGGCAGATAACCTGTCGCTTCCTGGCGCGGTTTGCGGGGAGCGAGGTGCCGCATCTCGGCTTTTGGTGGCTCAGCGGTCGCCGTGCGCCTCTTGTCGCGCGATGCGTCTCGCGGGTCGCTTCGGCGGGCGAGCTCAGCGAGGCGGTGCTGTCGGTCTCGGTGCCGGAGAGGGCGCTCGGCTTTTTTGCCGGCAGTCCGGAAGTGGGGATGGCTCTAGTCAGCCGGCACGACCTGTGCCGGCTAGAACGTCGTCGCGACGACATGATGGTCAACCCGGCCATCGACGAGCGCTATCGCTATGCGTTGGCGACAGGGGGCGGCAGGGCTGCCGATGGCGCTGGCCGTGGCCAGGACGCCCCCAGCGCGGGCAGAGCTCGTGGCGCGGGCTGCGCTGGCGAGGCTGTCGGAGGAGACGCGAGCGCGCATATCGGTGAGCCGCGCCCGCTCATGAGCGTCATCGTGCCGCTCTATCGAACGCCGGTCAAGTATTTCCGCGCGATGGTCGACTCGGTGCTGGCGCAGACATATGGCAACTGGGAGCTCGTCTTGGTGAACGCAAGTCCCGACGACGCGAATCTCGCCCAGGCTGTATCTGAGCTCACGGGCCAGGGCAACCCGCGCATCGTGGTCGTCGAGCTTGCCGAGAACAAGGGCATCTCTGAGAACACCCTTGCCGGCATCGCTGTTGCCTCGGGCGACTATCTTTCGTTCCTCGACCACGATGACCTGCTTGAGCCGGATGCGCTTGCGGCATATGTGACCGAGATTCGCGCTCATCCGCAGGTCGACCTGCTGTACTGCGACGAGGACAGCGTGACGCATGACGGCACGACGTGTTTCGAGGCTCGCTTCAAGCCCGATTTCAATCTCGACTTGCTGCTGACGCACAACTACGTCTGCCATTTCCTGACGGTGAGTCGCGAGGCGTATGAGCAGGTCGAGCCGTATGGGCACGATGTGGACGGCGCTCAAGACTACGACCTCACGCTCAAGGTCTCCGAGATGGCGCGCGACATCCGGCACGTGCCGCGGGTGCTCTATCACTGGCGTCAGCACGCAGGCTCGACCAACGGGGGCGCCACCGCAGTCAAGCCCTATGTGGTCGCCTCCAGCATCAACGCGCTTTCGCGCTATCTCGCGCGTCGCGGAATAGAGGCCAAGGTCGCTCCTACGGATTTTCCATGCGTGTTTGACGTGGCCTATCCGAAGAGCGCTGACGCAGACGTGTCGGTCATCGTGGCCACCGATGCCGATGACGAGCTCCTTGGGTTTCTCGAGTCGCTGGAGACGCAGCGCATGGGGTCGGTGTGCCAGCTCATCGAGGCTGCCCCCGCAGATGGCCTGTCGGCGCCGTCAGGCGACTTCGCTCGCCGCGTGAATGCCGCTGCCGCCCAGGCAACGGGGGAATACCTGCTCGTCGCTGACGCGCGCATCCGCTTTGCGCCCGAAAGCGACTGCATCGGGGCGTTGCGCGACGTGTTCTGTCGGAACGAGGTGGGCGTGGCGTCTGCTAAGGTGATGGCGACCGACGGGCATGTCTTGCACGCGGGGCTTTGCGTGCAAGATGATGGCTCGCTCGGTTATCTCAACCAGGGGTTCACGGCTCATATGGGAGGGGGCTACCACGGGCTGGCGGAGTGCGATTGCGCCTACAGTGCCGTGGCTCCGTTCTGCTTCATGGTGCGCGCGAGCGACTTTCGCGACGTTGGGGGGCTGGACGATGGCTATGCCGCTGCCGTTGCTCAGACGATTGACCTTTCGTTCAAGATGCGGGAGCGGGGCAAAGCCGTGATCGTGCGTCCGGCTGCGCTGGCGTTCGCTCTCATGGATCCGCGCGAGGCCGACCTAGG
>CAJUFC010000008.1 GCA_910585565.1 uncultured Eggerthellaceae bacterium | reverse complement strand
TGCTGGAGATACGAGTCAGCGATGTTCGGCCTGAGGTGCGTGATGCCCTTGATGGCGGCGGCTACTACCTTGTTCATGGTTGCTGGGTGGGCCTTTCTCGTCTTGGTCCGATGCCGCTTTCGCGCGTATCGGCACCGAGGATGCTGATGCCATGATACCGACTCGGTAACCGCATGCGCTTTGTCGAGGGAGGATTGTAAGGCTGCCGTATAATCTTCGACTGACCATGAACATCATGAGACAACATTACGAGCGAATCATCGTGGCATGCGCCTTCTTGCTGCTCTTCGTGAACGTGGGCTTCACCTCGACGGCATTCAGCGTCTACCAGTCCTACCTCGTCGAGCTGCCGGGCGTGGGCAACGTCGGCGGCTCCTTTATCGTCACCATCCGCACGCTCGTGGCGCTGGTGTGCATGTTCTTCACGGGCTTCTACTTCACGCATCTGCGCCCGCGCCTCGGCTTCTTCATCGCTACCATGTGCACGGTGGCCTCGTTCATCCTGTACGCCTTCGCGCAGAACATGGGTGGGCTGTGCCTGGCCAGCGTGCTGGCCGGCATGGGCTATGGGTTTGGCGGCATGGTCGCCTCCACGTATCTGGTGGGCAACTGGTTTCATGGCAAGGTGGGGTCGGTCTCGGGCATCGTGACCATGGGCAGCGGGGCTGCCGCCATCTTCATGCCGCTTCTGGCCGCATGGCTCATCGAGACGTATTCGCTGTCCACGGCGTTTTTCGCAGAGGGCCTGATAGCGCTCGTCATCGCGCTTGCCATCTTCACGTTCGTGCGCTCGACGCCGTACGAGGTGGGGCTCGAGCCGATAGAGCCGACGCAGGAACACTCGCGCGCCAAGCCGCGTCGCGCGCCGCGCCACCCCAAAGAGAAGCTCTCGAGCGTGCATCTGCCGGGCGCGTCCTACGTCAGCATGCTGGTGGCGCTCGTCTTGCTCGGCGGCGTGTCGGTGGCGGGCTACAACTACTTCGGCATCCTGCTCACGACCCAGGGCATCGACCCGGCCGTGGCGGCCATCTTGATATCCATCGCGGGCATATTCCTTACGCTGTCCAAGTTCGCGGTCGGCATCGTGTGCGACCGGTTCGGGACGTTTGCCGGATCGCTTCTGTTTTTCGTGCTGCTGATCGGCGCTTTGGTGCTGTGCAGCCTGATCGGCAAAGGCGGCGTACCCGAAGCGGCGTTTGCGGCGGTCATTCTCGGCATCGGCATGCCTTTGGGCACGACAGGCATATCGCTGTGGTCGCTTGAGCTGAGCTCGCCCGAGCAGATGCTCAAGACCATCAAGCGCTTCCAGATCGCATATGCGTTCGGGGGATTCGCCTTCAACATGATGCCGGGCATCCTAAGCCAGCTGACGGGCACGTATCGCACGACCTACGAGGTGCTGTCCGTCATGGCCATCATCTGTGCCGCCATCGTCCTTGTCGTGTATGCGCGCCACATCCTGCGGGCGCGCCGCGCGTTCGAGGCGCGGCACCCGCATCCGTGAGAGACGAACAGCCGAAGGGGGCCAGACATGGACGCGAACGTCGTGAGGATCGACACGCTCGAGGATGCGCGCCTGGATGCCTATGCGCGCCTGACCGAGACGCAGCTGCGCTCGCGGCTCGAGCCGGAGCAGGCGATCTTCATCGCCGAGTCGCGCAAGGTGATCGAGCGCGCGTTCGACGGCGGCATGCAGCCGGTGTCGCTGCTGCTGGAAGAGAAGTGGCTGCCTTCGATGGAGCCTCTCATCGCGCGGATGTCATCTCGCGTGCCTGAGCTGGCCGTCTTCGTGGCGCCGCATGACGTGCTCGCGGACCTGACGGGCTTCGAGCTGACGCGGGGCGCGCTCGCAGCGTTTCGGCGGCCGACGCTCCCGGCGCTCGATGACGTGCTCGCGGGCGCGCGCCGGGTGGCGGTGCTCGAGGACATCACCAACCACACCAACGTGGGCGCCATCTTCCGCAGCGCGGCAGCGCTGGGGATTGATGCCGTGCTGGTGACGCCGGGCTGTCACGACCCGCTCTACCGGCGTGCCGTTCGCGTGTCGATGGGCGCGGTGTTTCAGGTGCCCTGGACGCGCATCGGCGACAAGGGCAGTGCGCGCACGTGGGCCCAGACGGGCATCCCGCGCTTGCAGGAGGCAGGGTTTGCGTGCGTTGCCATGGCGCTTGCCGACGAGTCGGTCGCCATCGACGACGCTTGCCTGGCCGGCATCGAGCGCATGGCGATTGTGCTCGGCACGGAGGGCGAAGGCCTTTCTCCTGAGACGATCGAACTGTGCGACTGGACGGCGCGCATCCCGATGATGCATGGCGTCGACTCGCTGAACGTGGCGGCGGCGAGCGCGGTGGCGTTCTGGCAGCTGCGCTCGCGCTAGCTTGCAGCCTCGCGCGCAGGTATCGCTCAAGCGACAACGCGTCGCGCGCCCTGCGAAGGCGCCGCGGATGGCGTATCATGGTAGGAAGCGTCTTTTTGCCGCACGCGGGCGCGTGAGCATGGCGGGACGCTTCTGTGAACGACGATGATTGTGGGACGGTTAGCATCTGATGGCGAAGAATCTCGGTGACCAGATATTGGACGCGGTCCAGCAGGCCGTATCGTCCCAGGATTTCAGCAATTTGCAAAAGAAGATGGGCGACTCCCTCGGGCAGGCGGCAGAAGGCATCCGGCGCGGGCTGGAGACGGCCCAGCAGAATGCCCGCGAGGCGAGCGAGCGCTACCGGCAAGAGCAGATGACCCGCCAGCAGCAGCTGGCATGGGAGAACCAGCAGCGCGCAGAGTTGGCGCGCATCCAAGGGCGCTACCTCAAGGTCGGCGGCGTCAAGGCGGCCGGCTACCTCATGAGCTGCGTTGGCGGCGTGGGCACGGTGGCGTTCGCTGCGGCCTTGGCCAACGTCATGGGATCGACGGCATACTACTATTCGGGGTCTGTCGTCGCCCAGGGCATCGTGGCGACCGCCTTTTGCGCGGGCAGCGCTGTTTTGTTGGCGAAGGGCGTCCGCAAGATCGGTCTGGCGAAGCGCTTTCAGGCCTACGAGCGCATCATCGGCTCGCGCCAGTCGGTGAACGTGGCCGAGCTGGCACACAAGACGGGACGCTCGGCGAAGAAGGTGCAAAAGGACCTGCGCACCATGATCTTGCGCGGATACTTCACTCAAGGGCACCTCGACATGTCAGAGACGCTGCTCTTGGTGACGGAAGAGGCATACCAGCGCTATCTGAACGACCAGCGGCTCATGCGCGAGCGCATGCGTCAGGAGCGGCAGCAAAAGGCCATCGAGGAGGCACCGTCATCGCCGGCCGTCAAGGTGGAAGACGCGCCCATCTCGGCGGAGGCGCAGGCCATCCTTGACCGCGGATATGCCTACATCGACCAGATCCGCACGAGCAACAAGGCGATCGCAGGCGAGGACGTGACGCGCAAGATAGACCAGATGGAGCGCGTCGTCGACAGCATCTTCGAGCATGCGCGCGAGCATCCGGAGGTGATCGGCGACCTCGAGCGGCTAATGGACTACTATCTTCCCGTGACGGTCAAGCTGCTGGACGCCTATGAGGACTTGGACGCGCAGCCGGTGCAAAGCGAGAGCATCCAGGCATCCAAGCGCGAGATCGAAGACACGCTCGACACGCTCAACGTGGCGTTCGAGAAGCTGCTCGACTCGGTATTCCAGGAGATGACCTGGGACGTGTCGACTGACATCTCGGTTCTGCATACCGTGCTGGCCCAAGAGGGGCTGGTGGACAACCCATTCGACAAGAAACGCGAATCCTAGGAGGATATATGATGGCCGACGAGAACGCGCGCGAGGACATGCCCGAGATCATCGAGGTGAAGGCGTCTCCTTTGGAGGCAAGCCCTGCCCCTGAGCTCACGCTCACTCCGACGGTGGACGGAGACGAGACGCTGTCGCTCAAGGCGACCCACGCCGAGATGCAGATGGCCCAAGCAGCCGAAGAGGCGCATCTGGCCGACGAGGCGCTGACCGAAGAGGAAAAGAAACTCGTCGACGACTTCTCGAAGCAGATCGACGTGCGCGATACGACCATGATCTTGCAGTACGGTGCCGGGGCGCAAAAGAAGATGGCTGACTTTGCCGACAATGCCATCGCGAGCGTCAAGACACAGGACTTAGGAGAGGTGGGCAGCCTCATCACGGACGTGGTGACCGAGCTGCGCGGCTTCGACGTGACGGAGGAGAAGGGGCTGTTCGGCTTCTTCAAGCGCGCGGGCAACAAGCTTGAGCTGATGCGCGCCAAGTACGACAAGGTGGACAACAACATCGACAAGATCGTGGGTGCGCTCAAGGGGCACCAGGTCAAGCTCATGAAGGACACGGCCACGCTTGACAAGATGTACGAGCTCAACCTGACGTACTTCAAGGAGCTCACGATGTACATCATGGCGGGCAAGAAGAAGCTGGCTGCCGTGCGCGAAGGCGAGCTGGCCGAGCTCATCGCCAAGGCCAAGCAGACGGGCCGCGCCGAGGACGCGCAGGCTGCCCAAGACCTCCAGAGCATGTGCAACCGCTTCGAGAAGAAGCTCTCTGACCTCGATCTCACGCGCACCATCGCGCTGCAGACGGCTCCGCAGATTCGCTTCGTGCAGAACAACGACACGGCCATGGTGGAGAAGATCCAGACGACCATCGTGAACACCATTCCGCTCTGGAAGAGCCAGATGGTGCTGGCGCTGGGCATCGCCAACTCGCAGGCCGCCGTCAAGGCGCAGAATGCCGTCACCGACATGACGAACGACCTTCTGCGCAAGAACGCCGAGATGCTGCACCAGTCTACGACGCAGATCGCTCGCGAGTCCGAACGCGGCATCGTCGACATCGAGACGCTGAAGCACACCAACGAAGAGCTCATCAAGACGTTCGACGAGGTCATGCAGATTCAGCGCGAAGGGCGCGAGAAGCGCGCCGAGGCCGAGATCGAGATGAGGCGGATCGAAGGCGAGCTGCGCGACAAGCTGCTCGAGATTCAGGGCGCCTAGCCGTGCCAGCCTAGCTGCGCCAACGCGTCATTTCGCGGCTCCCTCGCACCGTGCGGGGGAGCCGTTTTTTCGTCGGGCGCCCCAATGCGGTATGATGTGTTACGTATTTGTGATTGGTAACATCTATCGAGGGGGCGTGTGATGGGGAAGTTGAGCCGTCGGGGTTTCGTCCAACTTGCGGGCGCGGGAGCGCTTTCGGTTGTGCTAGGCGAGGCGTTCATCGGTTGTGCGCCGGCGGGGCGAGCGGGCGCGTCGTCCGACGGGGCAGTGTCAAACGAGGTGATCGTCACCATGACGCCGAGCTCCGAGCCGGCGGCCGGGTTTGACCCGCTATTTTCATGGGGATGCGGCGAGCACGTGCACGAGCCGCTTATCCAGTCGACGCTGTTCACGACCGATGCCGAGCTGAACTTCGTGAACGACCTGGCGACCTCGTACGAATGTGCCGAAGACGGGCTCACTTGGACCTTCCGTATCCGCGATGACGTGCGCTTCACCGACGGCGAGCCGCTGACGGCGCATGACGTCGCCTTCACCATCTTGGGGATACGAGACAACGAGGCAGCCGAGGCCGACCTGTCCATGGTGAAAGACGCCGTGGCTGTCGATGACGCCACCTGCGTGGTCACGTTGACCAAGCCGTTCAACGCGTTTCTCTATACGCTGGCGGTCGTGGGCATCGTGCCTGAGCATGCCTACGGGCCCACCTACGGATCACGCCCCGTCGGCAGCGGCCGGTACGTGCTCGAGCAGTGGGATCGCGGGCAGCAGGTCATCCTGGCGGCGAACCCCGACTATTACGGCACGCCACCGCTCATGGAGCGCGTCGTGGTGCTGTTCGCCGAGGAGGACGCGTCTTTGGCGCTGGCGCGCGCGGGCGAGGTCGATGTCGCCTACACCGCCGCCACGCTGGCAGACGCGGTCGCGATCGAGGACTTCGACCTTCTGGTCTGTGCGTCTGTCGACAGCCGCGGGATATCCCTGCCGTGCGTGCCTCCTGGCGGCACGAAGAAGGATGGCGCATCCGTATACGAGACGGGAAACGCCGTCACCAGCAACCTGGCGGTGCGGCGCGCCGTCAATCACGGCGTCGACCGGGCGCGGATGATTGAGAGCGTGCTTGGCGGCTACGGCACCGAGGCGTTCAGCGTCTCTGACGGCATGCCATGGTCGTCTGACGCGATGCGCATCGACTTCGATCAGGCGCTGGCGCGGCGGGCCATGGAGGATGACGGTTGGGCGCTGGGGGACGATGGCGTCTATGCCAAGGATGGCGTGCGTGCGGCGTTCGAGCTGCTCTACAGCGCATCGGATTCGGTGCGCCAGGCCCTGGCAAACGAGTTCGCCAACCAGATGCGCGAGATCGGCATCGAGGTCAGGCCCATCGGCGGCGGCTGGGATGACATCTATCCGCGCGAGTACGACACGCCCGTTTTGTGGGGGTGGGGCGCCAACTCGCCGCTTGAGGTGTATACCTTGCACTATGGGCCGTCGGCAGGCAACTATGCCGTCTTCGAGAGCGAAGAGGTGGACGCGCATCTGGATGCGGCGCTGGCGGCGCCGACGGTAGGGGAGTCGTATCCAGAATGGCAGGCGGCCGCCTGGGACGGGCGTGCCGGATTCGCCCCTCAGGGGGGTGCCCCGTGGGTGTGGCTCGTCAACATTGACCATTTGTACTTCAAGCGGGCCGGGCTCAACGTGGCCAAGCAGAAGCCGCATCCGCACGGGCACGGCTGGTCGCTCGTGAACAACGTCGACGCCTGGTCGTGGGAGCAGGGCGCATGATGCGCCTGCGCTCGGTGCTCGTGCAGCTTGCCCGTGTGGCCTCGCTCATGCTGGCGGTCAGCTTCATCGCGTTCGCGCTCGTGTCGGCAAGTCCGGTAGACCCGGTGCAGGCCAACGTCGGGCAGGCCGCGTGGGCCACGATGGACGAGGCCAAGCGCGTGCAACTCCTGTCATACTGGGGGGCAGATGCCCCCTTGCCCGAGCGGTATGCGTCATGGCTCGCCTCGGCGCTTCAGGGTGATTTCGGCATGTCGCTGCGCTTCAACGCGCCGGTCGTCGACGTCATCGCGCAGCGGGCGGCAAACTCGCTGGCGCTCTTGAGCATCGCTTGGGTGGCAAGCGGTGTCCTCGGGTTTGCGCTGGGGCTCTTCGCGGGCGCGTATCGCGACAGCTGGTTCGACCGCATCGTGAAGGGATATTGCTATCTTCTGGCCTCGACGCCTGTCTTTTGGCTCGGGCTCGTCTTTCTCGTCGTCTTCGCTGTGGGGCTGGGCTGGTTCCCGGCGGGGTTCTCGGTGCCCATCGGCGTGGCGGCCCAGGACGTGACGTTCGCTGACGCCTGCCGTCACGTCGCGTTGCCGGCGCTGACGCTGTCGGTGGCAGGCGTTGCCAACATTGCGCTGCACACCCGCGAGAAGACGATAGACGTCATGGAGAGCGACTATGTCACGTTCGCGCGCACGCGCGGGGAAAGCACGCTCGGCATCGCGTTTCGGCATGGGTTGCGCAACCTCGCGCTGCCGGCGCTGACGTTGCAGTTCGCCTCGATATCGGAGATATTCGGCGGATCGGTGCTCGTGGAAGAGGTGTTCTCCTATCCGGGGCTCGGCCAGGCGGCGGTGACGGCCGGTCTGGGCGGGGATGCGGCGTTGCTGGCGGCCATCGCCATCGTGGCGAGCGCGCTCGTCTTCGGGGGCAACCTCATCGCGAACGTGCTGTATGGCGTCGTCGACCCGCGCATCGCGCGCGCGGGGGTGGTTGCGCATGGATAGCGTGCGCGTCTTGCATCTGCCGGCGCGCCGCCGCATCTCCAGTCGTCGGCGTGCGCTCGTGCTGTTCGTGCTGGCGGCGCTCGCGTGCGTGGGCGTCGTGGTTGCAGGTCGCATCGCCGAGCCGGCGGCCCTTGTCACTGATTTCGCCCAGAAGAACCTCCCTCCCAGCGAGGCGCATCCGTTCGGTACCGACTGGATGGGGCGCGACATGTTCGTGCGCACGCTGGCGGGGCTTTCGACGAGCGTCTTGCTTGGGCTGTTCGCCGCCTGCGTGTCGTCAGCCATCGCGCTTGTGCTTGGGTGCGTCTCAGCGCTTGGGGGCCGGCGCGCCGACGCCATCGTCACGTGGCTCATCGACCTTTTGATGGGCGTTCCTCACATCGTGCTTCTCATTCTTGTCTCATATGCGTGCGGGAAGGGGTTTTGGGGCGTGGCCATCGGCATTGCCGTCACGCACTGGCCCAACCTTGCGCGCGTCGTGCGCGCTGAGGTGCTGCAATGCAAGGAAGCGGCCTATGTCGCCGTCGCACGACGCTTGGGCGCCACGCGCGCCCAGATTGCCTGGAGGCACGTGCTGCCGTTCGTGCTCCCACAGTTTCTCGTGGGGCTGATACTGCTGTTCCCGCACGCCATCCTCCATGAGGCTGCTGTCACGTTTCTGGGGTTTGGGCTGTCTCCCGATTATCCCGCCATCGGCATCATCCTCAGCGAGTCGATGCGGTATCTGTCGGCGGGCATGTGGTGGCTGGCGGTGCTGCCAGGAGCGGCGCTCGTGGCAGTCGTGTTCTTGTTCGATCTGGCAGG
>CAJUFC010000007.1 GCA_910585565.1 uncultured Eggerthellaceae bacterium | reverse complement strand
GCATTGAACTTTTCGCCGCGCTCATGTACCATTGTCAAACGCGCGGAAGAGTGACCGAGAGGCCGAAGGTGCTCGCCTGCTAAGTGAGTATACCCCACAAGGGTATCTAGGGTTCGAATCCCTACTCCTCCGCCATCTTCCAAATCTTGCATTTCCCCGCTTGCTTTCAACTGCATTATGCTTTCGTCGCGAGGTAGGGATGAGGACCCGAAAAGGGTTCGATTCGCGGTGTATCGTTAGATACCCACCGCGAACAGCGAGAGTCAAGGTGTCGCGAAGCGACTGAGCAAAAGATCGCGCAGCGATGTTTTGCGGAAACTTGACGCGAGCTAATCCCTACTCCTCCGCCATCTAGCTTTCGTGGCACTTCATCTTGTCTTTCAAATCCTGCGGAGCCGCACGAAGGCGCGCGCCTTGGCTTTTCAAGCCAATCTGACGCACCACGAAAGCTAGATGCAACGGGGCAAGCGAGCCGTTCTTGCTTCCTCCGCCATCTTCGATGCGTTCTATTGGTAAACTCTTTTTCATGGTTTTGCGAGGCAACATCGCCACTGCGGTGGCTGGTTTTTTGTGCGCGTTGGCATGGTGCGTTTTGGGGGTGCCGCAGACGGCGCATGCGGACTATGTCAACCCGTCTGCCACCACGGTGGCGCAGGTGCGTACCGACGGGTCGCTGCACGTGGCCGAGCAGCGCACGTATGACTTCCAAGACGAGTATTCCGTCTTGGAGTGGAAGGTCACTGGCTGGAACAGCGCCCAGAAGGTGAACGTAGGCGCCGTGCGTCTCATGCAGGCAGACGGCGAAGGCAACATCGTGCGCGACTGGACGGCGCTTCCCCAGGTGGCATTTCAGTCGACGTGGCGCGACTTCGTCAAGGAGACGGAGGGGCTCACCCAGCGCGTGGATGCGGCCATCGAACGCGCCGAGGCGGCCGAGAGCACGGCTGACAACGTGGCGCTTCCCAAAGAGGACGCGTGGGCCTTCGACTCGCGGCGCAACGTCATCTATATCTTCCTGAGGCCAACTGATGCGGTCACTGCGATCGAGTGCGACTATCTCGTCGACAATGCGGCACTCGTTTGGGATGACGTGGGCGAGCTGTATTGGGACTATGTCGCGGTGAATGAGGACGCGATCGTGCGCAACGTGAGCGTGCAGGTGCAGCTGCCGGTGCCCGAGGGGGCAACAGTGGTGCCGGGAGACAATCTGGTCTCATGGGGGCATGGGCCGCAGGGCAGCGTGAGCACGAACGAGGACGGCACGGTCGACTATGAGGTGCCCGAGGTCGCGCCTGGTCAGTATGCGCAGGCCCATATCGTGTTCCCGCGGTCGTGGCTGACCAACCTCACCATCCAGGCGAAGCTGGCGAAAGGCGGCGTCCACTATGACGATGCTCTTATGGACGAAGATGCCTGGGTCGACACCTACTCTACATGGAAGATCAACACGCTCGTAATGGACATCGTGCTGCTGGCGATATGCGTGCTGAGCCTGGTCGGGTCGCTGGTCGTGTATGCGGTGCTGGGGCGCGAGCGGCGCCCGCGCGCGGATGCGTGCAGCGAATGTGATGCGGCTGGCGAAGGCGACGCGGGCGCTGTCAGCGGGGCGGGCGGTGCAAGCGCCGTGGATGGCGCAGGTGGCATGAGCGTTGCGGATGGAGCGGACCGTGCGCGGGCGTTGCCGGATGCATCGTGCGGCGAGGCGGCAGTCAGGGGGCGGCTCATGCGATGGAACCAGGAGTCGGCAGACGATTTTCCCGCGACGCTGGCGCAGCTGGCATGCAAGGGCGTCGTGCGCATCGATGCCGAGCGCGTTGTGGCGACAGAGCGCCCGGTGATGCCCGAGCCGCCTGAGCTGGCTGGCTCGCCCGATGCGCCCGACGAGGTGCCATCTGCGGAGGAATGCAACGTGCGGTTCCGCGTGACGCCGACGGCGAAGCGGGCGCCGCTGTCTCCTCTCGAGCGAGACGCGATGAGCTTCGTGTTCGATGCGGTGGGGGACGGGTATCAGTCCGTGTCGCTGCGCGAGGTGCGAGACTACTGTGCGCGCTACCCGCGCGAGGTGAAGGCGGCGATGGGCGCTTGGCAGAGCCTTCTCACCAAGGAAGTTGGCCGCGCGGGGCTCTTTGACGAGCGCAGCTACCGAGCGGGGATATGGATGCTGCTCGGGGCGGTGCTGCTCGGGGCGGTCGCGCTGTATCAGCTTCTGGTCATGCATTCGCCGCTTGAGGCCATCGCCCTGTTCGCGACGGCGGCAGCGGTGTCGGTGATAGCCCATTTCGTCCCGCGACGCACTCAGCGTGGGGCGGATCTTGCGGAATGCATGCGCGTGCGTGGCGAGCAGGGCGCAGATGCGCCTGACGCGAACGGATGCGGTGGCGATGCTGGGTGGATGGCGCAGCTGTCGGCCATGCTGAGCGCAGCGACGGGCAAGGCGTAACGATACGAAGGCGATTGAGAGCGAGGAGAGACGATGGCGGACGCTAGAGACGCTAAAGACAATATCGTGCTGATTGGCATGCCGGGGGTCGGCAAGTCGACGGTGGGCATCGTGCTTGCCAAGATTATGAACTACGAGTTCGTTGACGTTGACCTGGTGATTCAGCAGCGCTGCGACAAGACGCTGCAACGAATTATCGACTCGCTTGGCCCACAGGGGTTCATCGAGGTGGAGAACCAGGTGCTGCTCGACATGGAGTTCGACCACACGGTCATCTCGACGGGTGGCTCGGCTGTGTATTCTCCGGAGGCCATCAAGCATCTCGGCGAGATGGGTACGATCGTGTACCTGCGTGCTGGGTTGGACGAGCTGCGGAGCCGCCTGGTGGACTTTGACGAGCGCGGCGTGGTCATGCGCCGCGAGGGCGGCATGGGACTGAGCGACCTCTACGAGGAGCGCGTGCCGCTGTATGAGAAGTATGCCGACGTGACGGTGAACGTCGACGACATGGGCATCACGGAGGCGGCTCGCGCCATCGCGGCCCTGATCGAAGGCGGTCAGCCGGCCGAGCAGTAGCGGGGCGCTCTGGCTTTGCGGTGCCCGGCTCTGTGGCGGGCGGCTTTGCGATGCCCGGCTCTGTGGCGGGCGGCTTTGCGATGCCCGGCTCTGTGGCGGCCACCCGGCCACCATTTTGTGCCAGCAGGCCCCGGCGCATCTTTACGCCGCTTTACGCTGCTTCCCCCAAGAAGCGCAGCGCATTGTTCCGCAGCAGGTCTTCGAGCTCGTCGTCGGTGAAATGGCCGCTCGTGAACGCGCGGAGCTCGGACGACGGGTCCCACATGGGAAAGTCGCTGCCGAACATGATGCGATCGGTGCCGTAGATGCGCGTAAGCTCTTCGGTGCGGCGCATGCCTAGAAGCGCAATTGAGCTTGACATGTCCAAGAAGCAATTCTCGTGCTCGAGGTATTCGACGGCGAGGTCGTAGATCGACCAGCCGCCGAAGTGCGCAGCGTCGACGACGAGGTTGGGGAAGTCGCGCAGGATGCGTTGCAGGCGGCGCGGGTGCGAGTAGTCGTAGCGGTAGTCCCCGGTGTGGATGATGAGGGGCAGTCGTCCTTGGGCAATCTCGTAGATGCGCAACAGGCGCGGGTCGTCCATGTCGACGGCTTGCGTGTCGGGATGCAGCTTGATGCCGCGCAGGCCCAGCGCGCATGCGCGGTCAATCTCGCGTTCCAGCTGGTCGTCGGTGAGGTCTTGGTGCAGCGTCATGAAGCCCGTGAACTCGGGATGCGTCGCGCACTCAGACGCGATGAAGTCATTGATGCTGGCAACCTGTTCGGGCCGCGTCGCGACCGAATGGATGATGAAGCGCTGGATGGGCGTTCCCTCGCAGGCGGCGAGCAGCCCTTCGGGCGTGCCGCTCTCGACATCCATCGGGATGTCGTAGAACGCGCCGACGGCAGCAACGGCGCGCTCGGCGATGCGTGGCGGATACACGTGGCAATGGCAATCGATGACCTGCATGATGGGTGGGCTGCCTCCTCGTTGCTGACGGCGGTTGCGCGGCGCAGGGCCGTGCTTGGTGCTCTGTGCGGTGCTATTGTATTACGCGAATGCTTCGATGTGGTTACGCATGCCCTCAGTGGCGCCGCGCGGGTGCGACATCGCCTACACTATGCATACGGCGAAAGGGGAAAATCATGCTGTACAAAAACATTATGGTCGCATTTGATGGGTCCGAGCCGGCTCGCGAGGCGCTGGTGGTTGCCAAGGACCTGATAGGCGACGATGCCGAGGCGACGATGCACGTCGTTTCCATCGTGCCTCTGGGCGCGCTGGGAGTGAGCGGCACGATGGGGGGTCTGCCGACCCCGGCGATGCAGCAGATATTCCCGGACATGCAGGCATATGAGAGCGCCATCGACAGCGCGAAGGGCGTTGCGCTCGGCAGCGTGAACGATGCCATCGAGGAGCTGCTCGCGGGCGTTTCGTGCAAGCTGGAGGCCGAGGTGGTCGTCGCCACCAAGCCGGCTGAGGGCATTTGCGAGCATGCCGAAGAGATCGGTGCCGACATGATCGTCATGGGTCGGCGCGGACTGGGTGCCCTGCGTGCCATGCTCGGCAGCGTCAGCTATGCCGTGCTGCATGAGACCAGCATCCCGGTGGTGACGGTCAAGTAGACGCATGAGCAGACGCGTGTTGTGCATTGCGCGCCAATGGGCTGGCTGGGTGTCCTGCACGCCACAGGGACGCACGCCGGAGGCGCCGTGCGTGAAACGTTTCTCCTCATAAGGGTTGCGCTGTAGCTGATTTGCGAGTACTATAGACGGACGCCGTTAAGCGGCGCCAATGATGCGGGGTGGAGCAGTCTGGTAGCTCGCCGGGCTCATAACCCGGAGGCCGTAGGTTCAAATCCTGCCCCCGCGACCAGAAGTTTTAGCAGGTCAGAGGCTATTTTCTCTGGCCTGCTTTGTTTTGCCATGGCTGATAGGCTAGGACTATTGGGTCAAATTTGGGTCAAATCTTAATTAAAACAATTCGGTAACCTTTTTCCTCGGATTCTGATACCCGGCAAATGTCGATTTCGATGCACATAGACGAGGGCAATCATTCGAGCTGCGGGATGCGGCCTAGGCTCTGGATTTCATGGCCGTAAAAATCGGGCCATGAAATCCAGAGCAAATAATTAATAATATAT
>CAJUFC010000006.1 GCA_910585565.1 uncultured Eggerthellaceae bacterium | reverse complement strand
CTGACCACGCAGACGGAGTCGACCCGCTCGACCCCCACAATGGAGGTCACGGTGGACATGTAGCGCGACGCGGGAACGAAGATGTTGTCCAGGCGCTTTTTGTACGACGCACGATGCGCGTCGTCGAGCGGGGTGCCCACCTCGTAGTTGCCCGTCGTGCCCGAGGCTATCAGCAGCGTGGTGGAGGCGAAGTACTGCGTGCCCGGCTCCAAGGTCAGCCACAGCAGCAGGTAGTCCGGATACCGGGACGCCTGGTCCCAGCCGCGCCACAGCGGCCGTTCGCTTTCGGGGACGTTCTCGTATTCGGGCGGCAGGTATTCGTGATAGAACGCGATGGAACTCATGTAGTCCTTGAACCATTCGGCCATGCTGGCGTAGCCGGTCGTGCGCTTAATCAAGAGCTGGACGAATTGGGTCGAGGACGTAAGGCCCGTATAGCTATAGAAGGTCTTGGCGATCACCATCTCGGAGAGCGCATCCACCTTGGCAAAAATGGGCATGGCGCTTTTGCGCACCATCGGCGTCATGCTCAGAAGAGACAATCCGGACCTGATGACGCTACCTCGAAACGCCATGACCAAGAAGCCGTTCGCGTTCTTCTGCGCCTTCACGGTCTCGTCGCCACCAACGTCGAAGCCGAAGAAGCGATCCAGGTAGGTGTAGAGGAACAGCAGGTTGAACATCTTTGCCTCGGGCGCCGTCGAGGTCCAGTCCTCGCTCGGCATGGCGGCCTCCGCGTTTTGCATGACGTAGTTCCACGCATACGACGCAGAATCGCACGCGTTCCATGCGGGTATGTTGGTAACGAGGTTGGCTGCCACCTCCTCGGCCTTGTCGCGGATGTTCTTGTCAAAATAGTCGCGAACGCTGCGATGCATCTTAGGGTTGCCGCCGTAGCTTTGGAACCACGTGGCCCAGGTCTTCGAGCGGATGTACGAGGCCATGCGGGTGATGGCGGGCTGGGCGCTCTCGCCGATGGTCCAGAAGTTCGGCTGGTACAGCACGCCGGTGTCGTGCGTCGCGTAGGATGCGGTGCAGGTTCCCTTGCCCAAGTAGTCAAGGTCGAGGGTCTGCGAGGTGCCGTCGGCGAAGTACACCACGCTGCGCACGATGTCTTGCTCCTGACCTTCGAACAGGCTCACCTTCATGCCGTCGTCCTTGTGCACCGGCCACGTCTCGCGGATCTCCTTCGTGGCCAGCGGGCTGTTCGCCGGCATGGCATTGCCCGACTTCACGATGTCCTCGTAGGAAGCGAAGGGAGCCAGCTTGTAGGCGTTGAGGTAGGCGTATTCACGCGCGGCCACATAGCCGGGCGTGTTCGCGAGGTCGGCCTTCACCGTGGCATCGTTCACCGCAGGTTGACCCCCAACGGTCTTTACGTAGCTATCCCAATCCACGCCCGAGGTGTAAAAGACCTCGAAGTGTCGCTCTTCCTCATCGATGGAGGCAGGCAGCCGAAGGGTGAGATAGCCCTTGCCGCCGCCCCAGCGCACGTCGACAACGGGGCTGTAGAACTCCGGCATGTTGTAGGCCTTGACGCGCACCGTGTACTCGCGAGCATTGCTCTTCACGTTGCTGAGGAAGAAGTCCTTGTTGCGGACGCTTCCGGTCCTGGTGTACAGCGCAACCGACTGGACGTTCTTCATCACGACCGCTGGCGAGTAGGCGCCACGCGGGACAGCAGCCGAAGCGCCGATCCGGCCGTCGGCAGCCTCACCGGCAGGAGCCTCGCCGGTCAGGGCAGCAGCCTCGCCGGTCGCGTCATCCGCCTGCGCAGCGGCCTCACCGGCAGAAGCCTGGGCTGCTTGGATGGCTGCCCCATATGCCACAGGCTCCTCGCCCATCGCACACAGGCTGACCATGGCAGATATGACGTCTGGCATGGTGCCGCTCGCACCCTCGTCGGTGACGGCATAGGACTGCTTCGTGACGACCTCGCTGGGAGAGAGGGACTCATCATGGGGAATGGCAGCCTCTTCTTCCGCCGCGCGGGCGGCCTCGGAGGCAAGGACGTCCTCGTAGCTGGGGCCCTGGGCGACTGCCTCAAGCGCAACCTGGACGGCTTCGTCGTCTTGCGCCTGGCGCTGCTCTAGCTCTGCGGACAGGCCTCCGTCCTCATCAAGGCAGTTGCCGCATGAGGCCTCGGCATCGGCGTCGGCCTCAACCGCCCCAGAAGCCAGCCCTCCCCCATCCGAATACTGCTCAAGATACGACTCCGTCAGCGAGCTGACGATGAACTCGTTGTCCAAGTCAGCCTCGGTGATGGTGCCATCAGCCAGGTAGCCGTCCAGAATGGCTTGCTTCTCTTCCTCGGTCTTGCGCGTCGCGACCGGCTGAACGGCAGCCGGGCTTTGCACCTGGTCTTGGGCGACCACGACCGTGCCGTCAAGCGACACGTCCATGCCGAGACGCCCCGCAGGCGAGCTTACCGCAGACTGATCTTGGCCTGAGGACGCGCCATCGACCGCCTGGGCCGCCGCGTCGGATGACGCCGTGTCGGCATACGCAGGCATCACTTCGGAAAGTGGAAACGCGGGCATGAACAGCGCCCCCGCAAGCAATACGGAAAGTGCGGCGCGCCCGGCGTGGTGCATTGTCAGCTTCGTTTTATCGAGCACTTCGACTGCCCCCTTTTATACAGCAAAAACAGCTGATACAGTCGGTGGGCATTATATCGCGCACGGCAATGGTCCGGCAACGCTTTTAGCCCCTTTACACAGGGCATTCACAGCATTCTGTCAGTGCTCCGCTGCGCCGAGCAGCCACCGCGTGACACTATGCGCCAACGAGGGCGAAGATAATCCAGACAAACCCTGCCACAAGGACAACGAAGCCTGCGACGAGGGCCCATGCGGCAGGGCGCGCCCAGTTGAGCGTCCAGCCGATGCCGAACCGCTCCGGCAGAAAGAGGCTCGCGTCATCGGGGTTGAAATAGATGATGCCGCCCTTCCAGTGCTCGTCATCGTCTTCGGGCATCCCTTCGGGTGCGTTCATGCGCTTGAATACGCGCGAGCCAGCCTGGCCGTAGACGACAGAGAGCCCGATGGCACCCACCACCATGAGCATGACGACGAGGAACACGGCTACCCCGAGAACCGCGAGCGATGCCACTCCCAGCGCCGAGAGCAGGAACAGCGCACCAATGCTCGCAGCGAGGAGCAGCCCCGACACGATCAGGTAGATGCTCCACGCCCGCGCATAGAGCCCATAGGCCAGCGCCGATGTGGCCGGCGCGTTCGGGTCGGCCCATTTCCGAGAGCGGTTGATGCTCCAGTGGCACAGGGTGAGACAAGCGCCCACGAATCCCTCCACCACCAGGGGAAACGCGATCACCGCAGGCCCTTTCGGCATCCAATCGCTCACAACACCGTCAAGCCCAATGTGCATCGGGATCAAATCAGGCATGAACGGATAACCGAGAACGCCCGCGGCGAGCGTGGCTGCCATGACCACGAGATAGAGAAGGTTCCACCACAGAGAAATCTGCGGAACGGCCTCCGCGCCGACAACGGCCGCCGACCTCTGCGTGGTGGCGCTCCATCCCCGCTCGCGCTTAT
>CAJUFC010000005.1 GCA_910585565.1 uncultured Eggerthellaceae bacterium | reverse complement strand
CTCGGCGTGATCGCGATCATGCGCGCAGGCATCGACATCTCCTTGAAGGGCGCCGTCGCAGATGCGCTCGACATCTACCTCGAGTCGGGGCTTCAGTTCAACAAGCAAGAGGTGCTGGATGCCGTCATCGACTTCTTCGTGACCCGCGTGCGCGTCATGCTGCACGAGGACGGCCATGACCTGGGCGTCATCGATGCGGTGCTGGCGTCAGGTGTCGTCGAGCCGCAGGCGGTCATCGAGCGCACGGGTGCCCTGACCGATGCCATCACGGCTGCGCACGAGACCTTCGAGGACCTGGCCACCGCGTACGCGCGCGCCAACAACCTGCGCGATGCCGAGGTGGGCACCGAGGTCGACGCATCGCTCTTCGATGCGGCCGAGCGCGCGCTCGACGAGGCGATCGCCCGCGTCGGCAGCGACGTTGCGGTGTCGCTCGAGGAGGGCCTGTATCCTGCTGCCCTCGAGCGGCTGGCGCAGCTGCGCGGCCCGATCGACGAGTTCTTCGAGTCGACGATGATCATGGACGAGGACGCGGCCTTGCGCCGGAACCGCCTGGCGCTGCTCAACCGCTTCGTCGGCGTGTTCGCGGGCATCGCGGACTTCTCGCTCATCCAGCACAAGAAGTAGTGCCGCGATGCCGTTTCCGACCATACACGTCATATCCGACTCGGTCGGAGAGACCGCTCGGGCGGTGGCGCAGGCCGCTGCCGCCCAGTTCGGCGTCAAGAACCCGCGCGTCGAGACGTTCGCGAAGGTCAAGACGTTCGAGCAGGTGCGCGACCATCTGCTTGCCTGCGAGGAATCGCACGCGAAGCGCTACGAGGACCGCAAGCTCCTCGTGTTCTATACGCTCGTGCACGCCCCCTTGCGCGACCAGGTGTCCACCTTTATCGACGGCCACGACAACATCTACGGGGTTGATCTCCTGACTGCCGCGATCGAGGCCATGGCCGAGGTCAGCGGCATCGAGCCGAGCGGGTCTGCCGGCGAGCTGCGCGTGGCCGACATCAACTATTTCCATCGGGTCGAGGCGCTCGAGTTCACGCTCGAGCACGATGACGGGCGCAACCCCCAAGACCTGCACAAGGCCGACATCGTGGTCTTGGGCGTCTCTCGCACGTCGAAGACGCCGCTGTGCATCTACCTTGCCCAGCAAGGCTACCATGTGGCGAACATCCCCCTAGACATGCACACCACGCCGCCCAAGGAGCTCGAGCGCGTCGACAAGACGCGCATCTTCGGGCTCATGTCCGATCCAGACGTGCTGGCGGGCATTCGCAAGAGGCGCATCGGGTCGGCCGGCACGGTCGCCCATTCCTATGCTGACCTCGAGCATGTGTACGAGGACCTCGAGAGCGCTCGCTCGTTCATGCGCAAGCTGGGGTGCTATGTGATTCGCACCGACAACCGAGCCGTCGAAGAGACGGCCCAAGAGATACTGTCTCTCTATCTGAGGACGCACGAGGCTCCTCAAGAGTATCTGATTGCATAGGGTGCCTAGGTTCGGGCATCTGACCGTAGGCGTTGAGGAGGCGCGTGTCGTTGGAGAGGGAAGGTGGCATCAACGAAGGGCAGGGCGCGAACGTGCCTGAGGCCGCTGGGGTCGCGGGCACGGCGGCAGAGGCGTGCGAGTCTGGCGTAGCTGCCGCGAGCAACGAGGGCGCTCGCGTCTCTAGCGAGCCCCATGACGCTGGGCGTGCGCGCTGCGCAGGGGAGAGCGACGAGGGTGCGGCTGGCGATGCCGCGCCATCTGCCGCCGATGCCGAGGCGGCCGCCGTTGCCGAAAGGCGCGCTCCGCGCGGAAACAACCTCTTTCTCATGGGAATATGCGCGGCCGTCGCATGCGTCATGGGCGCGCTCGTGGTCTTTGCGAACTCCTACGACAACGATGTGTGGTTCCTCATGGCGACAGGTCGTGAGATCGTCGAGCACGGCATCCCGCACGTAAACCCGTTCGCCATCCACGAAGGGCTGGGCTTCGTCGTGCAGCAGTGGGTCGTGTGCGCATGGCTCTATCTGCTGTACAGCGCGGGCGGCTTCGTCGCGACGGGGCTGTGGACGCTGGCGCTGTTTGGCGCGTTCGTGCTGTCGGCATACAAGGTGGGGCGTCTTCTGCGCGGGAATGCCCACGGGGGCGAGTGGGTGTTTTTGGTCCTGCTCGTCGTGACATACTCCATGACGTTCTACATGACGGTGCGCCCGCACCTCTATTCGATGCTCGCGTTCCTCTGGATCGTGTTCTTCTTGGAGAAGTACCGGGCGTCCTTCGGCGGCGAGGCGGCATCGCGCGCGGATGCGCTGCGCGGCGCGTGGAAGTGGCTCGTTCCCATCCCGTTCATCGTCGCTGTGCACGGCAACGTGCAGGCGGCCATCGCTCCGTTCGACCTCGTCATCATCGGCTGCTACCTCATCCCTGACGTGCTGCGGCCGTTTCATGCGCGCGGGAGGCTCGAGGGCGTCATGCTCGCTGACGCTGCCTATGCGCGCGTGCCGCTTGCGGCACTGCTCGTCGTGGCGGCTGCAGCGCTTCTGGCCAACCCGTACTTCATCGACGGGGCGCTCTACCTGATCAATTCGTACGGCAGCGCCGAATACGCCGGCTACATCTCCGAGATGAGCGACTTCGCGCCGGCCGGGTCGATCCGCTTCGCGCTCGTGCTGGTCGTCTTGCTCGTTGCCTGCGTCTGCCTCGGCCGCGTGGGCGCGCGTCGCGTCAATCTGCCGCTCGTGCTTTTGGTTGCCGGCACCACCTATATGGCCTTCGACCACGTGCGCAACATCTGGCTGTGCACGCTGTTTTGCTATCTGCTCATCATGTGGTCGACGAGCGACGTGGCGATCGGCTGGCCGCGCCGCCTGGCACGGCGCGAGATGGCGTGCGTCGTGCCGGTGATCGCCGGCATCGCCATCGCGTGCGTCGTCGCGTTCGTCAACGTGCCCAAGCTGCAAGGGCTGCCGGCAAACAACGCGTTCACGCCGGTGTCAGCCATGGACTACCTCGACGAGCGCGACGTGGACAAGCAGCAGACGCGCGTGTTCACGTTCTTCAATGCCGGCGGCTACATCGAGTGGCGCGGCTACAAGGTGAACATGGACCCGCGCCCCGAGATCTGGGCGCCGCGCATCACCGGGGACGCGTTCGACTACTACAAGGAGTACGTCGACATGTCCCAAGGCTCGATCGTGTTCAATCTCTACAAGGACAAGTACGACTTCGACGTGTTCATCCTGCCGTCCGACGAGCCGGCGCTCGAGATCCTCAAGAACGACTGGAACTACGTGCGGCTGCCCTCGGGCGATGACTATGCCGCCTACGCGAAGCGCTCGCTCGTCTCGCGCGAGGCGTCTGACGTGGGCGAGATAGAGCTGCCGGCAGAGTAGCCGTCTACCTGAGAACAGCCCCTCGCCGCGCCTGCCCTGGTGTTCGCCGGGGCCGTCGGCGTACTTCACCGACGCGCTGCGCACCATATGCTGGCGTCTTGTTATCATTGTGATAACTCCAAGAGGGGGTTGAATCATGCGGTGCCCATCTGGGTCGTCATGATCTGTGATTCGCGCTGCCGAGCGGCGGCGCGTAGGGTAAGGAGATTTGCAGTGTCTGAGAACGTCAAGCGAGTCTACGCCTTTGGCAAGGACGCCAACGGCACCAACGTCACCGAGGGCAACAAGGACATGAAGGCCATCCTGGGCGGCAAGGGGGCCAACTTGGCCGAGATGGCCAACATCGGCTTGCCGGTTCCTCCCGGATTCACCATCACTTGCCAGACGTGCATGGAGTACGCCAACGCGAACGACACGTGGCCCGAAGGCGCGCTCGACACCATTGCCGAATATCGCGCTGACCTCGAAGAGCGCATGGGCAAGAAGATCGGCGACTCCACCGACCCGCTTCTCGTCTCCGTCCGATCAGGTGCCCCCATGTCGATGCCAGGCATGATGGACACCGTCCTCAATCTCGGCCTCAACGACGAGTCGATCAACGGCCTCATCGCGCAGACCGACAACCCCCGCTTTGCCTGGGACTCCTATCGTCGCTTCATCCAGATGTTCTCCAACGTCGTCATGGGTCTTGACGGCGACCTGTTCGAGAACGCCATCACCGCCATGAAGAACGACCGCGCTGTCTCGTCTGACACCGACCTTTCGGCTGCGGACCTCGAAGAGCTCGTCGGCGTGTTCAAAGGCATCTTCTCGGACAACGTGAGCGCAGAGGAATACCCCGCGCTCGTCATCGACGGCGCCGTGCAGTTCCCGCAAGATCCGATGATGCAGCTGCAGCTGGCCATCGAGGCGGTGTTCGGCTCCTGGAACAACCCGCGCGCCGTCCTCTATCGCAAGAAGAACAAGATCGCTGACGATCTGGGCACGGCCGTCAACGTGCAGTCGATGGTGTTCGGCAACAAGGGCAACACGAGCGCCACGGGCGTCGCCTTCACGCGCAACCCTGCCAACGGCGACAAGGAATTCTATGGCGACTACCTCGTGAACGCCCAGGGCGAAGATGTGGTTGCGGGCATCCGCAACACCAGCCCGATCGCCGAGCTCAAGAGCGTGGCCGGCCTCGAGGAGGCAGGCCAGCAGCTCGAGGACATCTTCGTCGTGCTGGAGAACCATTTCCGCGACATGTGCGACATCGAGTTCACCATCGAGCAGGGCAAGCTCTGGATGCTGCAGACGCGCGCCGGCAAGCGCACCGCTGCCGCCGCGCTGCACATCGCCATCGAGATGGTGAAGGAGGGCCTCATCGACAAGAAGGAGGCCGTCATGCGCGTCGAGCCGGAGCAGCTCGACCAGCTCCTGCATCCGCAGTTCGACGCATCTGCCACCTATGACGTGGTAGCCAAGGGGCTCAACGCCAGCCCCGGCGCTGCCGTGGGCGAGGCGGTGTTCTCCGCCGTTGACGCCGTCAAGGCAGCCGAAGAGGGGCGCAAGTGCGTACTGGTGCGTTGGGAGACCAACCCCGACGACCTCGCCGGCATGATCGCCGCTGAGGGCATCCTCACCTCTCACGGCGGCAAGACGTCGCACGCGGCAGTCATCGCCCGCGGCATGGGCGCTCCGTGCGTCTGTGGCGTCGAGGCGCTCAAGATCGACGCCGAGAAGAAGGAAGCTGCCATCGCCGGTACCGACATCGTCATCCGCGAGGGCGACATGGTGTCCATCGACGGCACGAGCGGCATCGTCGTGCTCGGCAAGGTCGACCTGGTCATGCCGGAGATCACCGGAGACCTCGACACCATTCTCGAATGGGCTGACGAGTTCCGCAGCCTGGGCGTGCGCGCCAATGCCGACAATCCCGAGGACGCCCAGCTTTCGCGCGACTTCGGCGCCGAGGGCATCGGGCTGTGCCGCACCGAGCACATGTTCCTGGGCGATCGCAAGCAGATCATCCAGTCCTTCATCTTGAACGACGACGAGCTCAACCGCGAGAAGGCCGTGAGCGCTTTGTACGAGGCCCAGTCTGGCGACTTCTACGAGATGTTCAAGGCCATGGACGGGCTGCCGGTCATCGTCCGCTTGCTCGATCCGCCGCTGCACGAGTTCCTTGACAACCCGCGCGAGCTGGAGGTCGAGATCGCGCGCATGGAGGAGACGGGCGCTGAGGCATCCAAGATCGCCGAGAAGCGCACCATGCTCGAGAAGATCGACGCGTTCGCCGAGCAAAACCCGATGCTGGGCATGCGCGGCGTGCGTCTCGGCATCGTCTATCCCGTCCTTCCCGAGATGCAGATTCACGCCATCGCGAGCGCAGCTGCCAAGCTCAAGAAGGAAGGCTTCGACCCCAAGCCCGAGATCATGGTCCCGCTCGTCTCCACGGTGAACGAGCTGGCGCGCCTGCGCGAGGTGGCCGAGGGCGTCATCGCAGAGGTGGCAGAGGAGGCGGGCGTTGCGCTCGACATCCCGATCGGCACCATGATCGAGCTGCCTCGCGCCGCCGTCACCGCTGACGAGATCGCGACGCAGGCCGACTTCTTCTCGTTCGGCACCAACGACCTCACGCAGACGACGTTCGGCTTCAGCCGCGACGACGTCGAGGGCGAGTTCGTGCCGCAGTACCTGAGCGAGCGCCTGCTGCCCTACAACCCGTTTGCGACCATCGACGAGGGCGGCGTCGCCAAGCTCGTGGCCATGGGCGTCAAGCTCGGGCACGAGGGGAATCCGGACATCGTGTGCGGCGTCTGCGGAGAGCACGGCGGAGACCCGGAGTCCATCCACATCTTCAGCCGCATCGGGCTCGACTATGTCAGCTGCTCGCCGTATCGCGTGCCGGTCGCGCGCCTTGCTGCGGCCCAGGCTGCGCTCGAGCAGACCGCATAGACCAACGGCATACCGCATGAGATGGGCGCATCTGAGAGGATGCGCCCATTTTTGCTTGCACGGGGAGGGAAGAACGAGCGATGAGGCTCACCATGGACAATCTTCCGCGCACGATTCGCTTCGTGCGCGCTGACGGGCAGTTCCCGGGTGTTCCGGCTGGCTTTCCGGTCCTTGTCATGCTCGATCAGACGCGTCTTCCCGAAGAGGTGGCCGAGCTTGTTGTCACGGACTGGCGCGAGGTCATCGACTGCATCAAGCAGCTCAAGGTGCGCGGTGCGCCGGCAATCGGCATCGCGGGCGCTGCCGCCGTGGCGCTGCGGGCAGCCGAGTTCGTCTATGCGAGCGCGGACGACCAGCGCGCAGAGGCCATTGACTTCGAGCGCGTCTTCGTAATCGACGAGGAGGGGTTCGACCCCGAGATGTATGCGACGGCGCTCGCGTATGCCGCTGGCATGGTGAAGCGCTCGCGCCCGACGGCAGTCAACCTCGCACATGCCGTGGACGGCGCTCTGGCGGTCGCGGCGCGCTCGCTCGCCTCGGGGGAGGGGCCGCTTGCCATCGAGGCGAGCCTGTTCGACTTCGTCGGGCAGCTGATTGCCGATGACGAGGATGCATGCCGGCGCATCGGGCGCGCGGGTGCGGCGCTCTTGCCCGAGGGCTGCACGCTGCTCACCCACTGCAACGCCGGCTCGCTCGCGACCGCCTTCTACGGAACGGCGCTCGGCATCGTCTATGCGGCTGCCGAGGAAGGCAAGCTCGTGCGCGTCTATGCGGACGAAACGCGGCCGGTCGACCAGGGCGCGCGCCTCACCGCTTGGGAGCTATCGCGCGCCGGCGTGCCCGTCACGCTCATCTGCGACGACATGGCGGCGGCCATCATGGCCTCAGGCGAGGTGGATGCCGTCGTCGTGGGCGCTGATCGCATCGCGGCCAACGGGGATGTCGCCAACAAGGTGGGCACCTTGGGCCTGGGCATCCTCGCTGCGCACTTCGGCATTCCGCTATATGTGGCAGCCCCGCTGTCGACCATCGACCTCACGGTTGCCGATGGCTCGTGCATCCCGATCGAGGAGCGTGCCGCAAGCGAGGTCATGCCGCATCCCATCGCCGGGGTCGAGGTGCGCAACCCCGCCTTTGACGTCACGCCTGCGTCTTTCGTCTCGCGCATCATCACCGAGGCCGGCGCCTTCGCGCCTGCCGAGATCGCGAGCGCGCTTGTGGCGGCCGGCGCGAAGGCGCCGGACGAGCCTGCGTGCGGAGACGGCGCCATTGCAGGGAGCACCCGATGACGATGATGTCGCGCAATCACCTCAGCCAGGCGTTTCGCGCTGCCGTTCCCATCATGCTGGGATACGTCGCCATCGGCATCCCGTGCGGCATCCTGTGCGACTCGATCGGCCTGAACGCGCTCCAGGTGTTCTTGCTGAGCGCCCTGTTCTATTCGGGTGCGGGCCAGTTCATGATTCCGAACATGTACCTGACGAGCGCTCCGGTGGCCTCCATCATCGCGAGCGTCTCGCTCGTCAATACGCGCCAGGTGCTCTATGCGGCCTCGTTCGCACCGGAATGCACGACCTCCTCGAAGCGACTCGCGTTCTTTTTCGCTGCCACGGTCACGGACGAGAGCTATGGCGTGTCGATCGCGAAGTTCCGCGAGGGGGACTGGTCGGTGGGCCGTGCGCTCGCCGTCAACCTGTTCAGCCAGTCGTCGTGGGCGCTCTCCAATGTCGTGGGCGTCATCATCGGCTCGCTCGTGGACATACCGCTGCAGATCGCCGCGTTCGCCATGACGTCGATCTTCATCTGTCTGCTCTTCACGCAGCGTCCCACCCCGGCCAACATCGTCGCCGCGGTCAGCGCTGCGGTGGGCGTCTATGTCTGCAAGCTCATCGGGCTGGGGGGCGCAGCCATCCTCTTGGGGGCGATTGGCGGCGTCGTCGTGGCGATGGCTGTCTCGTGGGTGCGCGCTCGCGTGCGCGGGGGCGCAGACGGCCAGGATGCGGAGGCCTCGTCGCTCGATGGGGCCGACGTCGAGGGAGACGCCGTCGCAGGCGGCGCCGAAGGCGAAGGCGAGGGACGCCTGCGCGGAGACGGAGGTGAGCGCTAGATGGCGTGGTCGGAGTTCTGGGTCATCTTGGTCTCATGCGGCATCACGATCCTGGCATGCCGCGTGCTGCCGCTCTTCTTGCTGAAGGGACGCGAGCTGCCTGATGCGGCCAAGCGGGCGCTCAATCTCATTCCGCCCGCCGCCTTTGCAGCGCTCGTCGCGAACGATATCCTCAACCCGGGCATGTTCTCCCAAGGCCTGTGGCCGGCCGGCGCCGTCATCGTCGCTGCTGTCGTGGTCATCGTGGTGGCCATCAAGTCGCGCTCGCTTCTCTGGAGCGCCATCTCGGGAGTGGCCTCGTATGCGATTCTGCTCGCGCTCTGACGCAGGCGCTGCGACCGGCCTGTGCGATGGCCCCAATCGGGGATATTCTTCTTGCACGCACAGGGGAGGAACGCTAAACTAGGGAGTCGCGCCTTGCACAGTCACGTCCAGCGGGCGCATAACGCGAAAACAGACACACCAAGAAGGAAACTATAGCCATGGACATCATTCGTGCCATTGAAAACAAGGACATGAAGACGGACATCCCTGACTTCAAGCCGGGCGATACCGTGAAGGTTCACTATCGCATCACCGAGGGCAATCGCGAGCGCATCCAGGTCTTCCAGGGTGACGTCATCCGCCGCCAGGGCAAGTCCAGCCGCGAGACCTTCACCGTGCGCAAGGTCAGCTTCTCCATCGGGGTCGAGCGCACCTTCCCGGTGCATTCGCCGAAGATCGAGAAGATCGAGGTCACCCGCCGCGGCAAGGTCCGTCGCGCCAAGCTCTACTACCTCCGCGACAAGGTCGGCAAGGCCGCCAAGATCAAAGAGGCATCGAGGAACTAGCAAGCAAGGCCCCTCTCGAGGGGCCTTTTCATTGGTCGGGACCGTATTGATGCAAACCCTCACCATCGCAGAGATCAAGCGGCTGTCTGCCGAGGCGGACGAAGCCGAGCTTTCCGCTCTCGAGCGCTCGCTGGCAGGCGACCATCGCGTCGGCGTGCACAAGGTGCTGCTGGCGGCGCGCGAGCGGCTGTCTGCTGGCGAGGCGGAGCGCAAGCGCCTTGCCTCTCTCTATGACTACGAGCGCGAGCTGGCGGCATCGCGGGGCGCTCGCGTGGTGGTGGGGTTGGACGAGGTCGGGCGAGGACCTTTGGCGGGCCCGCTGGCAGTCGGTGCGGTCGTGCTGCCGGAAAGCCCGCGCATCGAGGGCCTCAACGACTCCAAGCAGGTTCCCGAATCCAAGCGTGCCTCCATCGCTGCTGAGATACGCGCGTACGCGCTGGCGTGGACGGTCGAGATGGTTGCGCCTCATGACATCGATGCGCTGGGCATGACGAAGGCCCTCAAGCAGGCGTTTGGCGCTGCGGTGGCTGCCATCGAGCGCGCGGGCGTCGCGGTCGATTTGGTGCTGCTCGACGGGAATCCTTTGCGCTTCGACGAGCGCGAGCTCAATGTCGTCAAGGGCGACACCGCATGCGCCTCCATCGCTGCTGCCTCCATCCTCGCCAAGGTCGAGCGCGACGAGCTCATGGTGAAGATGGACGCAGAGTATCCCGGCTATGGGTTTGCCGCCAACAAAGGCTACGGAACCCAGGCGCACAGGGACGCTATCCACCGCCAAGGCTTGTGCGTTTTGCACCGTACGTCATTCTGCTCTGAGTTCATCCAGCAGTCGCTCTTCTAGCAGGTCGGCTCGCCTGGCGTTTCATTCTTGTTTGATCCTCGTCTGATTGGCGAACGATCGCGTCGAAACCGCGAACGTTTCGCGACGGATGCGCGAAGGCGCATTGTCCAAAGCGATGCGGGCGCGCGTTTGCGGCTCGTTGGCGCGTGACGAGGCCATCTGTTAGATATCTGCAAGACGGCGTCGCTATTGTCTTCCCCATCGAAGAAGGAGGACATCTATGACAACGACGTGTGAGCGACCAGTGTCGTCAACGACTGCGAGCAAGAAGGACGCAGGGGCAGGAAAGCGCGCCGGCCGGCGCAACAAGGAGCTCGGGCGCAAGGGCGAAGAGGCTGCGGCGCGCTTTCTCTATCGGCGCGGCTACGAGATCATCGAGCGCAACTGGAGCTGCTTTGCCGGAGAAGCCGACATCATCGCCAAAGACGGCGAGACGCTCGTGTTCGTGGAGGTCAAGACGCGGAAGAACTGCGACAAGGGCTTTCCGTCCGAGCATGTGAGCGCATCCAAGCGCGACCGATACGAGAAGATAGCGCTTGCGTATGTGGCAGACATAGCGGACGTCGATGTGCCCATCAGGTTCGATACGGTGGCCATTGTCGTCGTGGCGGCTGACAAGGCCATGATCCGCCACGACATCGATGCGTTCTCGGTGATGTGAGGTGTATTCGCAATGTTCGGTCATCAGCGCCTCGCTTACGGGAGTGGAGGCCACGCCGGTGACGGTGGAGGTCGCCGTGAGCTCCGGTGTGCCTGGCATCTGGATCGTCGGCATGGCAGACAAGGCCGTGCAAGAGGCGCGCGAGCGGGTGAAATCGGCCCTCAAGGCGTCCGGGTTCTCCACTCCGGCAAGCAAGATCGTCGTGAACCTCGCGCCCGGCAACCTCAAGAAGGCCGGCTCCGGGTTCGACCTGCCCATCGCCTTGGGCATCCTCGTCGCCACGAACCAGCTGCACCCCGGCATGCTGCGACGCCGGCTGTTCGTCGGCGAGCTTTCTTTGGAAGGAAGCGTGCGGGAGGTGCCGGGGTCTTTGGCCTATGCGGTCTGCGCCTCCAAGACAGGCGCGCGCTTCGTGAGCGCCCCGCGCATGGCAGCGCCAATCAAGGATCTCGAGCAGGAGGCCTTGGGGCATCTTTCGCGGCTCCATCACGAAGACGCGCTCGACGACGTCCTGCCTGCCGGAGGGGAGTGCGCGCCTTTCCCGGCGCCAGCGCTGGATTTCAGGGACGTCGCCGGGCATGAGGTAGCGAAGCGGGCGCTGCAGGTGGCAGCTGCTGGAAGCCACGGCTTGCTCATGGTGGGTCCTCCCGGTTCGGGAAAGACGATGCTGGCCGCGCGGCTTCCTTCCATCCTGCCACCGCTCGCCGAAGACGAGATGCTGGAGGCGGCCCTCGTGCATTCTGTCGCAGGCGAGCGCATCGACGCCATCATGAAGGGCACCCGTCCTTTCAGGCATCCGCATCACTCGGCCACGGCACCCGGGCTGTTAGGGGGCGGCAGTCCCATACGTCCGGGCGAGGTGTCGCTGGCGCATCGCGGCGTGCTCTTTCTGGATGAGCTCGCCGAGTTCAAGAGCCACGTGCTCCAAGGGTTGCGCCAGCCCATCGAGGATGGGGAGGTGCTGCTGACGCGGGCTGCTGGCAACGTGCGCATGCCGGCGAGCTTCATGCTGGTGGCCGCGACCAACCCGTGTCCGTGCGGCTATTTCGGCGACGCCGAGCGGGAGTGCGCTTGCACGTCGTCTCAGATACGAACATACCAGTCACGGGTGGGAGGGCCGCTCATAGACCGGTTCGACCTGCAGCTGGACGTGCATCGCATCCCGACGTCGGAAGTGATGGGTGCCGGCAGCGGCGTCTCGTCTGACAGCCTCAAGGAGGGCGTCGTCGCGGCGAGGGAGTTTTCGGCATGGCGCCAAGCGCGCTCGGATGAGGCGCGCGCGTTTGCAGGCGGTGTCGGTGCCAGTGCTGCCCGCAAGGACACCAAGGCGATCATCAGCGCATGCCGGCTGAGCGACAGCGCCGAGGACTTCGTCGTGGCGATGGCCGAGTCGAACGAGCTCAGCGCCCGCGCCTTGGTGAGCTCGCTCAGGGTCGCGCGCACCATCGCGGACATGGACGAGGCTGCAGATGTCACCGTCGACCATCTGGCCGAGGCGTTCGGGTTTCGCCTGAACGACTGCTTCGGCGCATAAGGGAGGTGCATGGCTATGACAGCGAAAGGAAGGCTTGCGGGCGACCGGTTCAGGATTGACGCGCGCAGCAGCGTATTTCCGCCGGCGCTCGCCTGCATCAAGTATCCGCCAAAGGAGTTGTATGGCATCGGGAGCCCCGAGGCGTTGCGCGAAGGCCTTGCCGTCATCGGCTCGAGGAGGGCGACGCCATATGGCACGAGCGCGGCGCGACACTTCGCCGGCATGGCTGCTCGGCGCGGAATCGCCATCATCTCGGGGGGCGCTCGCGGATGCGACTCGGCCGCGCACGAGGCAGCCGTCGACAGCGGCACGCCCACGGTGGCGTTCTTCGGCGGGGGGTGCGACTGGATCTACCCGGCGGAGAACGTCGGGCTGTTCCAGCGGATCATCGACGCCGGGGGTGCCGTGGTGTCGGAGTTCGAGTGGTCGATGGGCCCGAAGCCGGCGATGTTCCGGCAGAGGAACCGCCTCATTGCGTCCCTCGCGAAGGCGACGCTGATTGTGGAGGCTGGCATTCCCTCAGGCACGTTTTCGACGGCCGAGGATGCCATCGAGGCCGACCGGGAGGTATGGGCCATTCCGGGGTCGCTGGCGTCCGAGCAGTCGCGCGGTGCGAACCTGCTCATCAGCGACGGCGCGCATCCCATCGTGGGCGACGACAGCTTTGCGACGCATCTGTCTCGGCTGTTCGGCGTCGGTGACGGTCGTGCCGACGACGCTGACCACGAGGAGGTGGCTGGGTGCACCGGCACAGGCGGCGCCATCCTTGCGGCCATTCGGGCGCAGCCCCTGACGCTTGATGAGATCGTCGGCCTCGCGCGAGAGCGTGGGCATGCCGCAGACGCGCTTTCCTGGACGATGCGGTGGCTCGCGCAGGCCGAGGCGGGGCACGGCATCGCCAAGTATCCCAACGGGAGATACGGGCCCGTCACGTCATGAGGAACGCCGCTGTCAAGATGCCGTGGTATCCTGACAGCATGAACGAAACGGTTTCCATACTTGGCGGTGGTCTCGCCGGCAGCGAGGCGGCGCTCACGCTGGCGAAGCGCGGCATTCCGGTCCGCCTCATCGAGATGCGCCCGGACGTGCAGACGCCTGTCCATCACACGGGCGACCTTGCCGAGCTCGTGTGCTCCAACTCGCTCAAGTCGATGCGCGAGGACAGCGCGCCTGGCATGCTCAAATCCGAGCTGGCGCAGCTGGGCTCTGCGGTGCTGGAGGCGGCCGAGCGAACGCGCGTGCCGGCTGGGGGCGCCTTTGCGGTTGACCGCCGGCAGTTCTCGTCTGTTGTTACCGCTGCCGTGGAGGGCGATCCGCGCATCGAGCTGGTGCGCGCCGAAGCGACGGACATCGCCAGCGTGGCGGCTGGTGCCGCGGCGGTTGTGCTTGCCACTGGACCGCTCACCTCGGCCTCCTTGGCATCTGACATCGCACGCATCACCGGCAGCGACGCGCTCGCTTTCTACGACGCGGCTGCGCCAATCGTGATGGCTGACTCCATCGACCGCGAGAAGGTCTTCTCGCAGAGCCGTTACGAGGACGCAGGGGCGCCAGGCGACTATCTCAATGCGCCGTTCTCGAAAGGCGAATACGAGCGCTTCGTCGAGGAGCTTGTGGCGGCCGAGCGCGTCATCGCCAAGGAGTTCGAGACCAAAGAGCTCTTTCAGGCGTGCCAGCCCATCGAGGAGATCGCCCGCAAGGGGACAGATGCGCCGCGCTTCGGGTGCCTCAAGCCCGTGGGGCTGACCGATCCTCGGACGGGCATGCGCCCGTGGGCGGCGTTGCAGCTGCGGGCCGAGGACCGGGCGGCCCAGAGCTACAACCTGGTGGGGTTCCAGACCAACCTCACCTTTCCCGAGCAAAAGCGCGTGTTTCGCCTCATTCCCGGCCTCGAGCGCGCCGAGTTCGCCCGCTATGGCGTCATGCACCGGAACACCTTCATCGACGCCCCGCGCGTCATCGACCGCACGGGGCGCATCGTCACAGACGGCGCCCGCAAAAGCGCGCGTCCGCTCTTCGTGGCCGGGCAGCTTGCGGGCACGGAAGGCTACTGCGAGGCGATACGGTCGGGCCTCAACGTCGCGGTCTCGGTGTTCTGCCTGCTTGAGGGCAGAGATGTTCCGCCGCTGCCGTCTGAGACGGCGTTCGGCGCCCTGCTGGACTATGCGACGAGCGCGGAGACGAAGGACTACCAGCCCATGCACGTCAACTTCGGCATCATGCCGCCGCTCGCGCACCCGATCAAGAACAAGCGCGAGCGCTACCAGGCATACGCGAAGCGCGGCGAGGCTGCCCTGCAATCATACCGGCGCAAGCTCGAAGAGATAGGGTTCTATGTCTGCTCGGGAGGCTGAGGCTGCGTCAGGTGACGCGCAGCCGAAGATGCCAGCCGCTGGGACGCAGCCGCTGTCGCTGCGCGAGCTGCCATGGGGGCGCGAGGCGCATGATTATCTTGCCTCGCTCGTGCGCGAGCGCAACTATTCGCCACATACCGCTCGCTCCTATGCGACCGACTTGGAGGGCTATCTCCGCTGGGCGCATCGGAGCTCGGTCGACCCCTGCCTGGTCACATCGCGCCAGCTGCGCCGCTATTTCGGCGAGCTTGATGCGGCGGGGTACTCCAAGAGCACTATCAATCGACACCTGTCTGCCCTCAAGGGCTTCTATCGCTGGCTCGTGGCGAAGGGGTTCGTCGATGGTGACCCAGTGCGCTCGATGCGTGGGCCGAAGAAGCCGTCTGCGCTTCCTCGCCCCGTGACGCGAGACGAGATGAGGCGCCTCTTGTCCGTGCATGCCCCGCATGACGACAGCGGCAAGGCGCGCCGGCAGACCCCGGCCGACCTGCGCGACCAGGCGCTGCTCGAGCTGCTGTATGCGAGCGGCCTGCGCGTCTCGGAGGTGGCGGGCCTCAAGCTGGCGGATGCGAACGTCTCGGGCTTGGAGGTCAAGGTGATGGGGAAGGGGTCGAAGGAGCGCATCGTTCCCATGCATGCGCTGGCTGCTGTCTCGCTCGACGCGTACTTGCGTTCGGGACGTGAGGCCCTTCTGTCGGGACGCGCGTCAGAGTACCTGTTCGTGTCGGCGCGCGGCAACAAGATGAGCGCGGATGCCATCCGACGCATGTTCAAGGAGACGCTTGTCGCAGCCGGCCTGGACCCGGCTTTGTCTCCCCATGCGATGAGGCATGCCTTTGCCACGGATCTGCTTTCCGAAGGCGCTGACCTGAGGAGCGTGCAGGAGATGCTGGGGCATGCGAGCCTGTCGACGACGCAGATATATACGCACATCACCACCGACCGGCTCGTTGACGCCCACCGCCAGGCCCATCCTCGCGGATAATTTGTGTGGTGCCTACATTACGAACATTTATTCGCTTTTTGTAGTAGAATAGCGCAGAAAAACAACCGTCGAATCACAAGAAGAGCGAAAGATGACGCAGAACGAAATCGTGATAAAAGGTGCTCGCGAGCACAATCTCAAAGACGTCGACCTCGTTATTCCGCGTGACAAGCTCGTCGTCATAACGGGCCTGTCGGGGTCGGGCAAGTCGAGCCTGGCGTTCGACACCATCTATGCGGAGGGGCAGCGCCGCTATGTGGAGAGCCTTTCCAGTTACGCGCGCATGTTCTTGGGCCAGATGAGCAAGCCCGACCTCGATTCCATCGATGGTCTTTCCCCGGCTGTGTCCATCGATCAGAAGACCACTTCGCGCAATCCGCGCTCGACGGTCGGCACGACGACGGAGATATATGACTACCTGCGCCTGCTGTATGCGCGCATCGGCGTGCCCCATTGTCCCAAGTGCGGGCGCGTCATCAAGAAGCAGACCACCGACCAGGTGACTGACGAAATCATCGCCTTGGGCGACGGCGAAACGACGAAGGCCATCATCATGGCGCCCGTCGTCACCGGACGCAAGGGCGAGTTCACGAAGCTGTTCGCCGACCTCGCGAAGGAGGGCTTCTCGCGCGTGCGCATCGACGGCGAGATCGTGCGCCTTGACGGCGAGCCGCTGACGCTCAACAAGAAGATCAAGCACTTCATTGACGTGGTGGTCGACCGCGTCGTGCTGAAGGCGTCCTCTACCAGCCGCATCGCCGAGGCGGTCGAGATGGCGACGAAGCTCGCTGACGGGCGCGTCCTCGTGCAGGTGATCGACAAGGCAGCGACCGCGGATAGCTCGCCTGAGAGCGACGCCGAAACAGATGCCCAGGCGACCAAGACCGTCTCGTCTGGCGCAAAGGGCGGCCTCGCCGAGGGCGAGCATGTGTTCTCGCTCGCGCTTGCCTGTCCCGAGCATGGCTTCTCGATGGACGAGCTGCAGCCGCGCGACTTCTCGTTCAATGCGCCGTATGGCTCGTGTCCTGACTGCTTCGGCATCGGCAGCCGCGACGAGGTCGACGAGGCGCTGATCGTGTGCGATCCCTCGCTCTCGCTGCGCGAGGGCGCCATCGCGCCATTCAAGAGCGGCAACTACTACCCCCAAGTGCTCCGCGCCGTCGCGCGACACATGGGAGAGGATGACGACATCGCGTGGGAAGACCTGAAGGATGCGACCAAGCAGGCTCTCTTGGAGGGGCTTGGCAGCGAGAAGGTGCGCGTCGACTACACGACGGTCGACGGGCGCAACACTCACTGGTTCATCGAATGGGAAGGCGTCCTCGAAGCGATCAGGCGCAAGTATGCCGAGGCTGATACCGACTCGAAGCGCGAGAAGCTGCAGCAGTATTTCGCGACGGTTCCCTGCAAGACCTGCAAGGGGCGTCGCCTCAAGCCTGAGATACTTGCCGTCACGGTGGGAGACAAGTCCATCCACGAGGTGACGGAGCTCTCGGCATCTGATTGCCTCGCGTTCTTCAAGGGCCTCTCGTTCTCGGGGGCACAAGACGAGTTCATCGCACGCCCCATTGCCAAAGAGATCATCGTGCGCCTGCAGTTCTTGGTTGACGTCGGTCTTGACTACCTGACGCTCGAGCGCGCGACGGCGACGCTTTCGGGAGGCGAGGCCCAGCGCATTCGCCTCGCGACCCAGATAGGCGCAGGCCTCATGGGCGTGCTGTACATCTTGGACGAGCCTTCCATTGGCCTGCACCAGCGCGACAACGAGCGCCTCATAGCCACGCTCAACCACTTGCGCGACCTTGGCAACACCGTCATCGTGGTCGAGCACGACGAGGACACGATACGCAGCGCGGACTACGTCGTGGACATGGGGCCGGGCGCTGGAGAGCATGGCGGGCGGGTCACTGCCGTGGGCACGCCTGACGAGGTCATGCGCATGGAAGGCTCGATGACTGCCGACTACCTTTCGGGCAAGCGGGCCATCGCGGTCCCCGAGATGCGCCGGCGCCCGCGCAAAGGATCGCTCAAGCTCACCGGCGCCAAGCAGAACAACCTGCACAACGTGACGCTGGAGGTGCCGTTGGGCACGCTGACGGTCGTGACGGGCGTGTCGGGCTCGGGCAAAAGCTCGCTCATCACCGATACGCTGGCGCCAGCCCTGGCCAACCGCCTCAATCGGGCGCATCGCCTCGCGGGGCCCTACAAGAAGCTCGAAGGTATCGACCAGCTCGACAAGGTCATCAACATCGACCAGAGTCCCATCGGGCGCACTCCGCGCTCCAACCCGGCCACCTACATTGGCCTTTGGGATGACATCCGCAACCTCTTCGCGTCCACCACCGAGTCGAAGGCGCGCGGCTATTCCCCGGGTCGCTTCTCCTTCAACGTCAATGGGGGAAGGTGCGAGGCGTGCAAGGGCGACGGGCAGATCAAGATCGAGATGCACTTCCTGCCAGACATCTATGTTCCCTGCGAGGTATGTAACGGTTCGCGCTACAACCGCGAGACGCTGCAGGTCACCTATCGCGGCAAGAACATCGCCGAAGTGCTTGACATGACGGTCGAGGACGCGCTCGCGTTCTTCGAGAACATTCCCAGCATCCGGCACAAGCTGCAGACGCTCTTTGACGTGGGTCTGGGCTACATCCGCCTCGGGCAGCCGGCCACGACGCTGTCAGGCGGCGAGGCCCAACGGGTGAAGCTCTCGAGCGAGCTGCAGAAGCGCTCGACGGGGCGCACCTTCTACATACTCGACGAGCCGACGACGGGCCTCCACTTCGAGGACGTACGCCAACTGCTGCTCGTGCTGGAGAGGCTGGTGGACGCGGGGAACACCGTCTTGGTGATCGAGCACAACCTCGACGTCATCAAGAGCGCAGACCATGTCATCGACTTGGGTCCCGAGGGCGGCGACCATGGCGGTCGCATCATTGCCAAGGGGACGCCCGAGCAGGTGGCGAAGGTCGAGGGCAGCTTCACCGGGCAGTTCTTGCAGCGCGTGCTTGCTGCTGCCCAGGCGACCGAGGCTGTCCTCGAAAGCGATGTCTCCTAAGGGCGAGCCCATGCCATCGACGACGGGTGGGGCGCGCGCCTCTTCGCGCGAGCGGGTGGCGCTCGTCATCTTCATCGTGCTCATGCTGGTGGGCGGCGCCATCCTCGTCAGCTATTTCAGCACCGGCAAAGACTGGAGCGTCGCCGCGACCTTCCTCGACGACTCCGTCGGCAGCCTTGACGACTATTCGGTCGTCGTGTTCGAGGGTACGGTGGAGCCTGAGCGCGACAGCGATGAGGGCATCTACCCGCGTGACGCGCGCTCGACGATGCAGGTTCCCTATGGCTCCATCGGCGTGGACGCGACGGAGCAGACGCCTACTGAGGGCATCTCTCAGATCATCAAGTCCATCTACCAGCGCTTCGAAAAGCTCACGGAGCTGCCTCGCAGCGATACGGTATACGTCTCTGACGTGCGCGATCTGTACGAGCTGAAGGGGGCGTCTGTCGTGACGCTCAAGGTGGACGACTTGGCCTATTACGCGGAGCCGCTGCTGTTGGACTCAGGGAACCGGACGTTCGGCGTGTTCTCGATCGCAAGCTACACGTCTCGCGTCCAGATGAGGTCCATCGTCGATGCGCTGGAGGCATCGGGCGCCGACAGCATCGTGTGCATCGCGCCGCGCAGCGCGATGATGTCGGGCTATGATGGGCTTGACGTCGTCATCTTCACCGACGAGTCGCCCGAGGGCTTCGAGGCGTTGAGCGCGAAGAGGGGCAGCGACGAGACGCTGCTCGTCCGCTCTCCCGAGCGCGGCACGGCAGGCGTGGTCATCTTCTCGTCGAACAACGTTCCCTCCTTCAAGTCCGTCGAGGCGCTGTAGCTCTTCTTAGGCGTGCCGGCATCGCGACGAGCTTCGACGCATGCCCAGGTGCGCCTTGCAGGCCATCCGCAGGGTGACGGGCTCGCGCCGCTTGTCAGCTTCATTGTTTCCACCGTGTTAAAAGGAGCACTGACATGCGGCTCGCTCCTTATAATCGAGGCAACTGGTTTGCCACGAAGGAGGAGAAGTTGAAGTACACAGAGCGCATCATCGCGCAGGTCAAAGAGAAGAATGCCGAGCAGCCCGAGTTCATCCAGGCTGTCACCGAGGTGCTGCAGTCCCTTGACCCGGTCATCGAGGCCCACCCAGAGTACGAGAAGGCGTCGCTGCTCGAGCGCCTGGTCGAGCCGGAGCGTGCGATCATCTTCCGCGTGCCGTGGGTGGACGACGCGGGCAACGTTCATGTCAACCGCGCCTTCCGCGTGCAGTTCAACTCTGCGATCGGCCCCTACAAGGGCGGGCTGCGCCTGCATCCGAGCGTCAATCTTGGCATCATCAAGTTCCTCGGCTTCGAGCAGATCTTCAAGAATAGCCTGACGACGCTGCCTATGGGTGGCGGCAAGGGCGGCTGCGACTTCGACCCGAAGGGCAAGTCCGACATGGAGATCATGCGCTTCTGCCAGTCGTTCATGACCGAGCTCTCGCGCTACATCGGCGCTGACACGGACGTCCCGGCCGGCGACATCGGCACGGGCGCACGTGAGATCGGCTACATGTTCGGCCAGTACAAGAAGATTAAAAACGTGTTCGAAGGCGTCCTCACGGGCAAAGGCCTCAGCTTTGGCGGTTCGCTTGCCCGCACCGAGGCGACCGGCTACGGGCTCGTCTACATCACGCAGGAATACCTCAAGAGCAAGGGCGACTCCTTCGAGGGCAAGACGGTGTGCGTTTCTGGCTCGGGCAACGTCGCCATCTATGCGACCCAGAAGGCGCAGGCCTTGGGTGCGAAGGTCGTGACGCTGTCCGACTCGACGGGCTGGATTCATGACCCATCGGGCATCGACGTCGAGCTCGTCAAGCAGATCAAAGAGGTCGAGCGCGGCCGCATCTCTGAGTATGCCCAGCGCAAGGACGGCGTCGAATACCATGAGGGCCGCGGCGTGTGGGCGGTGCCGTGCGACATCGCGCTTCCGTGCGCAACGCAGAACGAGGTCTTCCTGGAGGACGTCCAGGCCCTCGTGAAGAACGGCTGTGCGGTGCTGGCCGAGGGCGCCAACATGCCCACCACGATCGAAGCGACCGAGTACCTGCAAGACAACGGCGTCTGCTTCATTCCGGGCAAGGCGGCAAACGCCGGCGGCGTGGCCACATCTGGCCTCGAGATGTCGCAGAACTCCGAGCGTCTCTCCTGGACGTTCGAGGAGGTCGACGCCAAGCTGCATGGCATCATGGTCTCCATCTTTGAGGCAATCGACGATGCGGCTCGCCGCTATGGCCATGAGGGCGACTACGTCATGGGCGCCAACATCGCCGGCTTCGAGAAGGTCGCCAACGCGATGATGGCCGAGGGCGTCGTCTAGGCCGACCTCACGGCAGCTCTGGCTGGCGCCGGTCGACGAAGTAGATGCGGTGCCAGACGAGGAACATCCATATGATCCAGATCCTGCGGCTGAGGTCCTTGCCGGCGCAGTGATCGTCTACGAGGCGCGCGAGCTCATCGACATGAAAGAGCTCGCGCGCCTCTGCGCTTGCGAACCACCGGCGCACCTCGCGCGCCACGTCCTCGTGGCGCAGCCATTCCGCGAGCGGCACGGGAAAGCCCAGCTTGTCGCGATAGGCCCATTCGGTGGGCAGCACCGATAGCGACGCGGCACGCAGCGCACGCTTCGTCTGCGTGCGCGACACCTTCATCGGCGTAGGAAGCTCGTTCGCGACGGCGAACACGTGCTTGTCGAGATAGGGCACGCGGCATTCCACCGAATGGGCCATCGACATCTTGTCAGCCTTGAGCAGGATGTCGTTCACGAGCCAGCACGACACATCGACGAGCTGCATGCTCGTCGGGTCGTCCAGCCCAAGCCCGTGCGCCTTGTCGTAGAGGGGCCGAACAAGGTCTTGGGGCGGCTCGGCGCCACGTGCGCCGTCCTTGAGGATGCGCGTGCGCTCCTCGCATGTGAATGCCTTGCCATTCGCGTTCGTGTAGTACCACCGAGACGTTCCCTGTGCGGCGCGCTCGAGGTAGCCCGACCCGCGCAGCCCCATCCGGCGAAGCGCCTTCGCCGCCCCGGACAGCAAGCCCTTGGGGGCAAACGCGAGCCTTGCCGCCAGGGCGGGGGCGGCATACACGCGATATCCCCCGAACAGCTCGTCGGCGCCTTCCCCGGACAGCACGGCCTTGACGCGGGAGGACGCCAGCTGATTGACGAAAAAGAGCGGGATGGCTGACGGATCGCCCAGCGGCTCGTCCATGTGCCACTGCACACGCGGAGCCGCAGACAGGTATTCGTCGCGCTCGATGCGGCGATAGCTGCCCTCGATGCTCAGTCGCTCGGCGATGCCGCGCGCCCAGCCGACCTCGTCGCGACGTCCCTTCTCGCGAGCATACTCGCTGAACCCGACGGTGAACGTCTTCGTCGGGCGTTCCTTTGACGTGTGGCAGCCGCACACGTAGCTCGAGTCGATGCCGCCGGACAAGAGGCTGCCCACCTCGACGTCGGCATCCCCATGGCGCTGTACGCTGTGGCGCATCGCGTCATCGATGGCCTGCGTGGCCGCATGTTCTGAAAGGCGCTCGCCCTGGGCGGAGAAGCGCGGCTCCCAGTAGCGCGCCAGCTGGCACGCGCCTGTCCTCCCGACGGTGAGCGAGTGCCCGGCACCCAGCTTGTAGATGCCCTCGAAGAACGTCTCGTCGAGGGGGTTGAACTGGAAGCACAGGTAGTGTGCGAGCGCGTTGCGGTTGAGCCGGCGCTCGTATCCGGGATGCTCGAGGATGGCCTTGACCTCGGACGCGAAGACGAACTGGCCGTTGACGGTCGCGTAGTAGAAGGGCTTGATGCCGAAGGGGTCGCGCGCGCAGAAGAGCTCGTGCCGCGGGCCGTCCCAGAGGGCGAACGCGAACATCCCCTCCAGCAGCTCGAGCAGACGGGCGGGCCCCCAGGCGAGGTATCCCACCAAGACCACCTCGGTGTCGGAGCGCGTGTCGAGCTTCCACCCCTCTGCCGTGAGGCGTGCCGCAAGCGAGCGGTGGTTGTATATCTCTCCGTTGAAGACGAGGGCGTAGTCGCCGCGCGTATGCGCGCCGGGGCCCGCATGCGGCACATCGCCGCGCATGTCGTCGGTCGAGATCGTCGTGCTCGCAGGGGCGCTCGTGAGGCGCACCATGGGCTGGCCTCCCGAGCAGAGGTCCACGAGCGCGAGCCGCCGATGCCCGAGCGCGATGCCGTCATCGACGTAGTACCCCTCGCCGTCCGGCCCGCGATGGGCCATGACGTCGCACATCCTCGCGAGGATGTCCCGGTCGTGCTCAGCGGCGTGGTTCGTTTGGTCTGCATGGGTGAATCCGCATATCCCGCACATGGTAGCGATGCCTCTTCTCGTAGCTCTTCTCGTAGCTCTTCTCGTAGGGTTGGCCGAAATCCATTCGAGACGATACGGGCGACGCCATTCAAAGCTGCATCCTGCCGTCATCACAACGGCATCGACGTTCTCGGCGGGTGCGTGCCTCGATTACATCGTGCGGTCGCATCCTTGTCGGGATGCGCTCGGCATCGGATAGAATGGCACTGTCGCGCTGGCGCAAAGCATGGGCGTGGCGCGACAAAACGCAGACGATCGACGGAGGTGCGAAGCGATGGAGCGCGACGAGCTGGTAGAGCTTTTGCAAGAGACGCTGCTGTGGGAGGCAGTGGGGGCATACGTCGAGCAGCCCGTTCAGGCAGCTGAGATGGTGGATAACCTCGGCTATCTCGAAGACGGCGTGGCGGACGCCATCAGCTGGTGCGAGGTGCTGGACTCAGACGAGTTCGAGGTGGGAGAAGCGGAGGTCGTGGGAGACAAGCTATGCCTGAGCTTCGAGATGCCCTTCGTGCTGACCTCCTGGCACACGCCTGCGGACGACCCGAAAGAGAGCGTCTGCCTGCTGCGCATCACCAGTACTATCACGGGCGAGTGCCGCATCCCTGATGTCGATGCCTATGAGTGGGAGGATGTGGATTGGGAGGATGCCGACGCCTCTGAGCTGCGCGAATATCTGTCGCTCGTTCAGATAAGCGAGCACGAGTATCAGGGCACCGAAGCGGACAGCTGCGCTCGCAGAGACGAGGACGGCACCTGGGTCGACCTGTAGCTTGCGCGCATCTTGGTGCGCTGCACATGAGTCCCGTGAGCGTCACGGGCTGGCTCACGAGGCGCACCCGAGGCTCCCAGCGCTCTAGTGGCGGGGGCCTCTCGTCATCTTGTTTGATGGTTTTTGCGTGCGTTCCTCTAGAATGGGCATACTGGAAAGCACGTTTTTGCATAGCCAATACGAACGAAGGAGGAAACGTGACTACGGCAATCGCCTGGATGGCTCCCGTATGTGCGCTCATCGGCATATGCGTTGCGGTCTATCTGGGAAACTGGGTGCTCCGGCAAGATCCGGGCTCCGACAAGATGAACGGCATCTCTATCAAGATCCAGCAAGGCGCCAAGGCGTTCTTGATGAGCGAGTACAAGCTCCTCGTCATATTCATGGTGATCGTCGCGATCGTCATGGCCGTCGCCTTGTCGTGGATCACGGCGCTCGCTTTCATAACAGGTGGCATTCTTTCGGCAGCTGCGGGCTACGTTGGAATGCATGTTGCTACGAGGGCGAACACGCGCACCGCTTACGCCGCCGAGGCCTCGGTGGCGCGAGCGCTGACGGTGAGCTTCCGAAGCGGCCTCACGATGGGCCTGTGCGTGGCTTCCTTCGCGCTCATGGGCCTGTCGCTGTGGCTGATCTTGCTGGTGTTCGGCGGCATCACCGGCTTTGACGCCACCGGCCAGATCATGGCGATCGCGCACGAGCACATCGGCATGGTCGAGGGCTTTGCCACGGGTGCGTCTGCCGTGGCGCTCTTCGCGCGCGTCGGCGGCGGCATCTACACGAAGGCCGCTGACGTGGGCGCCGACCTCGTGGGCAAGGTGGAGGCTGGCATCCCCGAGGACGACCCGCGCAACCCGGCCACCATCGCCGACAACGTGGGCGACAACGTGGGCGACGTCGCTGGCATGGGCGCCGACCTCTTCGAGAGCTACACCGGCTCCATCCTGGCGCCTACGATCCTGGCCGTCACGTTCGGTGCTCTGGGCGGCTACTTCATCGGCAACGATCTCATCTGGGCCATCGTGATCCCGGTCGTGATCGCTGCCTGCGGCATCATCACGTCCATCATCGGCCTGTTCGCCGTGCGCACCAAAGAGGGCGCCGATCTGCACAAGGCGCTCAACCGCGGCACATACGTCGCCGCCGCCATCGAGATCGCCGTCATCTTGGCGCTGTTCTTGGTCTGGAACTCGATGACCGAGACGTCGAACCCGGTGTGGCTGTTCGGCAGCGTTTTGTGCGGGCTTGTCGCCGGGCTTGCCATCGGCAAGATCACCGAGTACTTCTGCTCGGATCATTACAAGCCGGTCCACAAGATCGCTCAGGCAGCCGAGACCGGTCCTGCCACCGTCATCATCGAGGGCATCGGCACAGGCATGCTTTCCACCATCGCGCCCATCGTGCTGGTGGCGCTTGCCATCATCGGCGCCTATCTGTGCGGCAACATGGCCTTCCCGCTGGCAGCTGAGGCTGGCATCGAGAACGGCATCGTCGTCGGTCTGTTCGGCGTTGGCCTTGCGGCGACCGGCATGCTCTCCAACACGGCCATCACCGTTGGCGTGGACGCCTATGGTCCGGTGGCTGACAACGCGGGCGGCATCGCCGAGATGGCGGGGCTTCCCGAAGAGGTGCGCGAGCGCACCGACTCGCTGGATGCGGTTGGCAACACCACGGCGGCCATCGCCAAGGGCTTTGCCATCTCCAGCGCGGGCCTGTCTGCCATCTCGCTGTTCGTCTCGTATCAGGCGACGATGCATCACACCATCCCGTCGTTCGAGCTGTCGCTCACCGACCCGCTCATCGTGGCCGGCATCTTCCTGGGTGCCATGATGCCGTTCATGTTCGCGGCGCTCACTATGGGTGCCGTGTCGCGTGCTGCGCATGCGATGGTGGAAGAGGTGCGCCGCCAGTTCCGTGAGATCCCGGGCATCATGGAATACAAGGCCGAGCCCGAGTACGACAAGTGCGTCGGCATCTCGACGACCTCGGCGCTGCACGAAATGATGACGCCGGGCATCATCTCCATCGTCGTGCCTGTCGTCATCGGCTGCATCGACCCGGCGATGCTGGGTGGTTTCTTGGCGGGCGCTGTGGCGACCGGCATGTTGATGGCCATCTTCATGTCGAATGCCGGCGGCGCTTGGGACAACGCCAAGAAGTACATCGAGCAGGGCTTCCATGGCGGCAAGGGGTCTGAGGCCCACAAGGCAGCCGTCGTGGGCGATACGGTGGGCGATCCGTTCAAGGACACGTCTGGCCCGTCCATGAACATCCTCATCAACCTCATGACAATCGTGTCCCTCACGTTCTCGCCCTTGTTCATCATGATCCAGACCATGCTCTAGGTCTTTGGCGACGAAGGGGGCTCATGCAGCCCCCTTCGCGCATTCATGCACTGCTATGCCTACCACGAACCAATCTGTCACTATGAAACATGTCGATATCTATACCGACGGGTCCTCGCGCGGAAATCCGGGCAGAGGCGGCTATGGCGTCTTGCTCCGCTTCGTCTCGGCTGACGGCAACGTCTATGACCGCGAGCTGAGCCAGGGGTTTGCCAACACCACCAACAACCGCATGGAGCTGCTGGGCGTAATCGAGGCGCTGGAGGCGCTGAAGTCGCCGTGCGAGGTGACGGTGTACACCGACTCCCAGTATGTCGTGAACGCCTTCAGCCAGCGCTGGATCGAAAGCTGGGCCAAGCGCGGATGGAAGACCGCTGATCGCAGGCCCGTCAAGAACATTGACCTGTGGCAGAGGCTGTTGGCGGCCATGAAGGACCATGAGGTCGACTACGTCTGGGTGAAGGGGCATGCCGGCAATCCCGAGAACGAGCGCTGCGACGCCTTGGCGACGGGTGCTGCGGACGGGGACGACCTCATCGACGACACCGGCTACGTGTGCCCGTAGGGCCGCAGGGGAGCGGAGATTGTCGTGAGGGCGAGCATGGCCGCAGGCGCGCTTTTGTCTGGCTAGACGGAGTAGCCGCGCATCCTGATCTCTTTTTCGTGACCTGGAAAGAGCCGCTGGTACAGGCTCATGAAGTAGTCGTCGGTCATCGACGAGATATAGTCGACGACGATCTGGTTCGGCTCCTCCGACAGGTAGTCGATCGCGCTCACCGAGTGCGATATCGTCCCGAGCTTCCTGATGTGATGGCGGAAGATGGGGGAGTCCTCGTCTCCGGCTGCGATGTCTGAGAGCAGCTTGTCGTACAGCTCCTCGAACATTTCGTCCACGTAGTTGGAGGCATCGTCCAGCATGCCCTCCTTGGCGTAGATCATCTCATAGTTCTGGCGCTTCGCTAGCTTGAGGTCGGCGAAGGCCTCAGGGCTCATGGCTATGCGGTCTTGGCCGTAGCTGTTGTTCACGATGTCGATGGTCATGTTGTTGATGATGCGGGCGTTGTCCTTGCCGATCACCGTGCTGTCGAACACGTCGATGGAGTCGATGACCCCCATGGCGAGCGCGTCTGCGCGGTCTTTGCCCACATACGCGATCATGTCGCTGACGCGCACGACGGCGCCTTCTAGGGTGGAGGGTCGAAGCGTTGCGATGGTGCCTTCGTCGGCGATGCACTGCTCGACGGTGGCATCCAGCGTCTCGAAGTCGTGCACGCTGCCGCGTGACAGCGTCTGGCAGCAGAACTCGCCGTTGTGCGACAAAACGCCATCCAGCGTCTGGAGCGAGATGTTGCGCGGATAGAGCTGGTCGAGCACGCGCACCGAGTGCACGTTGTGGTTGAAGTAGCGCCCGGTGCGTTCGTGGTAGCACTTCGACAAGAAGCGCTCGCCGGCATGCCCGAACGGCGTATGCCCGACGTCGTGACCGAGCGCGATGGCCTCGATGAGGTCTACGTTGAGCCCGAGCAGGCGCCCGATGCCCTTGGCGACGCGCGCGACGAGCTGCACGTGCAGCCCGCGCCGCGTGATGTCGTCGTTGTTGACGAACGAGAACACCTGGGTCTTTCCGGCATAGCGGTTGTATGCCGGCACGTTCACGATCTTCTCGATGTCGCGCACGAACGCCGGGCGTGCGAGCGTTGCACGGTCGTGGGGCAGATCCTCGCGCCGCGTCACGGCGTCGTCGTCAAAGGCAGACGGGCTCAGGGCGCCTGCCTGGCGGTCGCGCAGGATGGACGCCTCCACCTCTGGCTCAAGCGACAGGTATGGTATTTCGGAATTGCGCATCTCGCCCATGCAAGAAACCTCTTATAATTTCCAATGGATTTTGGAACCATAATAGCAAACATGGCAAACGGGAGTGCAGCGTGGCCCACGGCTTGATAAGCGACGACGACGTCAACAAGGTGCGCACCGCCACCGACCTTGTGGCGCTCGTGGGCGAGCGCGTGCCCGTGAAGCCCAAGGGCCGCGAGTTTTGGTGCTGCTGCCCGCTGCATCAGGAAAAGACGCCGTCGTTCAAGATCGACCCGTCGACGCAGCTGTGGCACTGCTTTGGGTGCGGCGAGGGCGGGGACGCCTTCGGGTTCGTCATGAAGGCAGATGACCTCTCGTTTCCCGAGGCCGTGCGCAAGCTTGCCGAGCGGGCGCACATCGAGCTGGCCGCCGACGGGCGCGCGGGCACTCCGAGCTCGAAGAAGCGCCGTCTCAAGGACGTCTGCCGAGCGGCTGCTGAGTTCTTCCATCTGCAGCTCATGCGTGGCAAGGACCCCGGTGCCACGGAGGCGCGGCGGTATCTCGCCGAGCGCGGGCTGGGCGGCTCCATCCCCAAGGAGTGGCAGCTCGGGTATGCGCCGGGGCATGGCTCGCTCGTCGCCCACCTGCGCGCGCAGGGGTTCGCGCCGGACGAGCTGGTGCAGGCGAACGTGGCGACGTTCGGGAAGAACGGGCGCCTGCTCGACCGCTTCTACGGGCGCGTGATGTTTCCCATCAGCGACGTGCATGGCGACGTCATCGCGTTCGGCGGCCGCGTGATCGGGGAGGGCAACCCCAAGTACCTCAACACCCAGGAGACGCCGATCTTCCACAAGGGACAGGTGCTCTATGCGCTTGACGCTGCCAAGGCGCAGATGACGGCGACGGGCACCGCCATCGTCACCGAAGGCTACACTGACGTCATCGCCATGCACCAGGCAGGGCTGCGCAATGCGGTGGCCACGCTCGGCACGGCACTCACGCGGAACCACATCCGCTTGCTCGCGCGGCATGCGGGCAAGCGCATCGTCTACATCTTCGACGGGGACGCGGCTGGGCAGCGAGCGACCGAGCGAGCGCTCCAGTTCATCGACGAGAGCGTGACGCCGGAGTCGGGCGCCAAGCAGCTCGACATCTGCGCGCTCTGCCTGCCTGACGGGCAAGACCCGGCAGACTACCTCGCCACGCATTCTCCCGATCAGATGAGCGACCTCATCAGGCATGCCCAGCCGCTCGTGCTCTTCGGCATCGAGCGGCGCATGGCGCGGCACGACCGCGGCACCGCCGAGGGCCGCGCGGCTGCCCTCGCAGACGCGCTGGACGTGCTCGCTCCCATCAAGGACTCGATACTCGCCAAGGACTATGCCGTGCAGATCGCCGGCATGCTGCGCTTTCGCGAGGAGGACGTGCTCGACCAGCTCGGGCGCGTGAAGAAGCCGCGACGGTGGGGCGAGGATGCCAGCGCGGGCAGCGACTCCGGCGCTTCGATGGCCCCTGAGGCCCAGCACGCGCCGGAAGCGGCAGCGCAGACGCCGAGGATATCCCTGGCCGAGCGCAACCGGCTCGCGCTCGAGCGCGAATACCTCGCTGCCATCGCGTGCAGCCCGGTCGACTTCATCGCGCATGCCGAGCGCCTCATGCAGGTGAAGTGGCACGACCGGACGCACCTCGTCATCGCGGAGGCCATCATGCAGACGCTCATGGAGAAGCTGGACTCGTCGCCGGCCGAGATCGTCGGGCGCGTCGCGCAGACGTGTGCCGAGGCGCCGTCCATCCTGACGGGGCGACGCTCCTACGGCAATGCCGCGCCTGCTGACGTTTTGCGCTTCCTGTCCGAGGAGCTGGCGATCGGGGACGTCGAGGAAGAGCTGGCGAGCATGCGCCTCGCGGCGCGCGCCGATGGCGACGCTGAGGCGTTCTCTTTGATGGTGGCGCTGCAAGAGCGGCTCAGCGAGATGAAGAATGCGCACCGGCCCCTGTCGTGACGGCCGCTGAATTCCTATAATAGACGCAAGCAAACTCGAAGGTGGTATGTGTATGTTCAAGATAGTGGAGGCTCCCGATCCGGTGCTCAACACCGTGTGCGAGCCGTGCGACGTGGGTGACAAGAGCCTCTTGCGGATCGCCAAGAACATGGCGAAGCTCATGTATGCCAACAACGGGTGCGGCATCGCCGCCCCGCAGGTGGGCATCAACAAGCGCCTCGTCGTCATCGACGTGGACTGGGACGGCGAGCATGCCGCAACGCGCAACCCCATCTTTCTCGTCAACCCCGAGATCGTGGAACTTGCGGGCGAGCCGGTGAGCGATCGCGAGGCGTGCCTGTCGTGTCCGGGCATCAGCGTGCCGGTGACGCGCCAGCCGTGGGCGCGCGTGTCGTACTTCGACCTCGACGGCGAGGAATGGGAGATCGAGGGGGACGAGCTTTTGGGCCGCTGCCTCCAGCACGAGATCGACCACCTCTCTGGCCGCACGCTCTTCGAGAGCTGCGACGCCGACGTGAGGATACGGGCGCTACAGGCCTATGACCAGGCGCGCGAGCTGGGCGCCAAGCCCGGCGACTCGTCCATCGAAGTGTAGGCGGCATGGCGATGCGCGTGGTATTCATGGGTTCCCCGCAATTCGCGGCGGACATATTGGAAGAGCTTTCCCAGCATGCCGAGGTCGTCTGTGTCTACACGCAGCCGGACCGCGTGCGTGGGCGCGGCAACAAGCTCGTGCCGACGCCGGTGAAGGAGCTGGCTCAGTCGCTGGGCATCGCGGTGAGGACGCCCATCACCTTGAAGGACCCGGTGGAGTATTCGCGCCTGGCGGCGCTCAAGCCTGACGTCGTGTGCGTCGCGGCCTATGGCGCCATCCTGCCGAAGAACGTGCTGGACGTCCCCACCTACGGCTGCATCAACGTGCATGCCTCGCTGCTCCCGCGCTGGCGCGGCGCCGCGCCGGTGGAGCGGGCCATCATGGCCGGCGACGAGTTTGCCGGCGTGTGCATCATGCGGATGGAGGAAGGCCTCGACACCGGCGACTACTGCATCGTCCGCAAGATACCCATCGAGGGCAAGGGCGCCGAAGAGCTGACCGAGGACCTGGCGCTTCTGGGGGCCTCGGCCCTCATTGCCGCTCTGAGCCAGATCGAGGCGGGGCGCGCGCACTGGATATCCCAGAGCGAATCGGACGTCACCTATGCCGAGAAGCTGAAGAAAGGTGAGCTCGACCTCTATCCGTCCTATTCGACGGTGCAGAACCTGAGGCTCGCCCAGGCGGCATCTGCGGCACATCCGTGCAGGATCGTGCTCGACGGCAAGCCCTGCGCCATCGAGGAGGCGCGTGCTGTCGAGGGCGCCTTGGCGCGCGAGCTAGAAGGCGTCCTCGAAGGCGAGGAGATGGAGGGCGCGGCGCTCGTCTTTGGCCGGCGGCTCTTCCTGGGCGACTCAGACGGGTTCATGGAGGTGACGCGCATCAAGCCTGCGGGCAAGAACTCCATGATGGTGAAGGCGTACCTCTTGGGCGCGAAGCTCGGGGGTGCTACGCGATGGGGAGCGGCTTGATGCCGTCCAGGCGCGCTCGCGACGCACAGGGGCGCCGCGACGCCGAGCACAAGGGCGAGCACAAGGGCGCTAGCCGCCCGCATCGTGACGCCAGCCGCCACGATAGCGACAAGCCGCATCGCGACGCCAAGCGCCGCAGCAGCGACGACGCGCCACGCAAGAAGGCAGCTTCCTCGCGTGCCAGCATGGCTCGCGTCAAGGCGTATGAGTGCCTCGAGGCCGTGCGCACGCGGGATGCGTTCGCCAACGACGTGATAGACAAGATCATCGACGGCTCGCGCCTCGACGCGCCCGATCGCGCGTTCGCCACGCGTCTCGTGCTGGGCGTCGTCTCCATGCGCGGCACGCTCGATGCCGTGCTGGACGGGTGCATGCGCTCGCCGCGCGACGTGGAGCCCGACGTGCGCGACGCCTTGCGCATCTCGCTGTACGAGATCCTGTACCTGGACAAGAGCCCGCATGCCGCCGTCGACCAAGGGGTCGAGCTCGTGCGGCACGTGCAGCCACGCGCCGCAGGCGTCGCGAACGCCGTTCTGCGCAAGGCGATAGCTGCAAAGGCGTCATTCCCGTTTGGCGATTCGGCCACTGATGCCGGCGCATACGCGCTCGAGCAGGGGTTTCCCGCCTGGCTCGTGGCGCGCCTCGCGGCGGATCTCGGCGTCGATAGGATGCGTGCCTTCGTTGCGGCATCCAACGAGCCCGCGCCGATCTTCGTCGGGGTCAATCCCATCTGCGGCGACGCCGAGGAGGCGCTTCGCGCCATCGAGCGCATCGGGACTGGCGTGCACCCGGCCGTGGTGGAGGGCATCGAGGTGGCGGACTGCTATCGGATAGACAACCCGAAGGCGCTGGCCGACGGGAGATTCAAGAAGCTCGCCTCAGAAGGGCGCGTGCTCGTGTCGGATGCTGCGGCCCAGGCCATCGCCCAACTCGTCGTCGAAGCTGCGCTCGTAGCTGCCGAGGGGGCGCCTGCCGCCGAGGAGCGTCCGCGCCTCACGTGTCTCGAGCTGTGCGCGGGCCGCGGCACCAAGACCATCTTGCTGGAACGCAACCTCTTCCGCATGACGCAGGCGCAATTCAGCCGCCTCGTTGCCATCGACAACGTCGCATTCAAGGCCAAGCTGCTCGCAGGCCGCGCCGAGCGCTATGGGCTTACCAACGTGGAGTCGCTGTGCGAGGACGTGTGCTCCTTGCGCGCGGGCGCGGTAGGGGATGTCACGTTCGACCTCGTGTTTCTGGATGCCCCCTGCTCGGGGCTGGGCACCTTGCGCCGGCATCCCGAGATTCGCTGGCGCATAACGCCCGAGGTGATCGCCGAGGATGCAAAGCTCGACGCTCGCCTCATCTCTTCAGCGGCAGCCGCCACGCGTCCGGGCGGCGTGCTCATCTACTCCACCTGCACCGTGACGCAAGAGGAGAACGCTGCCGTCGTGCGGTCGTTCCTCGAGACCGAGCTCGGCAGCCAGTTCGCCTTGGTTCCCGTGGGCGGGCGCCCAGCTTTCGCCACGTATCTCGCCCTTGGCGGATGCGATGCGCATTTTTGCGCAATCATGCAGAGGAAAGCGGTAAGATAGCAGGCTTAACACAGCACTCTGACATGAAGGGGAGGCAGCGGGACATGGAACCGAACATCAAGGAAGTCGCCAATCGCATCCACGCGCTCAGGGAGGACTGTGGCTATTCGCTCGAGTACATGGCCGATTTCACCGGGCGCAGCGTTGAGGAGTATGCGGCCCAGGAGGCCGGGGAGCAAGACCTCTCGTTCACGTTCCTGTATAAATGCGCCGAGGCCTTGGGCGTTGATGTCATCGAGCTTCTGACGGGCGAGAGCCCGCACCTCACGGGCTATTCGCTCGTACCGGCGGGAGAGGGCCTATGCATCAAACGCCGCGCCGGGTTCGAGTACCTTCACAAAGCGCCTCACTTCCGCAACAAGCTGGCAGAGCCGTTCTTGGTGACGGCTCCCTACATCGAAGAAGCACAAGGGGTCCCGATACACCTTTCGTATCATGCGGGGCAAGAGATCGACTACATCATCTCGGGGCGCATGCGCTTCGCCTACGAGGACCACGTCGAAGAGCTCGCCCCCGGAGACCTCGTCATGTACGACTCGGGTCGCGGGCATGGCATGATCGCCATCGGCGGCGAGCCGTGCGTGTTCCTCGCGATCGTTCTCAAGCCGCAGGGTGCAGAGATTATCTAGGCGCGCGCATCTGGCTTCCAGGCCAGAGCGTAGCGCCTTATAAGTCTTCAAACCCCCTGGCAGGACGATCGATTCAAAGCGAGGTAGACATATGAGAGACATACACCTGAGATACGTTGACGAAGCCTATGACGATAACGGCGTGCTGACGCGGTTCGTGCCGCACGTGCCGGACGACTACAACTTCGGGTACGACGTCGTCGATGACATCGCTGTCAACGACCCTGACCGCCGCGCCATGGTGTGGGTCAACCCCGAGGGCGAAGAGCACGTCTTCACCTTCGCCGACATGAAGCGCTGGTCGGACAAGACGGCGAACTACCTGTCATCGCTGGGCATCGGCAAGGGAGACAAGGTGCTCGTCATCCTGCGCCGGCACTACCAGTTCTGGTTCGTCGCGACGGCGCTGGCGAAGCTGGGCGCCGTCATGGTGCCGGCGACCTTCATGCTGAAAGAGCATGACCTGACCTATCGCCTGCAAGAGGCCGAGATCAAGGCCGTCATTGCGACGGACGTGGGAGACATCGCTGACGTCGTCGACGCTGTCGTGGACGAGTGCCCCTCGGTCGAGGTGCGCGTCATCGTGGCTGCCGGAGGCGGCGGCCTCACGCCGCGCGACGCAGATGGCAACCTCGTCGTCGCGGACGGGCAGCGCATCGGCAGCGCGCTTTCGGGAGATGCGGGCGTATGCCAGCTCACCATCGAGCGCGCCGGCTGGCACGACTTCAACTCGGGCGTCCGCGCCGCTTGCGAGGACTTCGCCCGCAGACAGACGCACCCGGCAGACCCCATGCTCATGTACTTCTCGTCGGGCACGTCTGGCAACCCCAAGATGGTCCTGCATGACAGCCTCTATTCGGTGGGGCATCTCATGACCGCCAAGCATTGGCATAACGTGTCGCCTGACGGCATCCACTTCACCATCGCCGATACGGGGTGGGGCAAGGCTGTCTGGGGCAAGTACTACGGGCAGTGGCTCATGGAGTCGTGCGTGTTCACATACGACTTCGACCGCTTCCACGCGCCAGAGATACTCGATATGATCGGCAGATACGGCATCACGACCTTGTGCATGCCTCCGACGATGTATCGCCTGCTCATGCAAGAGACGCTTTCTGACTACGACCTCTCGTCGCTTGAGTACTCCACGACGGCGGGCGAGGCGCTCAATCCCGACCTCTTCCAGTTCTGGAAGGACCATACCGGGCTCACCATCTACGAGGGCTTCGGCCAGACGGAAACGCCGCTCACCATCGGCAACCTCACCAACTCGGTCCCGCGCCCTGGATCGATGGGCAAGCCCGTGCCGCTGTACGAGGTGGCCATCCTGCGCGAGGATGGCACGCCGTGCGCCGTGGGCGAGACGGGCGAGATCTGCATCTCGATCGACCCGCATCCGGCTGGCATCATGATGGAGTACTATCGCGCGTCCGAGAAGACGGCTGCGGCCATGCATGACGGGTGGTACCATACCGGCGACACCGCCTGGGAAGACGAGGACGGCTACTACTGGTACGTCGGGCGCAACGACGACGTCATCAAGTCGAGCGGATACCGCATCGGGCCGTTCGAGATCGAGAGCGTGCTGCTCGAACATGACGCCGTCCGCGAATGCGCCGTCACGGGCGTGCCTGATGAGCTGCGCGGCCAGGCCGTCAAGGCGACCATCGTGCTGGCTGACGGATACGCGCCCACAGACGAGCTCACGCGCGAGCTGCAAGCGTGGGTCAAGAGCGAGACGGCGCCCTACAAGTACCCGCGCATCATCGAGTACGCGCCCGAGCTGCCGCGCACGGTCAACGGCAAGATTCGCCGCGTTGCCATTCGCGAGGCCGATGCCGACAAGCAGATAGACGGCCTCGTGTGAGGATCCTGGCTATTTCGCATGCTGGATGCGCCCGCCTGGGCTGCATCCAGGGCTCCCGTTCATAGCAAGACACGACGCGTTCGGAGGAGAGGAATGAACGAGGTATTGGTGGACACGACCTTCTGCAAGGGCTGCGGCCTGTGCGTGACGGTCTGTCCGGTGAACATCATGGCGCTCGACCTGGATGTGATCACCCCCAAGGGATATCACCCGGCTGAGTGCATCGACATGGAGAAGTGCACGGGGTGCGCGTCCTGCGCGACGATCTGCCCCGACATCGCCATCACGGTATTGAGGGAGGTGAGGTAGATGGCCGAGAAGGTGCTCATGAAGGGCAACGAAGCCATGGCGGAGGCCGCGATGCGCGCTGGCTGCCGCTTCTTCTTCGGATACCCCATCACCCCCAGACCGAGCTGGCCGCCTACATGGCCAAGCAGATGCCGAAGCGCGACGGCACCTACCTGCAGGCGGAGAGCGAGGTCGCGGCCATCAACATGGTGTATGGCGCCGCGGCTGCGGGCGCGCGTGCCATGACGTCTTCGTCG
>CAJUFC010000004.1 GCA_910585565.1 uncultured Eggerthellaceae bacterium | reverse complement strand
GTCCGAGGCGTTAGTTCGCGCGAACACGACGGCTCCCAGCGCTATGAGGGCGCCCGCGCCGGCATACCATGCCAGCGACTGTGCCCCTGTTTCCCATACCGAAGGCCCTGGGATGTTCGCAGTGGCATCGTACAAGCTCACATTGGTGAAGGTCTCGGCAGCCCAAGGCAGCGCAAAGGAGGCGATGGTGTCGGGGGCGGCCCACTGCATGATGGCGCCGGCCAAGAGCAGCGCGCCTGCTGCGAGCGCTGCCAGCCAGCAGCGGATCTGCGCCAGGCCACCGAAGAACACCATGGCGAGAAAGGACATGATCCAAAGCTGCATGACGGAGGGCAGGAACGCGCCAACGTAGTGGTAGCGGTTCGCGAGGAGGAAGTAGCCGGCGACAGCGAGGGCGGCCGACAAGATGGCGGAAGCGACGAGCATGCCGACGAGGCGCTTCATGCGGTCGGTGCGCGTCTCGCCCCGGCGAATGGGATAGATGGCTGCAAGTACGATGGAAAGCACGATGGGCGGCAACAGCAGCCAGAGGTGGCACAGCGAATCGATGGGGGGCGTGTCGGCATCGCTGGCAGCGCTCTGGCCGGGATAGGCAGAATCGGTCGCCAGCCCGGCCGTATCGAGCAGCTGCGTGATGCTCGACCCGACGCGCTGCTGGATGACGGGGTCGGCCGTCGTCTGCACGATGACGTCAACGAGGGACGCACCGGCGTTGGCTGCACCCTGCGTCGCTGCGCCGACGAGCGCATCTTTCGTGTCGTCGATGCCGTCAGTGAGATGGCGCGTCGTCTCGTCGAGCTTTTGCTTGGTGTAGTCCTCAGGTATGACGATGGCTCCGGTCACCTCGTCGCTTTCGAGCGCGCGGTTGAGGTCATCTTGCGTCTGGTAGGTCTTGAGCTCGATGGAGTATGAGTTGAAATGCGCGTCTTGAGAGGAAGCTGCGAACAGCTCGCCGCTGGCCAGCTTGTCGATCATGAGCGAGCCGAGGTTGCTGCTTCCCTCGGTCGTCTGGGCGCCCTCGTCAAGCGAGACGACGCCGAGCTTCACGTCTTTCGGGCTGGCTGTCAGCAGCGTGTAGAAGAGTAGCGCCGCTGCGAGCAACAACGCGCCGAGGACGAAGAGAGCGATGCCCCCGCGCCGTCTTCTGTGATGTGCTCGCGCCATAGAGCCATTATATAGTGGGGCGCACCAGATATGAAGGGTGCGCCTTTTGCGCGAGAGGCCCCGTGCGGCGTGGCTGCGGGTGGCGTGGCTGCGGGTGGCGAGCGCGCTAGACCTGCAGGACGCGCTCCAGCAGATAGCCCTCGCGCACGCCGTGCTTGCAGATGGTGAGGCTCTTGGCGCCAAGCTCGGCCATGAGCTCTCGGACGATCACCATGCCGGGGACGACGGAGTGCAGGCGCTCGGGGATGGCTCTGGTGGCGGCATGGGCGAAGGTGGACGGCTGGTCGAGCAGCAGGTTTTTGAGGGCGTCGATCTGATAGGGCTCGAGTCGGGCAGGCACGCTGTCATGAGAGAACGTCTCGGCATACAGCTTGTCGATGGCGCGCACGCTGCCGCCGATGCCATAGAGGCGCTTGCTGCAGTAGCAGTTGAGGTCGGTGCTGGCGAGATGCCGACGAAACTCTTGGACGATGGCGGCGCATTCCTCGGGGTTGGGCAGGATGAACTTCACGTACTGCGCATAGGAGGAGACGCTGCCTTGGGGCAGGCTGATGTTGTGGGAGTCGGCCTCGTCGCGCACGGTCGTGAGCTCGGTTGAGCCGCCGCCGATGTCCACGAGCGTGCCGTTCTCGATGACGCGGTCGCATGAGGCGCCGACGAAGCCGAGGTGTGCCTCGTCGGTGGCGCTGATGACGTCGATAGGCGTGTCGATGGCCTTGCTGATGCGGCGTGCTGCATCCTTTGAGTTGCTGCAATTGCGGATGACGGCGGTCGCGAAGATATGCACCGTCGAACAGCCCACGTTATGCGCCGTTGCCAGATGCTTTTCCAGAACCTTGATGGCGGCGTCGATGCCGGCGCGAGAGAAGGCGCCGTCCTCGACGTAGGCCGAAAGCCCTGCGGTCTTCTTCTCGTTGACGATGCTCTTGAAGAGCCTGTTGCGCTCGTGGGGCGCAATCTTCTTGTCGAGCAGGCGTTCCTTGATGTCGTAGACGACGAGGCGCACGGTATTTGAGCCGAGATCAATGATGCCGTTGAGTGCCATGGTGCGAGCCTTTCATGTCGTGGACGTGTCTCATTCTAAGCGTCCTGCGTTGGTGGGGGCGGGTCGCAAGGCGTCTCGTGTCGAAACCGATGACAAACGTTGTGCGAGGCGTGTCGGGGCTTGTGTCGCGTTTCGTTGAACGCGGTCGAATGCCTGTATGAGGCGTGTAGCCAGATTGTTGGAAATGGCGAGAAAACCTGTTCGAAGCGACGCGGGTCCGGTGCATGCGGTCTGCCACAGATCTGTCGAATGGCGCCGTCATACTGGCCGGGCAAGCGAAGAAGCGAGGTGGGGTTAATGGCAAAGCTGACTATTTCGAAACGAACGCGCTCGATCGTGTTGGGGCTCATCTTCGGACTGTTGTGCGCCCTGTGCGTGGGTGCCTACATCACGCATCTCGACGAGCAGGCCCATGCAGCACAGGCAGAGATGCTGGCGAAGTATGGCGGCGAGCAGATAGACGTCTGCGTGGCGCGGCGTGACATCGCCGCAGGTGCCACCATCACGGATGGCGACGTGGAGACGAAGACATGGATCGCCGCGCTGCTGCCCGCCCAGGCGGTCATCGACAAGAAGGACGCCGTAGGCAAGCGCGTCGGCTCGACGATACTGGCAGGCGAGGTGGTGTCTGAGTCGCGGTTTGGCTTCGAGTCCTCTGACATAGAGGTACCCGATGGGCTTGTCGCCGTCAGCGTCCCGTCTCGAGAGGTGCAGGCAGTGGGTGGCGCGGTGAGGGCTGGCATGACGACCGACGTATATGCGGTCGGCGGCAGCTCGACCACGAGAATCGCGTCAGGCGTGCAAGTGCTGGCGACCAGCGGGTCATCAGGCGGAGGCTCTGCTGGCGCGTGGGTAACGCTCGCGGTCGAGCCGGCTGTGGTGCAGGAGCTGGTGACCGCTGCCGAGACGTTGGAGATCTACTTCACGCTGCCTGCAGGAGAGGCGCAGGGCGCGGGCGGCGCAGAGGCGAATGGTGCGGGCGTGGAGGCGGGCGCCGCTGTTTCGGGAGGCGCTGAGGCCACGCGTCCAAAAGCGGACGCTGTGACAGGAGATGACGGCGGTCGTGGCGACGTGATCGGCAACCAGGCGACGAGCGCTGTCGAGGGAGCGTGATCGCGATGGGCCAAATCGTGCTGTGTGCCGACCGCGAGAGCATCATGCACCCGACGCTGCTCGGCTTGGAGGAAGGCAGCCTGGGCGGCAGCGATTGGTTGGTGGCCTTTCCGAGTGCGGCCGAGGTGCGGGCGTTCGTCGCAGCCCATGATGACGTTGCGGAGGTGTGGGTGGTCGGCTGCGACGACCTGGCTGGCATCAACCTTGCTGCAGCGCTGCGTAAGGATGCGCCTGAGCTGCCTATCTTCCTGGTGGTGAGCGATGCGAGCGGGTCGGAGTTGAGTCGAGCGGCGCAGGCAGGCGTGACGGCCGCGCTGACGCCAGCGGCGTTTCGCGCGCGGCACGATGCCGAAGCGAGGCGACGCGCCATCGTGGATGAGGCGGTTGATCTTGGGATGGAGCCGGACGAGGCGATAGCGGGCGCGCCTACGCAGGCAGCGAAGGGGGCCAGCGCGGCACGTGACGAGGTGGCGAGCGCAGGTGTTGCGCCGAGGTCAGATGTTGCGGCGAGCGCGGGTGTTGCGGCGAGGCCGGGTGTTGCGGCGGGGTCAGGTGTTGCGGCGAGCGCGCTTGCTGCGGCGACCCCTGACGTGGCGGCACCGAATGCGGCTGTCCCTGACGCGGCGGCACCGAATGTGGCGCCACGAGGAGACGTCGCCGAGGATGCGCCGCGCTCGGCCCTGCGGCCAGCGGCGCAGCGCACAGGCACAGCCTTCGTCGTCTCGTTCCTGAGCGGAGGCGGTGGCGTGGGGAAAAGCGCGGTGACTGCGGTTTCCGCTCATCGGTCTGCGGCACGTGGCCTGAGCGTCGTCGCGGTGGATTGCGACCTCCAGTTTGGGGACGTGCGCCATCTCATGGGAGCACGGGATGCCCTCACGATAGATGACGTGATGGCCGACCCTGCGGTCGTGCCAGCGCTGCGAGATGCGACGGCACCTGGCGTGCCTGCGGTCATCGGGGCGCCTGCGCGCCTCGAGCGGTCGGAGTCGCTGGCGGGCAGGCTGGGCGAGCTGCTGGACGTGTGCGCTGCGTGGTTCGACGTGGTGGTCGTTAACACGGGCGGCTGCTGGACCGAGGGACATGCGCATTTGCTCGAACGCAGCGCGGCCTCGGTGTTCCTCATGGACCAGCGAGCCTCGTCGGTGTATGCATGCCGTCATGCGCTTGACCTGTGCATGCGCCTGGGCATCGCGTCAGCGCCGTTTGCGTTCGCGCTCAACCGGTGCAGGCGCGGGGCGCTCTTTGGGGCTGTCGACATTGCTAACTCCTTGCAAGGGGCGCACGTCTTCGAGCTCAAGGATGGCGGCGGCGAGGTGGAGGAGATGCTGGGGGCTGGCTTGGCTGCCGACCTCGCGACGGCCAAGAATGACTTCTGCATGAGCGTGGACGCGATGCTAGACGAGCTGCTGCCGGCAGACGGAGCCGCGTGCGGGAAGAAGGGGCACTTGTTGGAGAGGCGTCCGCGGCGACCTAAGGCAAAGGCCGTGACTGGCTCGCCGCGTGCTCGCGCTGAGGTGCGCGGTGCAGGTATGGGTCGCCCGTCGAAGGCAAGGGGCGCGCGATGAGCCTGACCGAGCGCGTACGCGAGGTAGAGAGCTTGAATGCCATCTCGCATGGCGAGGCGGCGGCGCGGCTGACCGTCGAGGAGCTGAGGCGCGACGTGCGAGCGTGGACGTCCCTGGAGGCAATCGCGGCAATCATGGTGGACAACCCGCAGCGTGCGCGCAACGAGCTGCGCTCGTCGTGCCGAAAGGCGCTTGCCGAGCCGAAATGGGAGACGCTGTCGGGCGCCGAGAAGCGCGCACTGGTGGAAGAGCTCATCGACGTCGTGTTCGGCATGGGCCCGATAGAAGGGCTCATCGAGGACGAGAGCGTCACCGAGATCATGATTAACGGATCAAAGAGCATCTTCTTCGAGCGCGACGGCAGGCTGGTGCAAAGCGATGTGGCGTTCGAGAGCGACGAGCAGGTGCGCGTCCTCATAGACCGCATCATCGGGCCGCTGGGACGACGCATCGACGAGAGCTCGCCGATGGTGAATGCGCGGCTGCCGCAAGGGCATCGCGTCCATGCGGTCATTCCGCCAATCGCCATCGATGGGCCGCACCTCACCATACGGGCGTTTACGCGGCGCGTGATGCCGCTGGAGGAGATGATGGCGGGCGGCTCGTTCGACCAAGGCGTCCTCACGTTTCTGGGCTGGCTCGTGCTGGCACGCAAGAACGTCGTGGTGTCGGGCGGCACGGGCAGCGGCAAGACGACCATGCTGAACGCCCTGTCGTGCCTGATAGACCCCGGCGAGCGCGTCATCACCATCGAGGACTCGGCCGAGCTCAAGTTCGACGAGGTGAACCACGTGGTGCGCATGGAGGCACGCCCGAGAAACGCAGAGGGGACCGGTGAAGTGACGATACGCGAGCTGGTCATCAACGCGCTGCGCATGAGGCCCGACCGCATCATCGTCGGCGAGTGTCGCTCGGGCGAGGCCATCGACATGCTGCAGGCCATGAACACCGGGCACGACGGCAGCCTGACCACGCTGCATGCGAACTCGCCGGAAGACGTCATCGATCGCATGATCACCATGGTGCGCTATGCAGTGGACCTGCCGGTTGATGCCATCGAAGCGCAGATCGACAATGCGTTTCAGTACGTCATCCAGGTGGCGCGCGGAAGGGAAGGCCAGCGGTTTTTGTCCGTCATTGCCGAGGTGGCGTATGACCGGCAAAGCCGACAGTGCCGCATCAAGCGGATGTATGAGCGCTTGGCGTATGCCGATGCGGGCTTTTGGTTCGACCGGCCGTCGATCGTGGACGAGCTCAAGTCAGATGCCAGCGCGGCTGGCGTGGATGTTCAGGAGGTGGAAGCATGGGAGCGGGAGGTCTTTGGGGCATGACTGGCGGCATGGCGGCAGTGCCTGCGTGGGCGTGGGCGCTCGTGGCAGGTGCGTTTGCCCTGGTGGCAGGAGCTGCCCTCGGGGACGCGGTCTACCAGGCGGCGCAGCGACGCACGCGAGCGGCGGCGATGCTTGCGCCCACCAAGCGCGAGCAGATCATCTTGCGCCTGCAGGGCGGGTGCGGGCCCTTGCGCAAAGCGGCGCGGTGGCTGTGTGGGCGCATGCCGTATGTGGATGGCGCCTGCGAGAGCGCGGTGTTGCTGTTGGGCGAGCGCGGGCTGGCCTTCACGAAGGAGGCGTTTTTGTCGCTCGTGCTGCTGGCCACGCTGGTGTCGCTTGGCGTGGGGTGGCTGCTCGTGGGCTCCGTGGTGTTTGGGGTGGCACTTGCGGGCATCGTGTTCGTCGGCACTCTGGCGCTGGTGCGCAACAAGAGCGACAAGATGAACCAAGAGATGCGAGAGCAGGTTCCTGAGGCGTTACGCTCTCTTTCGATGTCGTTCAGGTCGGGGCACACTCTCCCCCAGACCCTCTCCGACTCGGCGCAGGAAACAAGTGGCTATCTGGGCCATCTGTTCTCGGTCGCCGCTGATCGACTCGAGATGGGAGCAACGCCTTCGGAGGCTTTGGGGGTCATGCGCGCCAATCCGCGCGTCCCCGAGCTCTCGTTCGTCGCGGTGGCGCTGGACGTGCAGCATCGCACAGGCGGCAGCATCGCTCCGGTGCTGGAATCGGCGACCGAGTCTGTTGAGGGCGAGCTCAAGCTCATGAGGGCGTTGCGAGTGCAAACGGCACAAGCGAAGCTGTCGGCATCCATCGTGACGGTGATGCCGTTCGTGCTCGTGGCGCTGTTCTCGCTCATGAGCCCTGACTTTCTCAGCCCGTTCTTTTCCAGCTTCTTGGGTCTGGCGCTGTTGGCGCTCGCTCTCATCATGCAGTTGACGGGCGTGCTGATAGTTCGGCGCATGTTGAAAGTCGATGTGGTGTAGATGATGACGACGGGAATGATGGCGGCCGTTGGCGCTGGGTTGTTGGCGGGGATGAGCGGGTTTCATCTCTGGCGGGCATACGAGGCTCGCAGGCGAGCGGCCCGACATCGCGAGGCGGTGAGCCGCGCGATGGGGGTTGGCGTTCGCGCGGATGCCAGGGACGGACATGCGGGCGGCGCTGGCGCGAGCTCGATGGGCTCGTCTGTCCATGACGCGATTGTCGATTTTCTGCGCCAGGTCAGCCGCGACGTGTCGCTCAAGCGCGGATTCAGGCTTTGGCGCGCGAGCAAGAGCGGCGAGGGTGCGTCAGCGGGCCGCGCGCGTGCGCATGGGGCAACGACTGGCGTGGATGGCCGCCGCTCAAGCGGCGACCGGAGCGACCGAGGCAGCCGGGGCGTCGCGACCGCTGCGGCGGCGAAGCAGGCATGGTTTGACAAGAATGCCCCGGTAGCTGGCCTTGCTGGGGAGGTGACGGCAGAGGGCTTTGCCGAGGCACGAGCGCGCTTGGCGCTGCTGTTCGGCGCAATCGGCTTCGTCGTGGGCTTGTTGTTCTCGGCGGAGTTGGCAGTCGTGCTGGCATTGGTTGGGTGCTATCTCGGGTGGCGCGCGCCGGCGCAGGCCATCGTTGGCTGCATCAAGTGGCGTGCGCACGAGACCGAGCGACACCTGCCGGAGATGTTGAACGTCGTTGCCCTGGGCATGCGCAGCGGGCTTTCGTTCGACACGAGCCTCAAGCTGTATGCGGAGCACTTCGATACCGTCTTGGCGCGCGAGCTGGCAAACGCGCAGCAGCAATGGACGAGCGGGCTCGTCCGGCGCGACGAGGCTTTGCGCACCGTGGCGGCAACGTATGACTCGGCCATATTCGCGCGCGTCGTGGAGACGATCATCCGATCGATCAGATATGGCTCCTCGATGGTGCAAAGCCTCGAGAGCGATGCGGCCGAGGCGCGCAGCTCGTATCAGACGGAGCGACAGGAGCGCATAGCCAAGGCTCCCGTGAAGATGATGATACCGACCGGAGTGCTGATCTTGCCGGCGATGCTGGTGTTGGTGATGGGACCGGTTCTCCTCGAATTGATGGGAGGCGGTTTGTAATGGCAAAGAGAAAGGTGGAAAGTCATGTTGAGTGGAAAGAAGTTGTGGAAGCGGATTTCAGATGGCCAGGTCAGGATGGCAACGAACGTGCAGGCCAAGATGGCGTGCTCGCGCGGCCAGGGAACGACGGAATACGCAATCTTGGTCGGCGTTCTCGTCGTCATCGCGATTCTCGCCATAACGGTGTTCCGGCCCAAGCTCGAGGAGCTGTGGACCGCCATATCGGATGGTATCAACAGCTTGTAGAGCGATTCGGGTTCGGTCAGGGGCGCGCGACGGACGAGCATTTCAAGCGCGCGCTGATGGGACTGTCTGCGGGGTCGGCCATGATGGGAGGGCCGACCCCGGGAAGGGGGCCGCGGCTTCGGGGCGGCTGGGTTGCGCTGCGTGACGAGCGCGGGCAGTCTACCGTCGAGTTTGCCGTGGTCATGGCGGCTGGCCTTGCCATCGTAGTGGCCCTCGGTGCGCTGTCCAATGCCGCAGAGAGCGGCCTGTTTGTCAGGCATGCCGTCATGGCTGCGTCGCACAGCCTGGGCGGGATGCTGGGAGGCGCCGCAGATGTGTTCAGCTATTAGGAAGATGGCGGGCGAGCGCGGCCAGGCGACGGTGGAGGCAGCGTTCGCGATACCGGTGCTGATGGTCTTGATGCTGTTGCTGCTACAACCGGGCATCGTGCTGTACGACCGCATCGTCATGCAGGGAGCAGCCGCCGAAGGGTGCCGCCTCTTGGCAACGACCACGTCGTCGAACGCGGGAACGAACGAAGACTACGTGCGCCGGCGCCTGTCGGCAGTTCCTCAGATAGACCAGTTTCACGTGCATTCGACGGGATGTTCGTGGCGCATCGAGCTGAGCGGCAACGAGCGGTCTAGCGAGGTTGGCGTGAAGATAGCCACCGAGGTGAAGCCGCTGCCGCTGCTGGACGTCGCGATGGCGCTCATGGGGCTGACCAATGCCTCGGGGAATCTCGTTGTCGAGGTGGAGGCGACGGCGCGCACGCAGCCGGACTGGATAGATGGCAGCGTCGAGGGGAGGGATCCGCAAGCATGGCCGGGAATATGAAAGACAAGCGCTTCGGGCGTGCGGCGCTGCGGCGCCTCGGATGCGCGGGCGGCTGGCGGCGAGCTCGAGCACGGGCACGGGGGCTGTGGCGCGACGACGAGGGCTTGACGAGCGTTGGCATGGCCGTGTCCATCATGCTGTGCCTGACCCTCGTCTTCTCGGGTGCCCAGCTTTACCGGGTCGAGTCGGCATCTGCCGAGATACAGGAGGTCGCCGACGTGGCTGCCTTGGCGGCGGAGAGCGAAGTGGCCGAGTTCATGATCGCAGTCAAGCTGTGCGATGCGACCGTGCTCTCGATGACGCTGCTGTCGGCGACGGTATATGGCATCGGCATCGTTTGCGCCTGCGTGCCCCCGCTGGCTGCCTTGTCGGAGCGATTGATTTCGCTTGCGAACGAGATCAGGCAGGCATGCGACCGCTTCTATGACCTGGCGACGAACGGGCTCAATCACCTACAGAAGGTGCTGCCGTTTCTGTCTGCCGTGAGCGCCGCTCAGGTGGCAGCGGCGAACAACGATGGTGCTATGGACGCCAGCTACTACGCGCTTGCCGTTCTCGTGCCCTATGAGGGCGTGGAGATCGGAGGCGCATCGTCTGACAGCCTCGCCGACCTTGGTGACAAGGCTGAAGGGTCGGCCCAGGACATTCGCGATGACGCAGCAGCGGTCGAGGAGGCTGCCGAGCGCGCGAACGAGGCCAAGCTGCGCGGCTATATGGCTGACTGCGGGTGCGCGGTGAGCGGAGCGGACGGCGGTCGGTGCATGTACGAGCGTGCTTCGCACCTAGCCTCTTTGGCCGGTGCATCGAACCCGCTGTACGCGAGCGTGGACGCCTGGTCGTTCGAGGTGGCGATCGCGCGGGCCAAGGCGTACTACCAAAAGAGGAAGGCGCTCGTGCCGGCGATGGGGTCGGCCAATCCGCGGGAGGAGACGAACCTGCAGTGCCAGTACGCTTACTACAGCTATGCGCTCGCCGAGCTTGCTCGCGCCGACTTTCGCGTAAGCGCAGGCGCTTCGGGCGAGGAGGTGACCGGCAGCATACCGAAGCTGTTCAGGAGCACGCCAGAGCTGCGGGAGTCGTGGGCCTATGGCTCGGTGCGGTTCCCCGTTTCGGTGTCGGATGGCGTCATGCATGGGTATGCGGGCTGCCCGGGCATCAGCGGCGCCACTCAGATGACTGTGGTGTCCTACTGCGACAGCGATGCCGTCCAGACGTGCTCGGTGTGCGAGTTCACCATCGGCAGCTTCGGGGGCGTCGGCAACGCCTCGTCGCGCGCGCCGACGGGATTCGAGTATCACTACGAGAAGATGCGCCAGGCAAGCGAGGACTACAAGGCTGCCGTCAACGAGCTGGCGCCTCTCAAAGAGTCGGTCAAAGACAAGGTGAACCCCATCATGGACGCCATCGGGGAGGTGATTGCAGACGTGGGCACGAGGCGCATCTCGGCCGAGCCTCCCGGGCGCGGCGGCGCCATCGTGATGATGGTGAACGCGGCGACCAATGCGGCAGATGCTGGGTTCGAGAGCCTCTTTGTCGGGGGCGACGCGACGCTGGGGGCTCGCGCGGCCGTATCGGCATCGGCGCTCGTGGAGGACGCGGCTCACGACAACGGGAACGTGATCACGTCGCTGCTCGATGGCGTCGGAGAAGGCGGAGGCGCTGCAACGGGAGCCGCGCGCGTGGTGCTCGATTGCTGGTCGACGCTCTTGCGCGTCTATGCCGACGGGCAGGAGGCGCTGCTTGGGGCGGTACGCGACGGCCTTGATTCGCTGTCGCTGGGGTCGCTCGGGGGCCTGGGCTCGTGGGCCGCAGACAAGATGACCTCGGTTATCGAAGCGGCTGGCCTGACGCCAGCGAATCTCAACGCCCTCAAGCCGGCGCTCTTGAACACAGGTCATGTTGCTTCGTCCGACTCGGGCTCGTTCACGGTTGCCTTCAAGCAGGTCAAGGCGACCGCGCTTTCGGCATCGGCGCCAGCGACCGGTCTCTTTCCGGGGCTTTCGACGGCGCTTTCGGACGCGGTGACGAACGCGGTGTCGGGCACGACCATCACGATTGCCGAGATTGAGCTGCCGGTAGGAGGCGCGACGGTTCCCATAGAGCTGACGCTGCCCCCAGAGGCCGGGGAGGCAGCTGGTGGGTTCATCGGGCAATGCATCGACAAGGTCGGCAGCGCGGTCAGCTCGATTGCGGGCGAAAGGCCGTGGCAATGATGGGCGCGGTGCATGATGGGCTGCGTGCGCGCGGACGAGACAAGCTGCTCGAACGGAGCGGTCAGATGACCGTCGAGCTGTGCGTGGTGCTCCCGGTGGTGATCGCGATTGCAGTCATTGCGGTGAACGCGCTTTCCTTTTTCGGATATTGCGCCGAGTTCGATCGCGTTGCGCGCAATGCCGTTCGAACGTATGCCACTGCCCCTGTCTATGGCGCGTCGACCGATAGCGCCGTGTCCCAGGTCGAGACGGCTTTGGAAGAGGCGTTCGATGCGACGAACCTAGAGTGCGAGGTGCAGGCAAGCCGGGACCATCGCGGCTTCGAGTCATATGAGATGACGTTGCGGTATCGTCCCACGCTCTTTGGTCTGGGCTTGCGCAGCGAGGTGTTTGGCGTGCCCATGCCGGCGCTGTCGCACGAGTCACGGCTGACCGTGTGTCCCTACAAGCCAGGGATGCTGTTTTGAGGGTGGCGCTCGGCAGCTGTGGGGAAACCCGCAGCGCTGTCGCAGCGTCTGTTTGGGAGAAAGGAAGTGCATGAGACGGGCAAAAGCGCGAACCCAGAAGCGGGAAAGGCTCAGGCGCGCCCTGGTGCTGGTCGGGTCGGTCCTGATCGTTTTGGCAGCTGCGGCGAGCGCGTCGCTTGCCCAGGCCGACGTTCCGTCTGCGGCCAGATCGTATGTCGAGC
>CAJUFC010000003.1 GCA_910585565.1 uncultured Eggerthellaceae bacterium | reverse complement strand
TCGTGCCAGGCGCTCCTGCGCTCCTTCTGCCCCGCGTCCCCCATGAGGGCCATGCTGGCGCTGACGCGCTCGTCGTCGGTGACAGCTGCGCTCGCCTGGGGGACGACCACCTTGGCAGCCTCCATCTGCTCGGTGGAGAAGGCGCCCTCGGCGATGCGCTCCATGGTGCCGAAGGCGACGACCGTCCTCAGGTCGCGCACGTCGGCGAAGGCGCCCTCGGCGACCGCGCGGCACTCGACGGGGATGCGGGCCACGGTGAGCGCCGGCGGCGCCCAGACGAGCTCTTTGCACTCGATGATCTCGACGGAACCGTCCTCGTTGAGCGCTTCCACTGTCGCCGGGCGGAAGAGCATGCCGCCCGAGGCAGAATATGCCGCCCGCATGGAGGCTGCGCCTGCTGCGGCGGGCAAGGAGGAGCCTGTCGCAGCAGCGGCCTCGACGGACAGCAGGCTGGGGAACGCAGCCGCGAGGCTGCTTGTGTTAACGTTCTTGACGCCTTGCGGCAGCGAGAGGACGACGACCTTGTCGGCCACCTGCCCCTCGGCGATGTCAACCGCAACGACGGCCGTCTCCTTGCCGTCGACCGTGACGGCTGCCGGCACGGCGAGCGCACCCTCAGGTGCGGCCCCGTCGAACCCGGCAAGCGCCAGGCCGCCGTCGGCGACCGTATACGTGAGGCCGCCTGCGGCCAGCATGCCGCCCTCGCGCTCCTCGGCGACGGGGGCTTGCGGCGCTGCAGCCTCTGCTGCCTCGCCGTTCGTGCTCTCGAGCGCCACGTCCCCACCACTCGTGGCAGGACGCTCGACGGGCTCGTCGGCATAAGCGGCCTGCAGGCCCGCAGCAGGCAGCATCGTCACCGCCAGCATGAACGCCAGCACGGCACCGATGACGCGGTTCGCGCGGTCAGGATGAGGTTTTCCCATGACAATTCCCTTCCCTTCTGTGGCCTCTCTGGCGAAAGCCTCCGCGGGAAGGTACAATGGTGCACGCGGAGGACCCTCGTCAGAGGGGCCAATGCCACAAGGTGCGTGATCCTTCTGCTGCCAAGCGAAAGAGGATCGCGCGCCTTTCTTTTTGCGCCTGCTCGCGCAAGCGCTGTTCAACAAAGCCAGGGATGCCCAAAAACAGAAAAAGGCGCATCCCCAACAGGAGTGCGCCACATATATATGCGATATGCAAAAGCGCCCGTCCCGTTGCCTTTGCCTAAGTCAACCTCATAACCAATTAGCGGTATAAGTGAACAGGCGCTTATTGCTAAGCGTCTCCGCTAAGTGGTCATTATTCAATTGACTTAGGCAATATTACATACTACATGATTCCCCTACCCTCGTCACCAAAACTCGAATGAACATTATAGTGTGCACAAAATTTCCACCGCCGTCACCAACCACAGCAAATCCACGCCCCCTCTGCAACGCGTCCATCACCACCCTATGCGTAAGCAAAACCCTGAAATAAATGCAAGATTCAACACTTATTTCCGGAAAAAAGTGTTAGATTTAACATTTATTTCAGGGTTTTGCATATTTGCCCCGTTCAGAGAGAGGGCCCAGACATGAAAAGGCTTATCGAGTCGAAGCTCTTGGCGTGGAGGGACAGCGCCGACCGCAAGCCGTTGCTCTTGTTTGGCGCCCGACAGGTGGGAAAGACCTACACCCTCGAGCGGTTTGGCACAGGCGCCTTCGACGGCTATGTGCACCTCGACTTCTCGCGCAACGCCGCAGCGACAGACATCTTCGAGGGCTCCCTCGAGCCCAAGCGCATCGTTTCTTCCATCGAAGCTCTCGTCAGCAAAGACATCGTGCCACGCAAGACGCTGCTCGTGCTCGACGAGGTGCAGCTCTGCGAGCGGGCGCTCACGTCGCTCAAATACTTCCGCGAGAACGCGCCCGAATATCCTGTTGCGGCGGCAGGCAGCCTGCTGGGCGTCAAGTTGCGAGAAAGCGGATCATTCCCCGTTGGCAAGGTCGACATGATGCGCATGCATCCGCTCTCATTCGAAGAATACCTGTGGGCGCGCGGCGAAGAGCGGCTGTGCAGCCTCATCGAGAACTGCTACGCGTCGCTGGAGCGCTGCCCCCTGCACGAGCACGCACTCGACCTCTACCGCGAGTACCTACTGGTCGGCGGCATGCCTGATGTGGTGCGGTCGTTCGTCGACGAGCTGCCGCGCGGGACGCAAGGCGCCTACGCCGCCGCCAGCTCGAAGCAGAACGAAATCGACCAGGCATACATCGCGGACATTGCCAAGCATGCCCCCACATCCATCGTCCCCCAGATCATCGACGTGTGGGACAGCATCCCCAGCCAGCTGGCCAAGGAGAACAGCAAGTTTCAGTACAAGGCGGTGCGCAGCGGCGGTCGGGCCTCTCTGTATAAAGAGCCCATAGCGTGGCTGGCGGCAGCGGCGGTGGTTTCTGTCTGCACGAGAGTGAGCGAACCGCTCGCGCCCCTGCGCTCGTTCGAAGACAAAGACAGCTTCAAGCTCTACCGGGCAGACACGGGCCTGCTCGCATCGTCCTATGACGCGCTGCCGACAGACCTCGCGCCCCAGAACAGCAAGGGCGCTATATTCAGAGGCGCCTTGTCGGAAAGCTACGTGATGCAGCAGCTGGCCGCCAGTGACGTGCGGCCCTTCTACTGGGGCACTGCGAGCAAACAAGAGGTTGACTTCATCGCTCGCAACCGTGCAGGAGACATCGTGCCCATTGAGGTCAAATCGGGCACCAACGTGCGCTCCAACAGCCTCGAGGCATACCGCAAGAAATACAGCCCCGATGCCATCGTGCGCCTGAGCGCCAAGAACTTCGGCCAAGAAGGCCCCTTCAAGAGCATCCCCCTCTACGCAGCCTTCTGTCTCGCCAAAGACCTCATCGCCTCCCCGCTGTTCGTATAGCAGCGGGAGCGCAAGCCGGCGCCAAGGGCAACCGTCTACCCTGTCGCTTTCGTCGCCAACCTTGGAAAATATGCAAAAGTAGACCAAATAAGTCTGGAAAATATGCATCTGAAGCCGAAATAGGCTTGGAAAATATGCATACCTGCTAGAATTTGCTCTGGAATTGATACGTTTCGGCAGTACAGAGTCATAATCGACCACGACAGCGACGATATGCTTGCCCCGGAGAGCGGCGCTCGTTAAAAGAGCGCAATCTCGCCTCGCAAGAATGCGCCAAGGGGCGCTGCAGGCGAGCCAACGACGATGGTCTTCGTGACTGGGAACCGCGCGCAGAACGAGTCGAGACCCTTTGTGTTCTTAATGCGTCCGCTTTTGACCTCAATCGCAGTGAGCGCCTCTCCACTGGAAAGGACAAAGTCCACTTCGTCGGCCCCATCGCGCCACCACTGCACATCAAAATGCTCCCGCAGCCCGCGCCTGAGCAGATAGGCACCCACGGCACACTCCACCAGATGCCCGCGTCGGTCAGGCTCGACCAAGAGAGACGCGCGGAACGGCCCATAGCTCGCCACCATCAAGGAGGTATCAAACGTCACGAGCCGCGGCGACGAAGCCCGGCTCTTGAGGAGCTTGGGGGCGTACTTTTGCAGTCCTGCCATCAACCCTGCATCCCGCAGCAGCTCGAGATAGTGAGCGATGGTGGTAGCGTTGCCAGCATCGTCCAGCTGTCCCATGAGCTTTCTATAGGACATCTCCTGACCCGAATAGGCAGCTCCCAGCGTGAACAGCGCCTCCATGAGCGCCGGCTTTGTCACCCGGTCAAGCGCAACGACATCCTTGAGCACGCTGGGCGCGATGACGGACTGCTGCATATAGTCGATCCATCGCTCCTTGTCGCCCGCAAACGAGGCTGCACCCGGATAGCCCCCGAAATACAGATATTCTTCCAAGGTGAAGCCAAATGCCTCCTGACATTCGCGCAAATCCCACTGATAGCATTGAAGCAGCTCGAAGCGGCCGGTCAGTCCCTCGGTGAGGCCCTTGCGGAGAAGCAGTGACGACGAACCGCTCAGGATGACACGCAAATCGATGCCAAGTCGCGTGTCTTCGTCCCAGAGTTCTTTGACGACAGCAGACCATTGCTCCACGAGCTGCACCTCATCAACCACGAGGATGGCTGGACCATCAGACGCAAGCGCCCTGGCCTGCGACCATTCGCGCCGCAGCCAATCGCGCGACGACTGGGGCTCGGCCCCCGCCTGGACAAATGCGCTCGGCAGCGAAAGACCCTCGAGAGCCTGCACGATGGCGGTCGTCTTGCCGGTCTGTCGCGGCCCCGAAACCACCTGAATAAACCGTCGCTGCTCACCCATACGCCCAACGAGCGTCGCGACGATATCCCTGCGAAAGGAATGCATCATGACGATCCTTATGTCGAGAATCCCGTTTTCTCCATTCTATCCCAATGACTGAACAAAAATGTTCAGTCATTGAACATTTTTGTTCAGTCAGGGGCGACTGCGGGGAGGGACTAGCTGGCGGAGGCGTAGCGGGCGGTGAGAGATTGGGCGCAGCGGAGGCCGTCGGTGGCGGCGCTCATGATGCCGCCGGCGTAACCAGCGCCTTCTCCGGCTGGGTAGAGGCCGCCCGCAGACACCGACTGCAGCGTCTCGCGGTCGCGCACGATGCGCACGGGAGACGAGCTGCGCGGCTCGACGCCAGTCATGACCGCACTCTGGTCGGCAAACCCATGCAGCTTGCAATCGAGCTGTGGCAGCGCCTGCGTGATGGCCTCGGCCACGAAGGGCGGCAAGCAGGCATGCAGGTCACACCATTCGACGCCACGCGGATAGCTGGGAGTGACGGTCTTGCTGGGCTTGCAGGACTCGTGGGAGATGGCGAACGCAGCCGCGGCGCCTTGCGCGGCTTTGGCACCCTGCGCTGCAGCCTCTTGCGCGGCTTTGGCCCCCGCAAGGAAGTCGCCCACCGTCTGCGCCGGTGCGGTATAGGGCGGCTTGCCGCGCGACTGGCCGAGCTCGTAGGCACGGCGCTCCATCTCGCGCTGGAACGCAATGCCCGCGCCGACGTCATCGCCGGGCAGGTCGGCCGGCTTCACTTCCACCAGCAACGCGCTGTTGGCATTCTCCCCGTCGCGGGCGTGCACGCTCATGCCGTTCACGCACAGCCCGCCCTCCTCGCTGGCAGCCGCGACGACGGTGCCGCCCGGACACATGCAAAACGTGTAGACGCCACGCCCGTCGGCGTTGTGCACCGCCAGCTTGTAGTCGGCTGCGCCCAATGCCGGATGCCCGGCCGCGCTGCCGTACTGCGCGCGGTCGATATCGTGCTGCCGATGCTCGATGCGCACGCCCACCGCGAACGGCTTGCGCTCCATCGTCACCGCCGCATCGCACAGCATCGCATAGGTGTCGCGCGCCGAATGCCCGATGGCGAGCACGACCGCGTCGGTCTCTACGGTATATGTGGAAGGTGCGGCGTCGGCAGCGGCCGCCACCCTGCCGCCAGCCGCTGCCCCATCGCCGGGCTCACTCCCCCGTGAGTCGCCGCGGGACACGTCGCGTAGCTCGACGCCAGCAACGGCGCCATCCCTCATGACGAGGCCAACGAGCTGCGTTTCGAACCGGAACTCGCCGCCTGCCTCCTCGATGCGCTTGCGCACATTGCGCACGACGCCCGGCAACAGGTCGGTGCCGATGTGCGGCTTGGCGTCGACGAGAATGTCCGCCGGGGCGCCCGCAGCCACGAACTCTTCCAGCACATGCCGGATATGCGGGCTTTTCGTGCCGGTGTTGAGCTTGCCGTCTGAGAACGTGCCCGCGCCGCCCTCGCCAAACTGCACGTTGGAATGCGGGTCGAGCGCACCGCCACCTGCAAACGCCTCGACATCGCGCATGCGCTGTTCGACCGGCCGTCCCCGCTCGACGACGAGGGGTGCCAAGCCAGCGCGCGCCAGATAGAGCGCCGCAAACAGCCCTGCCGGGCCAGCGCCGACCACGACAGGCCGCCGGTATCCCGAACGCGCCGCCACCGCGCTCAGGTCGGGCGCCGCAAGCGCTTCCGGCTCCTCATACGGCTTGACGTTCACGCCCTTGCGCAGGCGCTTCCTCAGTGCCGCCAGCGCTGCAGCGTCGGCGCCCTCGGCAGCAGCGTCCTTACCGGCCGCAGCGCCGCCAGCGCTGCCGCCCGCACCGCCCCCGCCTGATGCCGCCAGGTCATCCGACACGTCAGCAGCCACGGTCAACACCATATGCACGTTCGCCTTCTTGCGCGCGTCCACGCTCTTGCGCACGAGCTGGATATCGCGCAGCTCGCTCGCCTTGATGCCGCATGCTCGTGCAACCTCGCGCCGGAAGGCGCGCTCGTTGCCCGGCAGCACCGCATCGAGCGAGACGGGAACGTTAGACAGTTCGATACGCATCGGGCCCCTCGCCTTCCATCCGCGCTCAGCTGACGACGGCATGGCATCCGGCCACGATGCCTGACGCCCACGCCCAGTGCAGGTTGTAGCCGCCACACGGCGCGTCGATGTCCAGCGCCTCGCCGACCACGTGCAGCCCCGGCACGGCCAGCGCCTCGAACGTGGCCGGGCTGAACGCCCACGGGTCATAGCCTCCCCGGTGCACCTGCGCATGCTCGGGCTCTGCCGGCCCAGCCACCCCAAGCGGCCACGCCTTCAGAAGGGAAGCAAGCCGCGCAACGGCAGCGTCTTTCCCCACACGCACGACGTCGTCCGGCTCGAGCCCAGCCAGCCCCAGCAGCACGTCAGACACCTGCGGCAGCAGCATGCCGCGCATCAGGCTGCCCCAGGTCAGCCCAGCGCCATACAGCTCGGTCAGCGCTGCCTGGCGCTCGCGTAGCAAGCCCGGCACCTCGCCTGCAGCTAGATGCGGCAAAAGGTCAACCAGCAGCTCGTCGCCTGGCGCGGCCAGGCGCGACAGGTTGAACGCCGCAATGCCCGACACGCCGAACTTGCGGAACATCACCTCGCCGACCTCGACCGCCAGCACATCGCCACCGCGCCGCAGCGTCAGCGCGCCCTTTGCGCGAATGTTGTTGAGCTCGCGCGCCACCCGGGCGTCCGCTGGCGAGACGGCCAGCGGACACAGCAAGGGCCGCGGCTCTGCGTAGGCAAAGAGCGCCGGCAGCAGCTCGCGCACCACCCGGCCCCCACAAGCGACGATGACGGCGTCTGCCCGCTCGAAGACGCCCTCGGCCGTGCGCAGGGTGAAAGGACGCCCCGCGTCGCGCGGCAGCTCGACGGCAGCGATGGGCGCGCAGCAACGCTCTTCCACCACGCCTGTCGCCTGGGCGCACGAGCGCAGCACATCCAGCACCACCGAGGCCTTGTTTGCCTGCGGATACAGCCGGCCTTCGCCCTCTTCGCGCCACGTCAGCCCGTGCTGCTCGAAAAAGCGCACCACGCCATTGGGCGCGGCGATGCGAGCGAGACCGGCAGCGCGGGCGCCATCGCGGACGCTGTCGCTGCTACCGGTGCGGACGTCGTCGCTGCTGCCGCAGGCGCTGCCGTCGGCACGAACGCCGCCACCGTCACCGCCACGACCCGCAACGCTCCCAGGCATCTCCCGCTCGAACTGCGCCAGCGCCTCTTCCACGAAATCGCCGTTGTGGTACACCGCCGGGTCGATATGCGCGTTAGAGAAGTTGCAGCGGCCGTTGCCCGTCGCGAGAATCGGCCGCCCGACACGGTCAGACGCCTCGAACACCCGCACGCACGCTCGTATGCCCTGCGCTCGCGCCGCCTCGCCCGCAGCCACGGCAGCTGCCAGGCCCGCAGCGCCGCCCCCTATGATCGCAATCGTTTTCATGGAACCCATGCTACCGCAACCCGCATGCCCGCGAAAGCGCAGATGCGCCTTGCAACGCCCTCGGCAGCCCACCGCAGACTGCCAGCTGCACGGCGGCAGAGCGCCCGGTGCCATCCCTCACGGCCAACCAAGCCGCTTGTGCGTTTACAATGTCTCCATGCATGCAATTGAGTTCCAGAACGTGTCTTTTAGCTATGGCCCCGATGCCCCTCCCGCCCTCGCCGATGTGTCGTTCCATATCGACGAGGGCGAGTTCGTCGCGCTCGTAGGCGACAACGGGTCGGGCAAATCCACCGTCGCCCGCCTGTGCGACGCCTTCGCGGCACCCACCAGCGGAGAGGCGTGCGTGCTCGGACACGACATCGCCAGCATCGCCGACACCGACGACGTGTTCGCACTGAGACGCAAGGTCGGGTTCGTCTTCCAAAACCCCGATGACCAGCTGGTCGCCTCGCTCGTCGTAGACGAGGTGGCATTTGGCCCGCGCAACCTGGGACTGCCGCGCGAGGACATCCTCGCGCGCATCGACGAGGCCCTGGCAGCGGTCGGCATGTCAGACGCCGTCGGGCGCGACGTGAACGCGCTCTCGGGCGGCCAGCGCCAACGCATCGCCATCGCGGATGCGCTCGCCATGCGACCGCGCCTCCTCATACTGGACGAGCCCACCTCGATGATCGATGCTGAGGGCAGACGCGACCTCATGAGCGTCATCGAACGTCTGCACGACGGCGGCATGACCATCTTGCTCATCACGCACGACCCGTCCGAGGCCGCGCGCGCCGAGCGCATCCTGCGCATGCGCGACGGACGCGTGAGCGAAGTATCGCACGACGAGATGCGTGCAGAGGCAAGGGAAAGCACGCCCGCGGCGACCCAGCCCGCGGCATCGGCAGTCCCGCCCGCAGCGATCCAGCCCGCGGCAGCTCCGCCTGCGGCGAGCGCGCCTGTGCCACCGACGCCCCCGGCTGCACCCTCAGAGCCACCGGCCCCCCTCATTCGCTTCGAGAACGTCTCGTTCACCTATGACGGAGCCGCGACGCGCACGTTCGCCCTCATGACCCCGCAGGCACCAGCCACGCCCGCCCTGAGCAACGTCGACCTCGCCATCTACGAGGGCGAGACGCTTGCGGTCGCCGGCCCCAACGGCAGCGGCAAGACGACGCTCATCCAGCACATGAACGGGCTGCTCAAGCCCACCGGTGGGCGCGTCTTCGTCAACGACACGGACACGTCCAGCAAAGCCGGCGCCAACGCGGCGCGACGAGTTGTCGGCATCACGTTCCAATACCCCGAACGCAGCCTCTTTGCCGAGACGGTGCGTGATGAGATAGCGTTCGGCCCGCGCAACCTCGGCCTGGCCGAAGACAAGGTCGACCAGCGCGTGCGCACGGCCCTGGACGCGCTGGCGCTGCCCTACGAGCTCTTCGCCGAGCGCAACCCGTTTGGCCTCTCGGGAGGCGAACAGCGCAAGGTCGCCATCGCCGCCGTGCTGGCGATGCGCCCGCGCGTGCTCGTGCTAGACGAGCCCTGCGCCGGCATGGACATCCCTTCGCACGACCACCTCATCGGCTTGCTGAGGCAGCTGAAGGCTACGCGCCAGACCATCGTGATTGTCACGCACGAACAGCGCGACATCGACATATTGGCAGATCGGGTGTTCCGACTGGGCTGACCGAATGTCGGGCCAGCCTGGTCGCCAGGCCAGCCAACCGACCGGTCGAGCAATCGCTGAATCAGCCGAATCGATAGAGGTCCTTGGTGGCCTCTTTGAATCGCTCGTACAGGCGAGCAGCCATGGCCTCGTCGCTCACCAGCTCGAACTCGCTGGGCTGGCCGTCTTCGTCGGTGTCCAGCACCTCGAGCAACAGCACTTCCCCGCTCTCCAGCGGAGAAGCCTCGTCACCCAGCGGGAAGAAGAACCCGTAGGAGCGCCCGTCCTCCAGCAGCAGCCCCAAGAACTCCAGCTCGAGCTGGTCGCCCTTCTCGTCCTCGAGCGAGATGGTGATGCCCTCTTCCGTGGGCGGGCAGAAGTTCGGGGCCGAGCCCGTGCGAATCTCGTTGTTCTCAGCCATGGCGGCTCCTTCCTTCGTATGCTTCTCGATCGCCCGAACGCCACCAGCGCGCCGTACCGGGCGAGCGCGGTTCTTCTTAGGCGCCGTCAGCCCAGCGCCCACGCCCTCAACAAGAAGACGGGGCGACCATGCGCCCCGTCCCCGTCAAAGCAAATGTCAGCAGGCCTACTTCTTGTCCTTCTTGACCGGGCGCCTCACCGTGCGTGCCGGCTTGCCAGACTTGCTGTGCGACTTGGCTTTCGCCTTCGCCGCAGTCGAGCCCGCCGCGTTAGCAGCCTGGGCGGCCCGTTCGACGCGAGCAGCCGATGCGGCTCCGTCGATGGTGGCCTCTATCGCGCCCTCGGCCGCGCCCAACGTCGCGTCAGCCAAGGCAACGTCCCCGGTCGCCTCCGCAGCGCGCGCCTCGGCCTCAGCCTTGCGCTCGATGCGGGCCTGCTCGCGCTCGGCAGCCTCGAGCCTAGCCACGGGCACCTGCGAAATCTCAGGCGACTCGGCGGACTCGAAGGTGAACAGCCCGATCTCGGAGCCATACTTCTTGGCGAGCTTGGCATAGCGCTTCTCGCGCGTCTTCCAAATGCTGTACAGCGGCACCGCAACGGCGATCGACGAGTACGAGCCGGCAATCAGGCCGATGGACATGGCGAACGCGAAGTCCTTCAGCGTCTCGCCGCCGAACAGCAGCATCGCGAACACCGGCACGAACGACGTCAGCGTCGTGTTGATGGTACGGATGAGCACCTGATTCATCGAGTGGTTGGCCATCGTCATGAAGGTGCAGCGGATGTTCTCGCCCTTCATGTTGTCGTTGATGCGATGGAACACGACGACCGTGTCGTACAGCGAGTAGCCGAGGATGGTCAGCAGTGCGGCGATGGTGTTGGGGTTGATCTCGCGCCCGACCAGCGCGTAGATGCCCACGACCAGGATGAGGTCGTGCAGCAGCGCCACGATGGCCATGACGCCCATCTTGTATTCGAAGCGGATGGCGATGTAGACGATGATCAAGATGATGGACACCAAAAACGCGATCACCGACGACTGGATGACGGATGCGCCCCAGTCAGGGCCGATGGTGTCCACGCTGATGTCAGCGGGCGGGAAGCCCAGCGCGTCTCCCACGGCGTTCGCAATCGTCGCAGACACGTCCGCGTTCGTCTCGGTGGTGCGAACGAGGAAGCCGTCCTGGCCGCCCGAGCTGGTCGTCTGGATGGTGACGTCGTTGACGCCCTGCTCGGCGAACGCGTCACGCAGCTGGTCGCTGGTCACGTCCCCCGTGTTGGCATAGGTGATGGACGAGCCGCCCACGAACTCGATGCCGAAGTTGAGCCCGCGGAAGCCCATGAACGCGAAGCAGAGCACCATGCAGACCGCAGCCACGGTCAGGAACACCTTGCGATATCCCAGGAAGTTGATGTCGCGCTTGATGAAGCGCCCTTTGACCTTCTTGGCGGCCTCCACGATGTAGGACTTCGCCTCGCGGCCGTCGCGCACCTCGACGATGGCATCGGTCTCGGCCTCGTTCATCTGAGCGCCCGTCTCGGCCACAGCCGTAGACACGCCCTCGGCCGCGCCCAGCTCGCGATAGAAGTGAGCAGCCTTCTGGCAGTCCTTGATGCCCCAGAAGCCCGGGTTCTTGGCAATGGAGCGCGGAGCCAGGAGGCGAATGAGCGGCGCCTTGAACAGCAGCATCATCGCGATGTCACAGAAGATGCCCAGCGACAGCGTGAGGCCAAAGCCCTTGACCGACGCGCTTGCCAAGAAGAACAGGCAGAGCGCAGACACCAGCGTGACCAGGTCGGCGTCGATAGACGTGAGGATGGCGTGGCGCACGCCCGACTGCGAAGCGGACTTGACGCTTTTGCCCATGCGAATCTCTTCGCGGAAGCGCTCCACCGTGAGGATGGAGGAGTCGGCGGCCATGCCGATCGTGAGGACGATGCCCGCAACACCTGCCAGCGACAGGCTGAACAGGTTGAACGCAGACAGCGCCGCCAGGATGCCGAGATAGATCGCGGCGAACACCAGCATGGCAGCGGCCGTGATGATGCCAAGACCCTTGTAGAAGAACAGGAGGTACAGCATGACCAGCGCAAGGCCGATGAGCACGACGATGAGGCCCGCCCACAGCGCGTCGAGGCCGAGCGTGGGCCCGACGACCTGGCTCTGCGAATACTGGAACGTGACCGGCAGCGAGCCTGACTCCAGCACCGTGCGCATGGCGGCAGCCTCGTCAGCCGTGTAGTTGCCCGTGATGGCGACCTTGCCCTCGGTGATGGCCGACTGCACCGCCGGCGCGCTCTCTACCGCATGGTCGAGGATGATGACGATCTGTCCCTTGGTGGGCGCCAGCGCGGTGGTCGCGTCGCCGAAGGCCGTGGTGCCATCGGCGTCCAGCTCGAGGTTGACGGCGTAGTAGGCGCTCGTCTCGCTCTCGCGGTCGACGGTCACGCGGTTGATATTGTCACCCGTGATGACGGTCTCGTAAGTGCCCGGCTCGACGATCAGCTCGGACTTCTCCTCGGAAGGGAAGCTGTTGCCAAACTCGTCATAGATGATCTGGTTGCCGCCGTACTGGCCTTCTTTGATCTGCTCGACGACCTCGGGGTCGGTGAACGTCTCGAGGGACGCGAACTCGAGCTGGCCGGTGGAGCCGATGGTCTTGAGCGCCTGCTCGGAGTCCTCCAGGCCCGGAATCTGTACGAGAATCTGGTCTGTGCCCTGCACCTGCACCGTCGCCTCGGAGGCGCCCAAGGCGTTGACGCGGCTCTCGATGATGGCGCGCGACGCCTCCATGTCCTCGTCGGTGATGGGCGTGCCGTCCTCGTTCTCTGCCGTCAGCACGACCGACAATCCGCCGCGGATGTCAAGGCCGAGATGCACCTTGTCCTGCGGGGGAACGAACAGGATGACGGAAACGATGATGAGCAGCATCGTGACGATGAGCAGCCAGATGTTACGGCGATCATGCGTGCGCGACGTGTTGACGGACTTCTTTACGTTGCGTGTCAGTGCCACAGCGGGACCTCTCTGGGGTTGCGTTCCTATGTATGTATATGTATGCAAAAAGAGTTGCGCCTGCAAAGGCACAACTAGCCTATTGTGCCACAACTCGCTGAAAGATAACACCCGCATTCGACAATCCCCAATTGCTCCATCAATTGCGCATGCGGCCTCCGAACCACCGCCCGCATGCCAAAGAGGCCGCCTCGTCTCCGTGCGCGGACTTGGCGGCCTCTTCTGAACGTCGTGAGTCCAAGGGGGGTGGCTCTCTTGACTCACGAAAGTCGAGCTATTCAAATGGAGTTTGGCACCACCGTCGAACCCGGCGGCCTTCCCCGTTTGCTTGGGCCCGCCTGGGGCGGGGGAAGGCCGTGCATGGTGCTTGAGTCCGGGCCCGAGGGCCGCTTCTC
>CAJUFC010000002.1 GCA_910585565.1 uncultured Eggerthellaceae bacterium | reverse complement strand
TCGTGCCGTTCGTGTGCATCATGACGCAGCCCGACTTGGGCACGGGGCTCGTCTATCTGTTCATCTCGGCCGTGACGCTGGTGATGGCAGGCGCGCGGGTGCGCTATCTCGTGGTGACGCTGCTCGTCATGGTGGCGGGCATCGCCGCCATCTTCGCGGTCGACGAGCTTTTGAAATATCAGCTGCCTGACGGGACGTACGAGTACAAGCTGCTCAAGAAATATCAGCGCTCGCGCCTGTTCGTGTTCATGAACCAAGACTCGCTCGAGGCTACCGACGAGGGCTACAACCTCAAGCAGGCGATGATCGCGATCGGGTCGGGCGGACTTTTCGGCAAGGGCCTCGGCTCGTCCACCCAGTCGCAGCTCGGCTTTCTTCCCGAGGCGCCGACCGACTTCATCTTCTGCGTCTTGGCCGAGGAGTTCGGGTTCGTGGGCGTGGTCGTGCTTCTGGCGCTGTACATCGCGCTCGTCGTCTTGGCGCTCAAGATAGCCCGGGGCGCCAGCGGACTGTTCGGCATGCTCATCGTGTGCGCCATCGTGGGCATGTGGCTCTTCCAGATACTCGAGAACATCGGCATGTGCTGCGGGCTCATGCCCATCACCGGCATTCCCCTTCCGTTCGTAAGTTACGGTTCGTCATTCATGTTGGTCAACTTCGCCATGTTGGGGCTCATTGGTTCGGTATACTCGCATGAAGACAAGCTCGGGAAAGGTATTTGACATGAACATGCCCGTTGACATTTCAGAGGTGTTCAAGATCGCGACCGACATGAAAGAGGTTGCGTCAACGCCTATAACCGTATCGATTCACATCGATGACTCGGCTCCCGGAGCGCTGGTGGGGCATGTGCGGTCTGCCTTCGCGAGCGCAGGCGAGCACACGCGCGTCACGATCGAGTATCTTGACGACGCGCGCGTCGAGCCGAAAGAGGGCGAGGACATGGCGGTCATCGTCGCGGGTGCGGCCGCGTATGTGGGCGAGGCGGCCTCGGCGCTCAGGCATGCTGGCGTGCCAACGATGGTCGTCACGTCCGACCCGGCATCCGTGGCGGATGCGGCGCATGCGGCCGGGCACGCCATCCCCGCTGCCGACATCGTGGCTCCCGTCAAGCTGCAGTCGGTGCTCGAGTCCAAGGTGTTCGCGAAGATTCCCTTCGTGGGTGGGAAGGCTGCGGATGCGGGCAAGGATGCGGGTGCGGCGGATGTGACGGCTGCGGCTGCTGCGGACGACGGTGCGGCTGATGGCGCTGCGTCCCCGGCGGCGGCTGTGGGCGATGATGCCGGCGTGGGCGCCATCCCGCTTGACGACGAGACGCTCAAGGTGCTCGATGCGCGCATGGGCAAGTGGATCATCGCAGCCGTGAGCGACAAGGACCTCGCGTTCGCGCTGTCGTTCCCCTTCGTGCGACGCCCCCTTGCCATGGAGGCCATCACCGCGACGTCGCTGCAAAACGGCGCAGTGGGGCTGGTTCCCTTCATTCCCGGGGCCGACATGCCCATCATGACGCTCAACCAGATCAAGATGGTGCTGCAGATCGCGACCGCCTATGGGCAGCCGCTGGACAAAGACCGCATCAAGGAGATCGTGGCCGTGGTGGCCGGCGCGTTCATCTGCCGCAACATCGTGCGCTCGGCGACGAAGGCCATCCCGTTTGCCGGGTGGCTCATCTCGGGCGGCATGGGATTCGCTGCGACCGAGGCCATGGGGCGCGCGATGCTCGAGTACTTCGAGGCGGGCGGTGACATCGTCGGCGTCGCCAGCGTGATGCAGACGGCGCGCGACGCTGCCATGGACGCGTCCAAGCAGGCAGCCGCCTCCCCGCTGGGGAAGAGCGTCGTTGCCAAGGCGAGAGAGGCGGCCTCGCAGGTCTTGAGCGCCGCCTCGTCGAAATAGGCGCACGCTCCGATGGTCCGTACCAACCTTTGGGAGCGCATCGCTGCGCTCGTGCGCACCGTCGAGCGGCCCGCGCGCTATATCGATGGCGAGTGGGGCGCCCGTCGCGAAACGCCTGGCGAAGGCGACGTTTCCTTTTGCATGGTGTATCCCGACACCTACGAGCTGGGGCAGCCCAACCAGGCCCTCCGCATCTTGGTGAACGCGGTGAACGCCCAGCCTGGCATGTATGCCGAGCGGGCGTTCCTGCCTGCCGTCGACATGATCGACGTCATGCGGGAGGAGGGCGTGCCGGCCTTCTCGCTCGAGAGCTGTGCCCCGGTGCGCGAGTTCGACGTCGTGGGCATCACGCTGCCGCACGAGCTGGCGGCGACGAACGTGCTGGAGATGCTGGATCTGGCCGGCATCGCGGTGCGCGCCGCAGATCGCGCCGAAGACGACCCCATCGTCGTCGCGGGCGGCCCGTGCGCCTACAACCCCGAGCCGTATGCGCCGTTCTTCGACGCCATCATGATCGGCGAGGGCGAAGAGGCGGTGCCCGAGCTGGTGGGGCGCGTGGGCGAGCTCAGGCGCGCGGGCGCCTCCCGCGAGGCCATCTTGCGCGAGCTGGCTTGCATGGCGGGCGTCTATGTGCCGTCTCTGTACGAGGTCGTCGGCGAGGATGCGGCGCAGCGCTCGGGCAGCTGGCTCGTTCCCGTCTGCGGCGAGGCGCCGCGCGTCATCGAGAAGCGCGTCTTCGAGGGCTTTGCGGAGTCTGACGCGTGGGAGCCGATGATCGTGCCTTACATGGAGATCGTGCACGACCGCCTCAACGTCGAGATTCTGCGCGGCTGCGCACGTGGGTGCCGCTTCTGCCAGGCCGGCATGATGTATCGCCCGGTGCGCGAGCGCAGCGTCGACAACATCGTCGCGGCCGTGAGGCGCGGCATCGAAGAGACGGGCTACGAGGAAGTGAGCCTCACCTCGCTTTCCAGCACCGATCATTCCCAGATACGCGAGATACTGGAGCGCCTCAACGCCGAATGGGGAGGCCTCGGTGTGAGGATATCGATACCCTCCCAGCGCCTCGACTCGTTCGGGGTCGACATGGCGTCGCTGGTCGCTGGCCGCAAGAAGGGCGGCCTCACGTTCGCGCCCGAGGCGGGCACGCAGCGTCTGCGCGACGTCATCAACAAGAACGTGACCGACGACGACCTCATCTCGGCCACGCGTGCGGCCTGCGCCGAGGGCTGGCGGCGCATGAAGCTCTACTTCATGATCGGGCTGCCGACCGAGCGCGACGAAGACCTCCTTGGCATCGCTGAGGCGGCTAACCGCACCTACGAGGCCATGAAGGAGGCCACCCCTGCCGAGCAGCGGGGAAGCCTGCGCCTTGGCATCTCGGTCAACGTGTTCGTGCCTAAGTCCCAAACGCCGTTTCAGTGGGACGGGCAGATCTCGTCTGAGGAGGCTGCCCGGCGCGTCGGGGTGATACGGGGCGCTTTGCGCTATCGCGCCATCACGCTCAGCTATCACGAGCCCAAGACGAGCCTTGTCGAGGCGGTCATGAGCCGCGGCGGCCGCGAGGTGGCCGCGCTGGTGGAGGAGGCCTGGCGGCGTGGCGCGCGATTCGATGCGTGGACCGAGCTGTTCTCCGAGGAGGC
>CAJUFC010000001.1 GCA_910585565.1 uncultured Eggerthellaceae bacterium | reverse complement strand
GTCTTCTCGCTTCCGATTAGCTGGTAGTCCTCGTGGCCCTTGCCCGCAATGAGCACGATGTCGCCCGGCTCAGCCAGGTCAATGGCCCGGCAGATGGCCTCGCGCCTATCGGGAATCACCTCGCAGGCGTCCTCAGCTGGCAGGCTCTCGCCAGCGTTAGCCTGCTGGCTCACTTGGCGTATTCCCGCCATGATGTCATCGATGATCGCCATCGGGTCTTCGCTGCGCGGGTTGTCGCTCGTGACGATGGCCACGTCAGCCTCAAGGGAAGCACTGCCCATAATGGGGCGCTTCTCGCGATCGCGGTCACCGCCACATCCGAAGACGACGATGGTGCGCCCACGTCCCAGTTCTTTGACCGAGCGGATGGCTTTGGTGAGCGCATCAGGGGTATGGGCATAGTCCACATAGACCGAGTACGCCTCGCCCAGGTCCTGACCGACCTGCTCGAGACGACCCGCCACCGAGTGCGCTTTCGAGAGCGCCGCGATGATGACGTCCTCTGCGATGCCCAGCTCAAGCCCGATCGCGTAGGCTGACATGATGTTCTCTACGTTAAACTTGCCCACAAGCTCATATGCGAACTCCTGAGCCTCGCCCAGCACGTCCAGCCGTACCTGCGTTCCGTTGATGCCGTAGTCCACTGCCGTCGGATGAATGTCGGCATCTTCCTCGAAGCCGGTCGACAGCACCTCGTCGCCAACGCGCAGGCAGCGCTCGACCAACTCAGCGCCCCATTGCGTCCCAACGCCAATCACGCGCTTGGCCGGGTAGTCCTTCCCAAACAGCAATGCCTTCGCCTCAAAGTAGGCGTCAAACGTATGATGATAGTCGAGATGATCTTGGGTAAGGTTCGTGAATGCCGTCACCGCAAAGCGGCTCCCCCACACGCGCTCGAGGTCAAGCGCGTGCGAGCTCACCTCGATTGCCACCACCTCGCATCCCGCATCGCGCATCTGCGCGAACGCACGCTGCAAGTCAGGCGACTCGGGGGTAGTGTGCTCGGTGCCCAGCTGCGTGTCGCCCACGCGCATGCCTACCGTGCCTATCACGCCCGTCTTCAGGCCAGCCTCACGCGCAATGGCCTCAACGAGATAGCTTGTGGTGGTCTTGCCGTTCGTGCCGGTGATGCCCACCAGCTGAAACGACGCAGACGGGTTGTCGTAAAACGAACAGGCCGCCTCGGCCATCGCTCGACGCGAGTCAGATACGACGACCACCGTCACGTCGGTAGCGTCAGCGAGATAGAGCTTGCGCTCAGCCACGATCACCTTGGCGCCACGGTCAATCGCATCCTGCGCAAACGAATGTCCGTCAACCGTAAACCCCACGATGCAAAAGAAGGCATCGCCCGGGTGCACCATATCGCTGCGATACGCCAACCCAACGACCGGCTCATCGGGGTTGCCCAAAATGGTCGCATCGATGCCTTGAAAGAGCTCTTCGCACGTCTTAGCCATATTGCCTTCTCGATCTAACGCGATGTCCTATTCGGGAACGATCTTGTACAGGTCGATCGCTTCCAACATTATATCGCGAAAGATTGAGGACACATTTCTTTCGTAAGGCACCTCGTTGGCGCCGACAAAGCACACGAGCGGGCTCGTGGAATTGGCGATGAATCCCGCGAAGCATAGATTCCATTTCTCTTGGGCGTAGCCGCCCGCCTCGGCAATCTCTGCGGTGGAGGTCTTTCCCACGACGTCAAAGCCTTCGATGTAGGCGTTTTTGCCCGTGCCCTCGGTGACCACGCCGCGCAGCATGCTGATGAGCTTGTTGATGGCCTCTTGGTTATCGAGCACCTGCTCAGTCTTATGCTCGGCCCACTCGCCCGTCAGCGGCTTCGCTATCAGGAAGTGAGGCTCGACCATGACGCCGTTGTTGGCAATGGCCCCATAGGCGCGCGCGACCTGCAGCGGCGTTGCCGTAACGCCCTGGCCGAAGCTGATGTTGTAGCCGCCGACCTTGGACCACTGGCTCACGTCCGTAAGAACGCTTTTCGCCTCGCCAGGATAGTCCACGCCAGTCGGCTGGTCGATCTTGAGCGCGTGCAGCGTGCTATACAGCTTGCCAAAGCCAACGCGGTCGATGGCCAGCGAGATGCCCACGTTCGACGACTGGTCGAGAATCTCAGAGAACGTCATGTAGGCGTCCCCGCGCTCGTGGGCGTCGGTGATGACGTACTCGTCAGCCTTGAGCTCTGCCGGCACGAGCATGACGTCGCTGGCAGCCATGGCGTTTTCCTCCAGCACTGCCAGCGCGCTGAATGCCTTGAATACCGATCCAGGCTCAAAGGCCTGGGTGACCGGCAAGAGGTTGTCAGAGCCTATCACCGAGTTCGCCAGATCGGCGGGGTTCAGGTACGGATACGAGCAGATCGCATAGATCTCGCCCGTTTCGGAGTCCATAACGATGGAAGATCCGCTCTTCGAGTCGTTGCCCTCAAGCCACTGGGCCACGGCGCGCTCGGCCACGTCCTGCAGCTTGATGTCGATGGACACCATGATGTCCTCGCCGTCCACAGCAGCTACGTCCTCGTGCACGCCGCCCGGTATGGGCGTGCCATCCACGCCGCGCTCACCTGAATACACGCCCGGCACGCCACGGAGGATATCGTCATACTGCAGCTCAAGCCCGCAGATGCCGTTGCCGTCAACGTCGCAAGCCCCGATGACCTGTCCGCCAATGGCGCCGTTCGGGTATTCGCGACGGCTGTCGTTGATGAAGTAAATGCCGTCGAGCTTCATCGATTTCAGCCGTTCGGCCTTATCGACATCAGCCTGACGCTCGATGTACACGAACGTCGACGTCGTCTTCTTGAGCAGCTCGAGATAGTCGGCCTCTTCGCCACCCAGCACTGAGGCGATCTTTTTTGCCTCGTAGTTGGCGTTCGTCACCTCGACCGGGTTGCAGTATATCGTCGTGGCATCCACGCTCACAGCCAGCACGGTGCCATTGCGGTCATAGATCGTTCCGCGATGAGGCGAGATGTCGAAGTTGATCGTGCGCACTTCGCTCGCATTGGCAGAATACTCGCCGCTCACAATGACCTGCAAGTAGACAAGCCGAACCAGAAAGAGCGCGGCAACCAAAAGGAAGATGAGCTTCACTGCCGCGAGCGGTCGTGATTGATTCTCAGTCACATTACCTGCTTTGTCGAGTCTGTCCGCCTTAAGCGGCTGCCGGCACTACCGTCGTCGGCACGGGCGTGGGCGACCCTGATGCCACGGCCTGACGCGCCGCCTCGGCTGCCGCCGCTTCCTGCTCGGCGATGCGTGCCGCCTCGGCTGCCGCCTGTGCCTCTTGGTCTATGTTCACCTTCATGGCCATGCTCTCAGCAAGCGACAGATTGCCAGCGTCGTCCGTCGCAACCACGTCACCCGAAAGGTCGAGCACGACCGAGTCGGTAGCGCTCGCCATGCCAAGGGCAGCGGCCTCCGTCTTGATGCGCGTCGGATTGGAGAGCGAGCTTTGCATGACCTCGAGCTGGTTGATTGAGCTACGAGCCTCTTCCAGCTGGTTCTTGACTTCGCGCGCCTCTAGGGCTTCGGCCACCGTGGCCGCGCTCAACGTCACGCGCCCAACGCCGATGCCGGCAAACAGCACTGCCACAGAGATGGTGATTTTGGCAACGCGCAGCGCGAATGCGTGAGACGGTGATGTTTCCTTGGCATGACCCTTGGCTCCGCCTGGGATGACATCAACGCGGCGCTTGGGCTCGCGTTTTTCTACGGGTGCCCAGTCCTCGCGCTCGTACACATCCTGCTTGTAGACAACAGAGCCGTGTATGTATGGCTGATAATTGGTCAAAATGCCTCTTGGATTTGTCTTCTCCGTCTATTGCGTCGTTTTTCTTGCGACCCGCAGCTTGGCGCTGCGAGAACGTGGATTTCGCTCAATCTCGTCCGCAGTGGGCAAGATCGGCTTTCGGGTCACCAGTTCGAGTATCGGCTTTTTCCCGCACATGCACACCGGAAGGTCCCGAGGGCAT